>DATFRR010000098.1:0-2708 GCA_035263025.1 Micromonosporaceae bacterium
GAGGGCACGGCCGGTGCCTGTGCGGCATTGGGCAACGCTCTGTCCGACGCATATGCCGACGCCGTTCTTCCGGACGGCGCCCCGGGGAGTCTCGCCTTCACAAGCAGTACGAGCGTCGAGCGCGACAAGCAGACGTAAGACAACGAACATCCTGCTTCGCCGGCTTGCCGATCTGATGGAGCCTTAGTCGTGTTGCTGCCGTGCGGGGTTTCCGTGCGAAAGTGTCCGTAGACGACCGGTCGACGAAGATCGGAAACCGAGTGTTGAGTCCTTGACCTGCGGGAACTAGTGGAGCGGGTGACGGGAATCGAACCCGCACTGTCAGCTTGGGAAGCTGATGTTCTGCCATTGAACTACACCCGCGAGCGCACTCACTGTACCTGCTCGCCACCGGACCCGCACCGAGCGGGGAATCGGTTCGCGGCCGCTCCGTCGCCTGTGCCGACTACTTCGTATCGCTCTGCTATCACCAATGACAGCAGAGCGATACGACGTCCGGCCGAGTTGACGTCCGGCGGAGACGGGTGTGCGTCTGGCGGCGCGTTGGCCGCGTATGCGCGGGTCAAGCCGGGGGTTCGCGGCCTGCCGCCGCCGGAGCGCCACCACTAGGCTCGGGTGCCATGACCGACGAGAACAACGCTGGCCAGGCCGACGCGGCAACCCCCGACGCGGCATCCACCGACGAGGTAGCGCCCACGAAGAAGGATGCCGCCAAGAACGGGACTCCGCCGGAGCCGACCGACGACCTGGTCACCAGCCACCACACGATCACCATCGATGGTGAGCGGCTCGCCTACACCGTGACCGCAGGACGTGTGGTTCTGCGTACCGAGGGTCACACGGACGACAAGTTCGACGGCGCGCAAGCCAAGGCCGAAGTCTTCATGGTCGCCTACACGGTCGATGGCGCGGACGCCGCGACGCGGCCGGTGACCTTCGCGTTCAACGGCGGCCCCGGCTCGTCGAGCGTGTGGCTGCATCTCGGGCTGCTCGGTCCGCGCCGCGTCAACATGGGCGATGCCGGCGCCTTGCTTCCGCCGCCCTACGGCCTGCTCGACAACGAGCAGACCCTGCTCAAGCATTCGGATCTGGTCTTCATCGACCCGGTCTCGACGGGATACTCGCGCGCCGTCAAGGGCGGCCAGTCAAAGGACTTTCACGGGTACGGCGGGGATGTCTCGTCCGTCGGCGAGCTGATCCGCCTGTGGACGTCACGCAACGGACGCTGGCTGTCGCCGAAGTACTTGTGCGGTGAGTCGTACGGCACGCTGCGCGCCGCCGCCCTGTCGCGCTACCTCCAGGAACGCAGCGCGCTTTACCTCAACGGCCTCATGCTGATCTCGACCGTGCTCGACTGGGGCAGCTCACACTTCAGCGGCAACAACGACGACGCGTACGCGATGTACCTCCCGACGTACGCCGCGATTGCCCACTACCACGGACGGCACGGCGACCGATCGCTGCGCGAGGTGCTCGACGACGCCGAGGCGTTCGCCAGCCGCGACTACCCGTGGGCGCTCCAGCGCGGTTCGCGGCTCACCGCCGACGAGAGGAACTCCGCCGTCTCCCGACTCGCCTCGATCAGCGGCCTGTCCGCGGACTACGTCGACCGGGTCGACATGCGGCCGGAGCACGTCCGGTTCTTCACCGAGGTGTTGCGCGACCGCCGGCGTACGGTGGGCCGGCTCGACGGCAGGTTCCTCGGCTGGATGGCGGACTATGGGCGCGAGCACTTCGAGAACGACCCGTCGATGGACGCGATCATGGGGCCGTACAGCGCGGCGTTCAACCATTACGTACGCACCGAGCTTCGCTACGAAAGCGACCTCAGCTACGAGGTGCTGACCGACAAGGTGCGGCCGTGGTCGTATAAGGAGTTCGAGGGCGAGCACATCTTCGTGGCCGACAAGCTCGCGACCGCGATGCGTACGAATCCGCACATGCGCGTGCATGTGGCGTGCGGCTACTACGACGGTGCCACGCCCTATTTCGCCGCCGAACACACGTTTGCGCATCTTGCCATTCCGGCCGAGCTGCACGACAACATCGAGTTCGCCTACCACGAGGCGGGCCACATGATGTACGTCCACGAGCCCAGCCGACTCGCGCAGTCGCAACAGTTGGCGGCCTTCGTCACCGCTAGCTGACCGACCCGAAAGGCGAGCTGATGGCCGTACGGGTCGGCCGAACGGACCGTGGCACACCGCGACCGGTGGCGAAAGTGCCAGCTAGGTGGCGTCGCGCCGGTGGCTCGGGGTGCTTTACCAACCACACGGCCGATGAATCCGAAGGTGCCGAATCCGGCATGCTGGACCTTGGACTGCCATGATGATCCGCCTAACGGGCCGACGCCCGCCAAATCACGATTACCGCGTCGCGGTCGGCGCGGCTCTTGGCTTGTTCCTGCCGATCGTGATCATCGAGCTGTGGGACGGGCCGCAGCCGCATTACCTGGGACTATTCGCCGCGACGCCGTTCGTCGCGGCGGCGTTCGCTGGGTGGCCGGCGGTCGTGACGGTCGGCATCATGGCGCTGCTAGCCAGCTCGATCTTCGGGATGTACCCGGACGGCCTCACGTGGTCGACGGTCTTCAACATGGTTGGCATCGCGCTCGCCACGGTGATCGCGGCGGCGCTCGGCACGCGCCGGGCTCAGCAAGCCGAGCGCGTCGTGGAGCTGTCGCGTCTGGCGAGCGTTGCCCAAGAAGC
>DATFRR010000099.1:0-30158 GCA_035263025.1 Micromonosporaceae bacterium
CGAGTCGGTCGCGGCGAGGCGAGTCGAGCCGTCCCAGAACACGTACAGCGAGCCGTCGGGGCCGACGACTGGTCGCGAGCCCTGGCTGTAGTGCGCGCTGCCGGAGATCATCTTGGGCGCGGTGAACGTGCGCCCGCCGTCGCTGGACGAGACGAATGCGATCGGCGACTGGACGTACGCTCCGGTCTGGGCTTGGAACTTGAACCGGGTCCAGGTGACGTACACACGGTCGCGGAACGGACTGGACGGGTTGTGATCGACCGCGATCCATTCCTTGTCGTTCAGGATCGCCGGTGACGTGGTCTGGTTGATGAACGTCGGCGCCGACCAGGTCAGCGAGCCGTTGCTGATGGTGCCACGGTTGACCGCCACGGTGTTCGGTGCGCTGGTCCGGTTGAAGCCCAGGCCCGCGTAGTAGACGTTGCCGCGGCTGTCGAATGCGACCGACGGGTCGCCGCCCGCGTCGTACTGCCCACCGGTGAGCCGCTCCACACCTGGAATGAGCGTGCCCAGGTGGTTGGGGTCACTGGACGTGCAGCACCACGTCTGCCCGCCGTTGGTGGACAGATAGGTGCCGGAATAGCCGTCGCCAAGCGCGCTGCACGGCGTTCCGGCGATTGCACACGACCAGGTGCGGGAAGCGTAGTCATTCGCACCGGCCACGATCACTTGTGGGTTGTTCGGGTCAACCGCGATGGCCGTTTCGTTCTGTGGTGCGCCAGCAATGTCCTGGTTGACCGTGACGTTCGGTGGCTGCACGGATGTGCCATCGAGCGGGCTGCCTTGCACGAATGGGGGAGTAATCGGCGCAGCCACGGGTGGCGCGCTGTCCTCCTCCGCCTCGTCCTCGATGAACGCCGAGAACCTGATCTGCAGGCCGGCCGTGCCATGGAGCGATGCCACCTTGCCGGCCAAGGTGGTGATGTCATACGTCGGAGCCGCGGCTTGTGCCTGCGTTATCGCAGCAGCACCGGCAGCACCGGTCAAGACGAATGCCGCGAGCAGAGCGAGTGAACGTCTCAACGCGTCCTCCATTCGATGGTGACGGCGCGGGTAGTACGCCGCCACAGGCGAACATGCCGAACGCTCTGTTTGTAGTCGTCTAACGCGGCACCGGCAAGCCAGCACATCCTCGCTGTACACGTCGAGCCCGACACCGTTGCTTTGACGTAGGCTTCGTCCAGAACGCCCGGGCCCTGGCGCACGCGCTTGCAGGGCGGTCGCTTCACTGTCTCCCGGCGCGGCACGCCACAGTGGACAGCACCAGCGAACACCCGGCGTGGCAACAGCGTTCGGGTGCGCTCCGCGGCCGGGAACAATCGGATCGAGGTCGACCACGGCCGGCTCCAACATCGGCTGCGCCCGTGTGCGGTCTACACACCGACCGCACCGCCCGCGTCATCTTCACCGGGCTCGCCTTCATGCAGAACCTTCGTCGTGGTGGCTACGAACTCGCCACCGAAACGGTGCGCCCGTCCGAGTCGCCGCACCGTCGCCGAACTCGCCATGGCGATCTGACACCACGTTCGGCTCCGCATCAGCCTGTCTACCGATCAGGCAACGCAACGGCGCGGGGCTGGCCGTCTCAATCTCGGGTGCTCACCACAGCGATTGCGGACCATTCACCGACCAAAGGTTCGGACTGTATATGCCGGCAAAGGACCGGGACCTACCGGATCGCGATGTACGCATCATGGCGTTGCGGGCTTGTCGCCGCTGTATCGAGCTAGCGGAACAACACCCGCAGATGGCGCCGGTCGAGATCCACAACATCAGCTTCGAGGCGGCGGACGAAAGCTACAGCTAGTGACCGTCGACGACGGTGTGAAAAGCGACTCCCTCGCCACGGCCGACTATCGGCCTCTCCCGATGACCGGGAGGTGTTCAACGCCATGTTCAGTTTTCGTGTGCAGCCGACACGTCGGAGTGGCACGCGGATGACGTGCGCTGTCGCATCGGCTTTCGCGCCCAGCGCAAGGCGGGTCGTGGCGAACCGAGCGGGAGGCGACTGCTCACACGAACGCGGCGAGAAGGTCCTCGCAGGTGTGCTGGCAACGGTGGCAGCCTCAGCGCATACCCGGCAATGCTCGTACATCTGTGCGTGTCGATCGCGCTCATCACCGCACACCCCTGCACGCCTGCACGCCTGCACGCAACCTTGCACGACTGCCCGGACCATGTCAGCTTCGGCGCAATGCGCAGCACAATGCTGTATCTGATGAGGGAGTCGGAGAGGCTGTGCACGGCAAGGGCCCGTTACAAGTGTCGGATCCTGTATTGACAACCGTCGACGCGAGGCGTACCGCATGTACAACGTGGGCCGATTGCCGAATCAAGGGCGACGAGGTCCCGAATTCGCCGCACCGTGGCCGATTGGACACGCTATGGTCAACAACTCTCCGGTCGTGTCACCTGCGGGTCAGGACACGGTAACCGTGAAGCGCCTACGGCGTGGCGTCGGATTCATCGCCGTGGCGCTGCCGCCCGTCGTGCTGTTTGGAAACATGTTGTTCGAATGGAAGTGGGTCTTGCTGGGCTCCATCAGCGGCTCCTACTACACCCACATGCGCGGCGTGTTCAGCGGCAGCCTCTGTGCCATCGGCGTCTTCCTGATCGCATACCGGTATCAAGCACTGGACGACAAATGGAGCACCCGGGCCGGCATTCTCGCGATCATCGTGGCGTTGGTCCCCACAACACCCGACAGGTCCACCGGAGCGGTCTCCCGGCTGCAGGTATGGGCCGGCGGGGTGCACTTCGTTGCCGCGGCATCGCTGTTCGCCGTGCTCGCGTACTTCTGCCTTTACATCTTCACTCACTCGAGAGACTCCGACACAAAGACGCCGCAGAAGAACGTGCGAACACTGATATATCTATGTACCGGCGGCCTCATCGTCGCCGCGATTCTCGCAGCCCTGTTGATCGCCGTGGCCGTGCCGAGGTCGGTCCGCGACTCGTGGAACACGTTGTTCTGGTGTGAAACCGCTGCGGTCCTGTCGTTCGCCGTCGCCTGGCTGACCAAAGGCGGCGCGTTCCGCCGGTTGAACGATCCACCACGAGCACCTGCTGCTCCCCCGCAACAGCCCCGGCCCGGTGACCTGCCGGTAAGACCGTGAGGAGGCCGGAGCTAGAGCCCTGCTCGCGAGGAGACTGCGTTTCGACATGAACCAACCGGGACACGGCACGGAGCGAGATCGCAAGCCGTCGCGCGCCACCGAGGCAAGACTTGTCGGTGGTGCTAATAGCATTTGGACATGGGCACGCGCTTCCACGGTTGGCCCGAGGAGGCCTATGCGGTGTTGTTCAAGTTGGGCGGCGAGCCGTCGCGGGAGACGCGGGAACGGTTGCGGCGTGACCGCGAGGTGCAGGTGCGGCGGCCGATGGTCGATCTGCTAAACGACCTTGCGGACGTAGACCCCTGGTACGGGGACTTCGCCGTGTGGCGCTACGCCAGCACGGCGTACTGGTGGCAGAACCAATGCGCCAGCGTGCGAGTGGCACGCAAAATCGACATTGGATTCCGCTTCAACTTAGACGGCCTGCGGATCCAGGCCGCCTGGTGGTACGCCGATCCTGAGCAGATCGCACTGTTTCGTGCCGCGACCGCCGCAGACGGGAGCGGACGCACGCTAAAGGATCTCGTGTCGTCGCTTGCCGAGGACGGGCACGAGATCCTCGGCGACGTTATGAAGCGCATTCCGCGCGGCTATCCCGCCGACCATCCCCGTGCCGACCTGCTCAGGCACCGCTCGCTCATCGCCGCCCGCGAGCTCGACTCCGACGCCGTACGTGATATCGAGCCGGTATACCGCGCTTGCGAGCGGCTGCGTCCTCTGCTCGACTGGCTCGCCGAGCACACGGTCGTCGTGCCGCAGGGGCGCGCGTCGCAGAGGGCCCGCGGGTGAGAGCGTTCCAGGGGTGAGCCGCTCGGCATTCCCCGTGACCTCATTGACGACGCGTCTACAGTCATGACCTCCGCCGGTCGCCGGCGAAATGCAGACCGGGACGCCGGTACCGGATGCGGTCGAGTTTGGAGCCTCACCGGCCCATCCCGCCCGACCCACAGTCGACGGACGCAACAGCGCCTGCAACAGCGTCTCGACGGCCACCCGTATGCTGGCTGTCGATGGGTACAGCGTTGTGTTGGGTCTTGCCATGACCGGGCAGCAGCGGGCAGAGGACGAGCTGCGTCAGGCACTGTCACGCCTCGCTCCCAAGGGAGCCGAGTACGAGAGCTTCCTGGCCAATCACGGTCCAATGGCCGCTGAGGCAATTTTACGACTCGACCTCGGGGATCAGATTGAGCCGTGGCTGGAGCACTACCTGCCGCGGCTGGACGACGCCCCGGAGCCGCGCGGGTTGCTCACCGAGGAAACTTGGCTCGACCACCTGGGCGATGTCCGGTCGGCGGGAGACTGGCAGCGACTGTTCGAGCGGGAACTAGCTGAGCACGACTGGCAATCCGTGGTACGGACTTGGTGGCCCCGGCTGTTGCCGGGTCTGGCCGCGAGTGCCGCGCATGGAGTTATCCGCACCTGCCACGCGGTTCGCACGCTGCTGTTGACCGACAGCCGTGACACGGACCCGTTGTTCATCGACGAACTTGCCCGAGGTCTTGGCCTGTGGGCGTCGCGCTTTCACTACCTGCCCGGGTCTGGCGATGTTCGCGGTAACCTGCCGCCAGTGCCTGCACTCGCTGCCCTGCCTAGGCTCGACCGCGACGTACCGGGCGCAGGACCCGGCATCGTCGGCCGGCTCGATGCGCTCGTCACCCGTACAGATCTACCCGTTGCCTTGCAGCTCGCCGCGCTCGCGGAAGACCCACAGGCGGCGTTGTGGTCGCTCGCCCAAGCCGGCTCGCGGGTGCTCGCAGCGCGCGAAGACGCGCCCATCGCGTTCTGCCACACCGTGACGACGCCAGCCGCCGTTTGCATGGCACTACCGGTGCTACCCGACGAGGTCATCCGCGCGACGGTGGTCACGACCTGGCGGATGGTCGGTTCCATCGTCGCAGCCTTCGCCTCGCCGCGCGACGCCACCGAGAGCCAGCCACCCGCCGCCGATGGCATCGACATCGGCGAGATTCGCCGACAGCTGCCCCACCTCGCAGTCGAGCACGGCGACGAGCACGTCATCAAGCTGACCGAGGCAGCGCTACGGACGCACGCCGCAACGGCCGACATCACACCGCTAGTCGCGGCCGAGCGGATGCGTCACCGGATACCCCGGCTAGGAGTCCTCTGATCTCGACAAAGGTCACGACGTTCCGTGACTACGAGCGGACCACCTGCCCGCACCGGGCCGACGGCGGCTGCTGCATTGGCTGATCTCGGTCAAAGGCAAGATTGCGTTCGCGAAGTCCTTGTCCCGTGCGGCGATGCCGCCGCGGTCGGCGTTCATGGGGTTCCGGTTCCCGGCCGAGGTCATCGTGGTGGCGATCACCCGTGTTCACCGTTCCAGTCGAGTCGATAACGCAACGCCGCCTGCGGAGCTTGGTGCCGGCCCTCTACGGCGTGAACGGCCCGCGAGGTCCCGGCTGGCAGGTGTATTGGTTGGGGTAATAGGCGTAAGGTCGGCGCATCGTTGTTACGGCTTACGGGTTGAAGATTGCGCCGGCCCGGCTTTCGCCGATTAGTGGGGCCGCGGCGGTTTTCGCACAAACCGAACAATCGATCGGCGCGGACTTGGCCACCGCTCGCATTGCCACGGAGCACGCTGGCGCGGTGACGCACTGACCGCGAGGGCACCTGAAGTCGGACGCGTAACAACACGACCACTACCCGAGCGACCCGAATGGACGGATGATCATGGCTAACAAGGACAGTCAGAAAGCCAACACCAAGAAGGTCGGCAAGACTCTCAAGGAAAAGCGATCCGCGAAGAAGGCCAAGGCCGCAAGCGCCGCGGCTTCCCACATCCCATCGACGGGTCGCTGAGCGGCTTCGCATCCGGGCAACCGATACCCGGCCCACGCCGGTTCCCGCCGCCCTAATAGTCGCGCCGCGGGATTCGTCGCCAGTGCCGCGGCGCAGCCAACGAACCTACGCCCTATGCCGGTACTGGCCGGCGGCGCCGAAACAGCGGAGGCAGAAGATCGCGCGTCGATCACTGCGCATCGGGAGAGTGGCTCGGCTGCTCGTGTTGCGGTGGCGGACCCGGATGCGGGCGGCGGCCGGCGGCGCCGATGATCCCGCCGAGCGTGCCGACGCCGAGCAGCGCGAGTGGGTACATGACGAGAACGCCGACAACGCCGCCGCCGAGGGTGTCGCTGAGCACGAAGCTGGCCACGTCGGGAAAGCCGCTGTGCGGGTAGTGCGCAATGTCGTATGGCGCGGTTAGCACGTACTGGTGAAGGGTGAGCACCCGTGCCAGGTCGAGGGTGAAGAACAACGGTGCGCTGACGATCGCGGCGGTCAGCGCGGCCCGGGCGCCGGCCTTCGTCTGGCGATGGGTGCGGGCCGCGGCGATTGATGCGAGCAGCGCGGCGATGCCGCCGACGGGCCACAGCTGCAGGCCGAGACCTTCGACGGTGGCGTGGCTGGGCAGCAACGCCGCCCAGGCGAGGCCGCTGGCCGCGGCACCGGCCAGCCCCCACCACACGGCGCCGGAGGCCGCCGGCGCGCTGGCCGTGGCGAGGACCAGATACCCCGCGAGTACGACCGCGAGCACCACGGCGTACAGGTGGCTCGGATCGGACGTGGCGGCGGGATGTGCGCGAGCGACGATGACAACAGTGACAATTGTGGATGTTGCACCGGCCGCAACCGCGGCCGCGGTGACTGATCCGGCAGCAGTGGGGCGGGCCCGGCGCAGCGCGATGCCGGTCAGGGCAACGGTGAGCAGCACCCCGAATGTGGCGGCGAAGACTTCCAGCTGCGGGACCGTCCGGTCCGCGGTGAGCATTCCGAATGCCGTGCTGCCGGCGGTCACGGCGCCGACGATCGCGGCGCGGATGCGGTGGCCCGGTGGGGCCAGTGCCACGCCGGTCACCCCGGCGGCGAATCGCCACCGATCGCGGCCGTTGATCGCGGCGAGCTCAGCAGCCATGGCCCGGCCCCACTCGCGGCGTGCGGCAGGCAGCAGTTGCTCGGCCGCGGCGACGATCCGCGCCGGTGCGTCCCGCCGTTCGCGCCGACCTGTCTGCGATACGGGTGCAGCGGCCGTGGAGCGTCGGCGGGCCACCGCCACCCCGCCGGCGAGCAGGCCGAGTACAGCCGCGATAAGCATCATCGCGCGCCATCCCAGCGCACCTCGGCGCGACGTGCCGCCGGTGCCGCCGGTGCCCGCTCGGTCCTGGCGATGGCGTCGTCGGCGAATGCTCGACCGGCACCGGTCAGCCGGTAGAGATGACGCGGCGGGCGGCCGGCGACGCGTTGCGGCTCCCAGCTCGTCTCAAGTAGGCCACGATCTGCTAACCGCATCAGGATCGGGTACATCGAGCCGGCCGGCACGGCCAGCTCGCTGCACAGGTCATAGCCGTAGCGCCACCGGTCGGGGTCATCGGTGAACGCGCCGAGGACGGCGAGGGTTTGTGCGGAGGGGCGCCGGGCACGCGACACCGGATAACTCTATATAGCAAGAGATTGGTCTGGCAAACCGGTGCGGCGATCCGGCGCGCGAGCGTGCGCGCGCTGCTGACCCGTCGGGATCCGCTGCTCACATTGGACGCGGCCGATCAGGTTGCCCGCATGCGATGGTGTCGCCACCGACGGTGCCTCGGCTATCTCGAGCCTTGCGCCAGTAACTCTTGCTATATAGATTTATGCGTCGTCGGGTCGGAGGACATCGTGGTCATTGTCGTTGCGCTGTTGCTGATCGGCGGCGCCGTCTGGTGGGTCCGCCGGTCCCACACCGGCGCCGTGCCGACCGCCAAGGACTCGCAACCGCCGTCCGCGTTGCCGGCGGTGCCCGGTGGCCGGCCGTTACCGATCGTGGTGTCTGGGCTGACGAAGCGGTTCGGTGGACTTACCGCGATCGATGATCTGACGTTCCGGGTCGAGCCGGGCCGGGTGACGGCTTTTCTTGGCCCGAACGGTGCTGGAAAGACCACCACGCTTCGGGTTGTGCTGGGCCTGTCCGGGCCTAGCGTCGGTACCGCCACCATCGGCGGCCGCCGCTACGCCGACATCCCCCGGCCGATCCGCGCGGTCGGCGCGGTCCTTGAGGGAAGTGCTGCGCACCGGGGGCGCACCGGACGAGACCACCTGCGGTTGATTTGCCGGGCCGGTGGTGTGCCGCGGGAGCGGGCCGACGAGGTGCTGGCCTTGGTGGGGCTCACCGCTGCCGGGCGGCGCCGGGTGCGAACGTACTCGCTGGGCATGCGCCAGCGGCTCGGCATCGCCGCGGCGCTGATCGGTAACCCACTGGTGCTCATCCTCGACGAGCCCAATAACGGCCTGGATCCCGACGGCATCCGCTGGCTGCGCGAGTTGCTGCGCGGGCTCGCCGCGCAGGGCCGCACCATCTTGGTGTCCAGCCACCAGCTTGCCGAGATCCAGACGATGGCCGACGACATCATCGTCATCGCCGGCGGTCGGCTGGTTGCCGCCGGCTCGGTGGACGCGGTCGCGCAATCGCTGCACCGCACCGGCCGGGTGCGCGTGCGCACGCCGGAGCCGGACCGGTTGGTCGCCGCGCTCGGCTCGACGGCCACTGCAACTGCCGGCCCGGACGGAGACCTCTACGTCAGTGGGATGGACGCGGCCACCGTCAGCGAGGCCGCCCGCCGCGCAGACATCGCCGTACATCAGCTGGTCACCGAACGGCCCGACCTCGAAGACCTCTACCTCGAACTGACCTCCGGAGCGGAGCGGATCCAATGACCGTCGACCGCCGCCTACTGGCCGGCGACGGCCACCCGAGGCCGAATCCGTGGTGGCAGATCAGCGCCGAAATCGGCAAGGTACGCACCACCCGGCTGGCCCGGTGGCTGCTTGTCGGCGTGGTGCTGGCCACCGGATGGGCACTGCTGCGCAACGGCGTCGGCCACCACTACGACCTGTACCCGCAGCTTGATCGACTCTCCGCGCACGACCGAGCCCAAGCGCTGGCGACCCAGGCCCATGCGCGCACATACGCCGGCCAGGCCGCGATCGCCGCCGACATGGTGACCAGCGGGCAGGTCATCGGCGGCATGCTGGCGATGCTGCTCGGCATCCTGATCGTCACCAACGAGCATGCCCACCAGACCGCCACCGCGACGTTCCTGACCAACCCGCGCCGAGTGGCCGTCATCGTGGCGAAATCCGCGGCCGCGGCCGCCTTCGGCGTGCTGTTCTGGTTGGTCTCGACAGCGATCAACATCGTGGTCACCGGCGTGTACGAGCGCTCCCAGCACTTCAACGTGGCCCTTACCGACTGGATACCAGTGCGCTCGGCACTGTTGAACCTGCTCGCGTTCGTGATGTGGGCGATCTTCGGGATCGGCCTGGGTACCCTGTTCCGCGGCCAGGTCGCCGCGGTCAGCACCGGGCTGCTCGTGTACGCGGGCGGCGCAGCCGCGGTAGCCGTGGTGTTCGGTCTGCTCAACCAGCTGATCCACCAAACCTGGATCCTGGCCGCGCCGGTGGTCGCACCGGCAGTGGCAGCCCTGGTGATGATCACACCCGGGCGGGCCTACGATCACGCCCCGCCGCAGTGGGCGGGCCTACTGGTCATGGTCGGCTACGTTGCCGTCTTCGGCACCGTCGGCGTGATCCGCATTCGCAGCGCGGAGATCGGCAGCGGATAAGCGCTGCCTATCGCCGAGCAGCCGACCATCTCAACTGCCGCCCGACTCGTGCCCGCGCCCAGCAGCGCCAGGTACGTTCTCCACACGGGTACCGCACGTCACCCCCGACGGTCGGACGACACCTGCCGCCGGATGCGCGTCGCAACGTGGTCGTGGCAGTCGGCGTCGCCGCCCCGGTCAAGCCTCCCGCGTAACCACTCCCCCGCCGCAGCATTCAGCCAACCCCCGCGTCGATGCGCCGGCGATCAGCCAACGCAACAACGCCCCCACGTGCCCGTCAAGCCATACCCAACAGCCGGGCGCGGCCCAACCTCCATACAGCCCGACCGCAACGCACTAGCCCAGTCACCGGTGCCATCTAGATCGGCAGTGACGCTTCGATCGGTGTCACACGGCAGGCGTAGTCACCGATTGTCCTTTGCGGGCAAGGCAGTCCTTACGTGTAAGGATGCGATCGAGCGGTCCTGTTCACGTCGCCGGCGTTGGGCTCTGTCCGTCGTCGGGTGGACGGCTGAGCGGGATTGACCAATCAGCATATTTGGCGGATGACTGGCGCCTGCGATCATCGGCGTGTGCCAATACTTCTCCGGAGTTTCGGCCGACATCCGGGCGACACACACGATGCTGCACCAGATCGCAGCGAGGCAGCCTCGCCGCCGCCGCTCGAAGTGCGGCTGCTTGATGCGTACCGGCATATGGCGGTGCGGCGGCAGACGGCGAAGAACCGGCCGGCGGAGATCTGGTGGGCGCACCGTGGCCTGATCTACTCCGACCGAAGTCGGCGCAATCAGATGCTCGGCGCCGCGGGTGGCAGTGCGAGCCGCTCGCGCGGGCGGACGATGGCAGCGGCGCTTCGGCGACGCGTCGAACGGGATTAGCCGGCGATGCGGCTTGAAGACGTGCGCGATGGGTTGGTGGTTGAGCGTGCACGCGAGTTCGCGCTCATCCGCGATGTCGTCGAGCGGGCGGTTGCAGGTAAAGGCACTGTGGCGCTGGTTCGCGGGCCGGCCGGCATCGGCAAGTCCCGTCTGTTGGCCGAGGCGGGCCACATCGCGCGGCGATCCGGGGCGATGATCCTGACGGCGGCGGCCGCGGTGCTGGAGGCGGAGTATCCCTTCGGTGTGGTGCGCCAGTTGCTCGATGTCCATGCCGCCGATCCTGACCGGCGGGCAGTGATGCTAAGAGGGGCGGGCGCGGCGGCGGCGTCGGTGTTGGCCCCCGGTCAAGCTCGGGCCAGCATTCCGGACGCCCAGTTCTCGGCGTTGCATGGCCTGTTCTGGGCGTTGGCCAACTTGGCCGAATCGCATCCCATGGTGGTCCTCGTAGATGACGCTCAGTGGGCGGATGACGCATCGTTGCGCTGGGTGGACTACCTGGCTCGCCGGGTTGACGACCTGCCGGTGGCGCTGCTGCTCGGATGGCGGTCGGGAGAGCGCGAGTCCGCCGACCGAATGTTGCGCGAACTCGAGGCTGCAATACCAATGGTGGTCGTCGAACCGGTGGCATTGACCGAAGCAGGGGTAGGGACTCTGGTGCCGCTGGTGTTCGACGGAAAGCCGGCGCCGTCCTTCGTGACGGCATGTCATGCGAGGACGGGTGGCAATCCATTCTTCGTCATCGAACTGCTCCAGGAGTTGCGTTCCCTCGGGATTGCTTCTACCGCGGATGGAGCGGCCCGAGTGGCGGCGGTTGCACCCCGGTCCGTCGGTCGTGTCGTGCTGGCCCGCCTAGCTCGCTTGGGTTCGGCGGCGTCTGCCCTGGCTCGGGCCGTCGCGGTGCTGGGCGACGGCACACACCTTGTCGATGCGGCAGACCTGGCTGGCCTGTCGAAGCCGGTGGCGCTGGACGCTGCAAGTGCGTTGACCGTCGCCGGGGTCTTGCGCGACGACGGGCGGCTGTCGATCACCCACTCGCTTATGCGCGACGCAATCCAGGCCGACATGGGCCCGAGCGTGCAGATGGCCGCACATCGCGACGCCGCCCGAGTCCTGGCCATCCACGGACGCGGCGCTGATCAGATTGCGGCACAGGTCGTTCTGAGTCCGCCCTCGGGTGACGGGTGGGTGGTGGCGAGACTCCTCGAGGCAGCCGGGTTGGCCATGAGACGCCGCGCTCCCGACGTCGCGCTCCCCCTCCTGCGCCGGGCGCTGGAGGAGCCAGCGCCGGAGGACGTACTCCCACGAGTCCTGTACGAGCTCGGGCTGGCGGAGGATGCACTGCAGCGTCCGGAAGCGATCGGGCACCTTCGCGACGCGCGAGATGGGTTGCCGCCGGGACGCGAGCGCGGAGCGGCGGCCCTGGCTGTCGCCCACGCTCTGGTGCTTGCCGGCCGCCCTGCAGAGGTCTACGAAGCGGTCGCGCGCGCTCAGGCTGAACTCGGTTCATCAGATCACCAGGAGGTGCGCCTGGTCCTAGAGGCGGTTCTGCTCAACGCTTGTTCCTTTGACCCGGCCGGTCGGATGCTGCTGGCGGGGCGAGTCGAGGCGATGGCACAGCTGAAGGGGGAGACGCCAGGCGAACGCGCTGTGCTTGCGGCCGTGGCATTCGAAGCAGCGAAGTCCGGTCGACCACGGTTCGAGGTGGTGGAGTTGGCCGAGCGAGCTTTGGGTTCCGGACCGCGAGGTTACGCCGGCGCGGCCGATCCACTCACCCCACTGGGTCTAGCGGTGACTTTCCACTTCATTGGAATGATCAGCCGATCGGTCGGTCTGACCACGGACCTGATTAGCGAAGCTCGAGACTTGGGTTCCCCGGTCCTGTTTGCCGAGTCGTCCACCGCCCGGGCCCACGCCCACTGGCGGGGCGGGTCTTTGGCCGACGCGGAGGCGGACGCGCGTCAGGCGCTGGCCAGTGAGGGTCCCAGGTTCGGCCAGGCGCACACGCTGGCCACCGCAGTGTTGATCGGCGTCCTGACTGACAAGGGCCAACTGGACGAGGCTAGCGCCGTCGCCGAGTCGTTCGATACACCGGACCGGTATCGCGACCACGCCATTCAAGCTGTCGCCGACTGTTCCCTGGCCCACCTCGAGTTGGCGCTCGGCCGTTACGAACAGGCCATCTCCCGCTTGTACCGTGCCGGCCGGGTTATCGACGCGGTGGGCTGCACGAACCCAGCCGGGGGCGAGTGGCGGCAACCCCTCGCCATCGCCCTCGCCACCGTCGGCCGGAAAGCAGAGGCTCGCGAGATTGTCACGCCGGCACTGGACGCGGCGCGCCGTTCACGCGAACCGTACGAGCTCGGAGTGACGCTGCGTGCCGCCGCTCTCATAGACCGGCCCACCCGCATGGACATGCTGGAGGAAGCCGCCGGTCTGCTCGCCGACTCCGAGATCCGCCTGCAGTACGCCCGAGTGCTGGTCGACCTCGGCGTGGCCCTGAGGCGGATCGGCAAGCGACGAGAAGCACGCCTGCCGTTGGCCGACGCAATGGATGTGGCGAGCCGTTCGGGCGCCCAGCCTCTGGTAGAGCGGGCCAGATCCGAGCTGCTCGCGAGCGGAGCACGGCCACGCCGCAACCAACGCGCCGGCGTCGACGCCCTAACGCCCAGCGAGGCGCGGGTAGCCAGACTAGCCAGTGACGGGTTGACCAACCGCGAGATCGCGCAGCACCTGTTCGTCTCGCCGCGCACGGTCGAGGCTCAACTGCGCGCCGTCTACACCAAGCTGCACATCACGTCCCGGGAGATGATCACCGAGGCTCTGGGCAGCGGCACCTCGTAGTCGACAAAAAGTAGGTATGGCCCACCGATGCGAGCGGTCGGCCACGCCCACACGATCTCCCTATGACGACTCACGACGTTGTGCGGGTCGAGGTCGAGCTCGCATCAAGTCTCGAGCCGATCAGCGGGCAGGTCCGGTTTCCCGACGCGGATGCCCGCTCCTTCAGTGGCGTGCTCGAACTCATCAACCTGCTCGACGAAGCCCGCGGCCAACCAGCTGCGCCTCCTGCGGGCCCAATCGGCGATTGACCGCCAATGGCTACTCGCAAAGCAACGATCGCCGCCTTGCCCGAGAACGTCTCGGCACCGTCCAGAATAGAGGGCATCAAAGTGAAGATCATTCCTGCGGTCGGCGCGGCCGCACTAGTAATGGCCACGCTTGCGGCGTGTGGCGCAGGTACACCATCGCCGAAGTCGGCCGGTCCCGTGTCCACAAGTTCGGCCATCAGCGCCGCGACAAGTACGCCGACAAACGCGTCCGCCGGCGGTCACGCAGCAACCACCACGACCGATCCCTGCCAGCTTGTCACGCCACAGGAGGCCTCCGCGCTCACTGGGGCGTCCTACGGACCCGGCACCGCGCGAGCAATTGGCCCTGGCAAGACCTGCGTCTACGGCGGCAACACCCACAACGTGTTCATGGTGGACGTGTTCCAAGGCAGCGCCAGCGAAATGCAGCATGTGCGCACCAACGTCGCCTCGCAACTCGCTGAGGCTGCCAATGGCGCAACAGTCAATACCCTCTCGATCTCCGGCGTCGGCGATTCGGCAACCGCTTATCAGCTCGTAGGCCCTGCGGGATTCAACGGCAGTTCCATCTTCGTGATCAAGGGCACCTACGCCATCTACTTGGTCGATGAAGTAACGAGCGGCGCGGGAACGCCGGCCAAGGCCGCGCCGACCACGGCCGCGATGAAAGCCGCCGCCCGTACGGCGGTCGGGCGCTTGCCGTAGCAAGTCGTTCCGAACGCTCAACCTGATGAATCGTCGAGAACAGCGTTGACGTCGTGCCAGGAAGGAGAACGCGTGCCGTTCGGATTGAACCGCCGACGCGGGGAAGAATCGATAGCAACTGAACGCCCAGCGGGCGTCAGCCGGCGCGAGTGGCAGCAACAGTTGCGGGATTCGACAGTTCCGCTTACCGATCCGGTTCCGGGTCTTGCTGAGTACGGCCGCTTGTCTGGGTGGAGCGCATCGCCAGCCCCGCCACTCGATGACAGCGCATTGGGCTTCGCTCACGACATGCTGATGAAGCTCGAGGGTGTTCTCTGGCAGGGCGACCCCAACACGGATCCTGGGGGCGGACCTAGCCGCTACGCGGACACATACACGGGCACCGTGGATGGCTGGGAGTTTGTGGTCAGCAACGTGTCCTTCACTTGGAGCTTTCTCCACGGCGGTGAGCATCCTGTCGCGGGGGCGCTTTGCAGCATCAAGCTCGACTGCGTTCTGCCGTTGCTGCTCGTCAATCCACGCGGCTGCCGGCCACACATGCGTGCGATGACCACTCCAGTGAAGCTCGGTCGTGCAGACTTCGACGACAGTTTTGAAGTTCGCTCGGGCCACGTCGACTACGCCGCATCGCTACTGACGCCCATGGCCGACGAGATCCTCGGAAGACACGACTGGGCGTTCTTTCTCGAGTTCGCGAACCTCGTGTCGATCACGCCCACACCATTTCGGACGGTCGACGAAGTCGCCCGCAGGATTTCCGCGATGTCGAGGATCGTTGGGCTCATCCCAGCTTCTGTGCGCGACGCGTACCAGGTGAAGGCTCCGCCCCAACGCCGCGATGCTGTCGAGTCCTCCGATGCTGATCGAGAGCGCGCACGCGAGATCATTGACGCCCTGCCGGCTGATCAGCGAAGGGCATTGGTCGCTCGGATGCGCTCCGAGGGACCGGATGACGTTATCCGGGATTTGCTACGCGCCAACGGCGAGCGCCCGGACCCCGGCTCCATTGAATGAGCCGACCGGACGCTGTTGCATTGGCTGATCTTGGCATTCGTGCAGAACCTTCGCCGCGGCCACTACGAAATCGCCACGGAAACGTCACGACTGCCTCGAGTCGCCGTTGCGTTCACCGCGCTGGCGTAAGCGATCTAAGACCGGGTTAGGCGGCATCAACCTGCCCACCGGTCAGACAACGCAACACCGCCTTCAACCAGTACAGGAATCTCCCGGCCAGCGAACCGAGGAGCTTCGTAGGGCATCAGGCCATCGACGCCGCTGCGGCCAACCAATCGGTCGCCGCCGCTAACCAGATGGCGATGCGGATCAGCCGTAGCGTGCCGCCGCGAGACATTGAATATCGACTTAGTGACGGCTAGCGTGGCGGCACCAGCCACATGAGACAAAGGGTGTAAACGGCGATTTCCGCACTGGCCCAAGGTGGATCTCTGGATCAAAGTATTGCCAGCCGGGGCCGGCTCGAAGTCGGTCGCGATATGCCGTCGGCAGCAACCGCTGCGTGACTTCGGCGAAGGGACTCGTTGGATGCGTGCGCGTCGCAGCCTCATCGCTGCTGGATTGCTGTCCGCACTGTTCCTGTGCGGCACGTCGACTCTAGGCTCCGCCGCGGTTGTCGGCGGTAGCGGGCAGTCGGACGCGGGCAAGCGTGTCCACGAGCTCGCTCCGGAGCGTGTCGACAGTCATGACGACGGGCGCGAGCACATGGCAGAAGACCTCGTGGGAACGCCGATGCGGGTCATCGAGGAGCGGACCGCCGCCAACGCGGCACGGATCCAGCGCGAGACCGGGCGGCTCCCCGGGCTGTCACGAAGCAGTGCGAGCGTGGTTGCTGACCCGGGGCAGTCGGGATCGTGGAGCCAAGTCGTTGACACGCCTGTCGTTCCGGTGTTCGAGGCCGTGTTGCCCAATGGCAAGGTGCTGATCTGGGATTCCGTCGGAGACAATGCGGCCGAGTCGTACCCGGACCACGACTTTACGCGTGCGATGGTATGGAATCCCGCCAATGACACGTACAAGCGGGTCGACTTGCAGGGCTCCAACATCTTCTGTGCGGGTTTCGCACATCTCGACAACGGCAACATTCTGGTCGCCGGTGGAAACGCCAACGCGCAACTTGACGGCACGGTGCGGACCTATACCTTCAACTGGCAGACCGAAACGTGGACCCGCGGCAAAGACATGGCCGCCGCACGCTGGTACCCAGCGGTGGCAGAAACGGCAAACGGCGAGGAGGTCATCGCCGGCGGAGGCCCCGCGACCGCCGAGGTGTACCAGACTAATGGCGCCATCCGCGCACTCTCCGGCTTCACGAACTACAACGCGCGGCTCTATGCCTTCATGGGCTCGCGTCCGGACGCCCAACTCGGTCTGTTCGGCCCGTTCGCCACCGGGTACACCATCAACACCTCGGGAGACGGCGTAGTCAGGGCAACTTTCACGCGCGACGGCATTACCCGCGACTACGGCAGCTTCGCCACATACGACATCGGCAAGTCCGTCGTTGTTGGCGGCGGCAACATCACCGAGGGGGGCGTCGCGAACGTCCCCACCCGCACCGCCGTAGTCATGAACAGCAGTACCGGACTGGTCCCGTCCGTTACCCCGACCGGATCCTTGTCGACCGGCCGGCGGCAACTCAACGCGACCCTGCTCGCCGACGGCTCGGTGCTCGTGACCGGCGGCATGACCAGCGCGGCGACCTCGGAACTCGTTGACTTGAACAATGCCGCAACGGCTGCGGAGCGCTGGGATCCCGTGACGGGTCAATGGAAGGTGCTCGCGAGCGCGAGCCGCATCCGGCAGTACCATTCGACGGCCGTGCTGCTGCCGGACGGCCGAGTCATGACGGGCGGTGGCGGCGTCTGCAGTATCTGCATGACTGTCGGGTATCTGGAGAAAAACGTCGAATACTTCACGCCGCCGTACCTCTACAAGAAAGACGGCAGTGGTCAGCGCGCGGCGCGACCGGTCATCTCCACAGCACCGGCCGGCGTCGGCATCAATACCAACTTCACAATCTCGTCCGCTCAAGCGGCGAGCATCAGGAAGGTCGCACTGGTCGGTCTCGGCGACGTGACCCACAGCGTGGATCAAGGCCAGCGCTACATTCCGTTGAAGTTCTCGGCTTCCGGCACGACGTTGACGGTGACCGGCCCGCCGAACAGCGGCGTGGCACCGCCCGGCTACTACATGCTCTTCATTGTCGACGCCGCCGGCGTCCCGTCTGTCGCGAGGATCGTTCGGGTCGCTAAGGGCCCGAACCCGGTGATGAGCCCGGTCAAAACCAGCAACGGCCGGTGCATCGACGTGCCGTCGGCTTCGACCGCGATCCGCACGTATCTGCAGGCGTACACCTGCAACAACACCAAGGCGCAGGCGCTGACTCGGCTGCCCAATGACAGCACCCTGCGAGTCCTCGGCAACTGCCTCGATGTGCCGTCGAGGAATTTCGTCAACGGCCAGAAGGTGTGGACCTACACGTGCAACAACACGATCGCGCAAACCTGGCAGTTCCGTTCGGACGGCACGATACGGCCGGCTGGGAAGACCACGCTGTGTCTCGCCGCGGCGTCGTCGGCAAGCAAGGCCGCGATTCTTATCACGACGTGTAACGGCAACGCGCTCCAGAAATGGACGTGGTAGCGCCTCGGTTGTGGCCGCGTGGGTGCCCAGTGCGTCGGCGAGTCTGTGCCCGACGCGAACGACTAGGCCGAAGAACGGCGTACCCGGTTGGGCCGGCCGGATCCCGCGATCGGTCTCATCCGCGGGATCCGGCCGAGCTTCGGCCGTGGTCAGGATGTGACGTCGCGGCGCCGCAACGCGATAACCGCGATGGCTGCTGCGACTATGCAGTACCCGGTGAGGGTGAGCAGCGCCTGGCCGGTCGAGACGGGAGTCGATCCAGGATTGATCACGGCGCGCATGAGCAGTCCCGGGAACACCTTCGGACCTGGGGACCATGAGTCGCCGATGATGTTCTCGATCGGTCCGGCCCATACCAGCGCAACGCCGACACCGATCGGGATCGAGCGGGCCAGGATGCCGACCATGCTCGCGAGCACTGCAGTGCCGACCACGTACGCGATGGCCCGCGCGAAGTCCTCCGCTCCGGCCTGCAGCCCGTCGAGCGTTATCCAGCGCGTGGTGTCCACGCCTTGTGACGGCGCCATTGCCCATGACGTCAGCCAGGAGACGATCTCGCCGAGCAAGACGGCGACGGCCATGAATGCGACGATGGCCGCGATCTTGCCGCCGAACACCCGTGCCCGGTTCGGCTGCTGGAGCAGCATCGTGCGAAACGTGCCACGAGTGAACTCGGCGGCGACCGCCCCGACCAGCACGGCGAGCAGGAACGCCTGCATGAAGCCCATCGTCTGGGAGAAGAGCGCGGTCCCGCCGCCGGCATGGTCGAGGGCGGCGATGGTGGTGGGTTGGTCGGGCGACTGGACGCGCCCGCCCGGAGCGGTATCGCGGGCCGCTGTGATTCCGATCGCCGTGCCACCAGCAGCGATGACGGTCAACGCCAGCAGGGTACCGGTGAGCATCCGCCGCCGGGTCAGCTTGATCCACTCGGCGCGGAAGGAGCGGGCGAGCCCGCCGCCCGGCCGAGCCGGAACCGGCGCGCGCGTTTCCGGCGTCACGACTATTGCGGTCATCGGATGCCTCCTTGGACGACGTTCAGGTAACGGTCTTCGAGGTTGCGGTGTCGCTGACCGAGTTCCGCGAGCACGATCCCGTGCTCGTGCGCCACCCGGTTCAGCTGTGCGGCGACGGTGCGTGCATCGCCGTCGCCGACTGCTACCAGAAGGCGGTCCGGGGTGATGTCGACCTCGCGGCCGTCCGCGGCAAAGAGCCGGGCCAGTGTCGCGAGGTCGGCCGGACGCTCCGGCGCGACGCTCACGGTCGGTTCGGCCCCGCCGAGGAACTCACCGGCGGGGCCGGCGTACACACTTGTGCCGCGTTCGATCACGACCAGCCAGTCGCACACCTGCTCGATCTCGGTCAGCAGATGCGAGGAGACCAGCACCGTGCGCTGCTCGGTGGCGACGCGAGCGATCAGCTCGCGGATCTCGCGCATGCCGATCGGATCCAGCCCATTGGTCGGCTCGTCGAGGATCAGCAGCTCCGGCTCGCCGAGCATGGCACCGGCGATCCCGAGCCGCTGCTTCATGCCGAGCGAGTACTGCCCGAAGCGGTCACCGCCACGATCGGCGAGCCCGACGAGTTCGAGCAGCTCGGGGATGTTCGCCTTGTCCTTGCCACCCATCGCAGCCAGCACCTGCAGGTTTTCCGCGCCGGTCAGCCCCGGGTAGAGCGCTGGTCCCTCGATGAGGGCACCGACCTGTGGCACGTAGGTAGATGGTTGTGCGAGCGGGGTACCGAGAACTTCGCCCGTCCCGGCGGACGGTTCGACGAGGCCGAGCAGCATGGCCATCGTGGTGGTTTTGCCGGCGCCGTTGGGACCGATGAACCCGGCCACGACGCCGCGCGGGAGGTCGAAGCTGAGCCTGTCGACCGCGACGCGGCCGCCGTAGGACTTGGTCAGGCCCTCGACCCGGATCGCAGAAGAGGTCGTTGTTGTCATGCCTGCAACGATTGCCGCCGCCGCGCTCGCCGTCGTCGGCGTGGCGTGGAGATCGAGCGTGCGCACCGTGCGCACCTCAACGCGTAGAGACCAACCCTTGTTGGTACGCGATAACGACGAGCTGGGCGCGGTCGCGTGCGTCCAGCTTCATCATCGCCCGGCTGACGTGGGTACGGACGGTGGCCGGGCTGACCACCCACTCGGCCGCGATGTCGTCGTTGGACAGTCCTTGAGCCACGAGGATCATCACCTCGCGTTCACGGTCGGTGAGATCGGCGAGCGCCGCGCTGCTGGTGTCGCCCCGGCTGGGCCGCGAGGTGAACTCAGCGATCAGCCGCCGGGTCACGCTCGGCGAAAGTAGCGCGTCGCCGACGGCAACCACTCGCACCGCCCGCACCAGTTCGGCCGGCTCGGTGTGCTTGACGAGGAAGCCAGCGGCGCCTGAGCGCAGTGCGTTGAAAACGTACTCGTCCAGCTCGAAGGTGGTCAGAATCAAGACGCGCACGCCGGCGAGGTCCGGGTCGGCGGTGATTGCGCGAGTGGCGGCAAGCCCATCCAACTGGGGCATCCGGATGTCCATGAGCACGATGTCCGGGTGCTCGGCGCGCACCAGGTCCAGTGCCTGCACGCCGTCGGCCGCCTCGCCGATGACCTCGATCCCGTCCTCGCCCTCCAGCAGTGAACGGAAGCCGGCCCGTACCAACTGCTGGTCGTCGGCGAGTACAACCCGGATCACCGCGGCCGCCCGCCAGGTTGCTCGCCGGCCTCACCCGGCCACCGGGCGCGCACCGCGAACCCGCCGGCGGGTCGGGCACCGAATTCGACCGACCCGCCGGTGTTCGCCACGCGTTCGCGGATGCCGGGCAGGCCGCGGCCGGAGCCGAACGTCGCGGAGGAGGCTGCCGTCGCGATCCCGTCGTCGATGACCTCCACGAGGAGGCCATTCGCGGAATGCACCGCGACGGTCACCTCGGCGTGTGACGTGCCCGCGTGTCGCGCGACATTCGTCAGCGCCTCCTGCACGATGCGGTACGCGGCGGTTGACACGGCCGACGGGACATGGCTCGCGTCGCCGCTGCGGTTCACGTCGACGCGCAACCCGGCGCGCTCGGAACTGGCAACCAACGTGTCGAGGTCGGCAAGTTCGGGCACCGGCGTCAGCGGCGCCAACTCGCCGTGGCGCAACACATCCAGCATCGTGGTCAGCTCCTCGAGCACGTCGCGACTGGCTACCCGGATCGACTCGAGCGCCGGCGCCGCCGCGGCCGGATCGCGTTCCAGCAGGCGTCTGGCAACACCGGCCTGAACGTTAATCGCCGTCATTGCGTGCGCGACGGAATCGTGTAGGTCACGGGCGATGCGAAGCCGATCCTCCGCCAGCCTACGAAGGGTCTCCTCCTCTCGCTGTTGCCGAGCCTGTCGACGACGTTCGCCCGCGGAACGCACCGCGTCCGCAGCAAGTACCGCGACCGCGGCCCACAGGAAGTTAAGCAGCCCAACTGCGAGCTCGTCGGAGACGACAGCGCGAGTAGTGAACAACGCGGTTGCCAGGACGGTACCGACGACAGCGGCGCGCCAACGGTCGACGGCGACCGAGTACGAGTACAACGCAAGCGCACCCGCCACGTAAATGGGGCCGCCGTCGTATTGACGGACGATATACGTGAGCAGCGCCGCGGCGGTCAGCAGCAACACGGTCGCAGGCCATCGGCGCCGAACCAACTGCGCGGCGCACGCCGTACCGACGCACACCCACGCCAGCGTGTCGATGCCGTGCTGTCCGGATGCGTGGCCGATGTGCACTGTGCCGCCAACAACGAGCACCGTGAGCACGACTGACGGAGCGATATCACGTCGCAGATCCGGCCAGCCGGGCACCATGCCCCCAATCGTAGGCAAGCGCACCCCACGCCGACGTCAGCACAGCGTGGAGCACACACCTACGTCAGACGTGTCGCACCCCGATGATCCCCGCGTACGGACGACCTCAAACCGCGAGCGAGGCGTCCGAACGGACGCTATGGCTGCATATCGGTACCCAAACGGTGCCGCGCCGACCAGCCGCAGCACCAACCACAGCGTTGTGAACCCCACCAGCTAGGCGTGGCGGCAGCGACAGGCAGTTCGCGTGGGGGCACCGGCAGCTGTGGGCTCGATCACACCGCCTTTGCCGCATCAGCCATCTCGATGACGCGCGCGGTAGCGGTCGCAGTTGCGACCAGTGAGCCGTTCTGGTCTCGTAGCGTTGCCTCCAGATACGCCAGCTCTCCCGACCGGTACACGACTCGTCCCGAGCCAAAGAGTCGTCCGGGCCGTACCGGCCGGAGAAAGTTCGACTTGAGTTCCAATGTGGACTGGAATTGATGCGGCTGTACCGTCGCCAACAGAGCCGGACCGACCGTGTCGTACAACATTGCGGCGATGTACGCACCGAGCACGTTCCCCGCAGGGTTGACAAACGCCTCGGTGGCCGTGAATGCGAGTTCGATCGTCCCGGCCTCGACATCCGCCTCGATGAATTCGAAACCAAGTGTGGCCGCGGCGGGTGGCATCGGCGACCGTCCGTGCATCGCATCCCAGAATGGTCCCGAAAGCTCGGTCATAGTTCATCCTCCATAGCGGGTCATGCGGTACGGCATCCACGGCACTACCTAGGACCATGGGAGCAGAAAGAGAGCACGACCGTGCGCTGAACGCCGCCCGACTACGTCTGAGCTGCGCCCAACGTGCTGCGCGCTGTTCGGCGGCGGTTCCGGCGCGAACATCCCGGCAACGCGGGCGCGGCTGGCCGCTGGCGCCGATCGATTTCCTGCCAGACCGACAGTTCACGACACGTTAGTGACAGCGGCGCGGTCATGGTGTCGCAAACGTCGTACGACTACACCCGGCCGTACTGGGACCAGATCGGGGCGACAGTCGTCGGCCACCACGTGGTCGTCGTGACGCACCGGCCGGCGCCCGAGGGCTGGGACCCGGAGTCGCCGTTTCACTTCGTTGACGGCGTCGAGGCAACCGTGGCCAAGGCGCAGAATCTGGCGGGTGACCGCATCGTCGAGGTCGCCGCTGGCGACGTCGGTGGCCAGGTGCTTGCCGCGGACCTGATCGACGATGTGCGCATGGACGTCGTACCCGTCGTGTTCGGGTCCGGCAAGCGCTACTTCGGGTCGGTCCGCGCGCAGCACCTGCTAACGGATCCTGACGTGGTGATTCAAGGCACCCGGGTGCTTCACCTGCGCTATCGGGTACGCCGTTGACCGATCTCAGCGGGTACGCGAACAAGTCCACCGCGAACCGCGACACAAGATCGGGCCTCCGGTTGCGTCAAGTTACGAGGTGGCCGGCGTGGAGGTACGTGTTGAGGTCGACCAAGCACTTTCGGACCCGCGTCGGTTAGCGGCAGCCGGTGGCGCGACCCGTCCGCTTGACACCCTCATCGATGTAACAGATGCTGTTACATCATGAGCGCCAACAGCCGACTGACGATTGCGGCGCATGCGCTTGCGTGGATGGCGCTAGCCCAAGAACGCGGCCAGGAGTTGATGACCTCCGAGCAGGTCGCCGCCAGCGTCAACACCAACCCGGTGATTATTCGGCGCAGCCTGGGCGATCTGCGCCGGGCCGGCCTTGTCGACGTACGGCGTGGCGCCGGAGCCGGCTGGAGCCTAGCCCGCGACCCAGGCGCGATCACTCTGCTCGACGTGTACGACGCGGTTGAGCACGAACCGCTGTTCGCGATGCACCGTAGCGAGCCGAACCTGCAATGCCCGGTCGGCTACGGCATCCGACCCGTGCTCGGCCAGGTCTACGGCAACATCGATGAGACCCTCCGACGCGAACTCGCCCGTACGTCCATCGACGATCTGTTGCGATCGACCCTGGGCGTACCTCGATGACCGTCGTGCGATGCCGGATCATTGAGCTGCGGCAATACACGTTGCACCCGGGTCAACGCGACGTCCTGATCAACCTGTTCGACCGCGAGTTCGTCGAAAGTCAAGAACAACTTGGAATGACGATCCTGGGACAGTTCCGCGACCTCGACGACCCCGATCGGTTCGTGTGGCTGCGCGGCTTCGACACCATGCCCGGCCGGGCGGAGGCGCTGAACAGGTTCTACACCGGGCCGGTGTGGCGGGCCAACAGTGCCGCAGCGAACGCAACGATGATCGACTCCGACGACGTGTTGCTACTGCGTCCGGCGTCGGACCGCGACGCGTTCCCGGCCCCCACCGCACATCGGCCACCTCCAGGACACCCGCAGTCAGAGCCGTCGCTTGTGCTAGCCACGATCTACTACCGAGACCGGCCCTTCGACGACGAGTTCCTCGACTTCTTCGACACGCAGGTACGCCCAGCGCTGGCCGCGGCCGGAGCCGAACCACTGGCGTGCCTGCAGACCGAGTACGCCGAGAACACGTTCCCCGGCCTGCCGATCCGAACAGGCGAGCACGCCCTCGTTTGGTTCGCACGGTTCGCCAGCCCCGCTCACGCCGACGCATTCGAAGATCGGCTGCAGCACTCCGAGGTCTGGCAGGGTCACACGCTGCCCGGACTGTCGACGATGATCACCGAAACACCACAACGGCTAAGGCTCGCACCCACCGCCCGATCGCTGCTGCGTTAGATCAAGCGATCCGCGTCCGCATGATGTGGGTGCGCAGCGACGAGCGGGTCGACTGCCGTAACGGTTGCCGGGCGGGACTGGGATACCTGTGCTGGCGCGGTGGAATTGGGTGCCGGGCACGGCGTGGGACTGAAGACCTTCGCGAGCACCAACCACCTGCATCGGCTGCCACGTCGGCGCCGATCGCTATGGACGCCGTTGTCTGAGTCGGCGGTGTGTTGTGCGCGCGAACACTTGACTTTGCGTCGCAAAGCTTGCTACTTTGCACGACAAACTTGAAGCGTCCAGTGGGAGGCGCGAGATGAACGCAACACCCAACACAGACAATGGCCGGTACGCCGACGACGATGGCGCACTTGACCCGCGCACGGCGGCGCAGATGATCGAGGAAACTGCGATGCGGGCGCGGCGCCAGTTCGATCCCGCGTCACCACTCGCGGCTCTTCTCGGCGCGGGGGTATTCCTGTTCGGCTACGGCGCGGTGTGGTTGTCCATACGCGACCAACACGTCTACACCGGCCCGGCCGGGTGGTCGGTGGCGTTGCTATATGGCCTCATCGCCGTCGCTGCGATCGTCGGAGCTGTGGTCTCGAGGCGGGCGAGCACCGGCGTCGGCGGGCGAGCGCGGCGACAGATGCGGGCCGCGGCGGCCGCAACCCTGGCGGCCGGCGTCGGTGCGTGGATGGTGCAGGGGGCACTGCGTTACCTCGGCGTGAGCTTCCGGATCGTCTACGGCGTGTACGGTCCAACGGTCCCGTTGATCGCACTGGCAGCGGCCGGGGCGGGCTACGCGGCGGCCCGGGAGAAGTGGCCCGAGCTCGGTCTCGGGATCGCCGTCATCATCATCGCGGCCGCGAGCACGTTCTTCGGACCGCGCGGGGCGTGGGGACTGACCGGTGTGGGTTGCGCGGTCGCCCTGGTGATCTACGCCGCCGCCGTCACTGCGCGTCTGCGGCGTCCCATTCCGGCGAGCGCATGACCAACGATGGCCTCGACCCGCTGATCCACGCCCCGGCCAGGCTGCGCGTGATGGTGACACTGGCTGCGCTCGGCGAGCACGACACGCTCTCGTTCACGAGGCTGCAGGACATGCTCGACCTGACCGCCGGCAATCTCATCACCCACCTGCGCAGGCTCGAGGACGCCGGCTACCTGCGCACCGAGAAGTCAGGTAACGGCTCCGCGTCACTTACCAGCGTGATGCTGACCCATCGCGGACGCGCAGCTCTGCAGGCTTATAAGGCGACACTGCGTGACCTGATGTCCGGGCTGTAGATCATGGGTACGGACGGAGCACAAAGCCATATCTGCGACGTCGCTTGCATTGGTACGGGGCGTGTCCGCGATTCTTGTTAGTGGATTGGTGATCCGAGAGGCTGGGTCGGCTTGTCCTGGCGGAGCGGATCACGAGTGTCCGAAGTGGACAGTTCCGGTGGACAGTGCACGGGTGCGGCGTTCTGGCTGGCCCTGTCGACGGTATTCAGTCTCTATGCCGGGACGTCGATCCCCGGGCACGCGATGCCCGGTCAACGACCGCGGCGCGCCGTTTTGGAACCCCACGGGTGCGCTCGACGGCGCCGTCAAGGAGCGGGGCGAGTTCTCGCACTACCGTCGTCAGGGCGCTTGGACTGCGTTCGGCCCGGGCGATGAGAATCGCTCCTTCTAGGGCGCTGACCATCAGGGTAGCCAGCGCGCCGGCGCGTTCTGACGGCACTCCCATCCCATTGAGCGCTTCCGTGATCGGCCGCCGCCAACACGCGAGTGCCTCGGCCGCGTTGGTTCTGGTGGATTCCGCTGTCTGGGCGCTGTCGGCAGTGGCCGCAGCGACCGGGCAGCCCGCCAGCACGCCGTTCGTCGACAACTCGTCGGTCCACTGCCGCGCCATAGCAGCGAACAGCGCGCTCGGCGCCGGATCGCTCAGTGCCGCCAGGAAGCGCGATACCTGCCCGGCGGCGTACTGCCCGGCCCAGGCGACCGCCTCGTTGACCACTTGCTCCTTGCCGCCGGGGAAGTAATGCTGCAGCGAGCCGCGTGGGGCGCGCGCCTGTGCGGCCACCTCGCGCATGCCGACGCCGGCAACACCACCGCGCCGCAGGAGCTGTGCCGCGCTGAAGACCATCCGCTCTCGCGGCCCTCTGTCCGCCATCACCATGGCACGCCTTCCGGTCCCTCGTCCTGCCCTCGCCATGACCGCGGTCATAGTGCTGTACTATGACCGTGGTCATAATCATAGGCCGGAGGTGGTGCGCGTGGCCGAGGAGTCGACGGGATTCATCGGCCTGGGTGTCATGGGGCAGCCGATGGCTCTCCGCCTAAGGCGTGCCGGGACGCCGTTGGTCGTGTGGAACCGCACCGCCGTGCGGTGCGACCCACTGCGCGAGGCCGGAGCGTCGGTCGCGGCCACCCCCGCAGAGGTCTTCCAGCGGGCCCAGACCGTCGTCCTCATGCTCGCCGACGACGCGGCGATCGATGCCGTGCTGGGTCGCGGGACGCGACGATTCGCCGAGCAGGTGGCCGGGCGCACGGTCGTCCACATGGGTACCACGGCGGCCGGTTACTCCCGCGCACTGGAAGCGGACATACAACGGGCTGGCGGACGCTACGTCGAGGCGCCGGTTTCCGGCTCGCGCGGCCCCGCGGAGGAAGGGCGGCTAGTGGTCATGCTGGCCGGGCAGGACGCACCGGTTTCGGAGGTGCGTCCCGTGTTGGCGCCGATGTGTCACCAGAGCTTCGCGTGCGGCGCCGTCCCTGGTGCGCTGCTGATGAAACTCGCGGTCAACATCTTCCTCATCACCCAGGTGACCGGCCTGGCCGAGGCCTTCCACTTCGCCGACCGGCATGACCTGGACCGTAACCGCTTTCTGGACGTGCTCGATGCCGGGCCAATGGCCAGCGCCGTCTCCCGGACGAAGGCGGCCAAGCTGCTGACGGGCGATTTCAGCGTGCAGGCAGCCATCCTGGACGTACTGAAGAACAACCGCCTCATCGCTGAGCAGGCCCGGTCCAGCAGGCTTGCCTCCCCCCTGCTGGACGTCTGCCATGCCCTCTACAGCGAGACAGCTGCGCTGGGTTACGGGGACGCAGACATGGCCGCCGTGCTGTACGCCATCGAGGCCCGCACAGAGGTGGCCGGACAACCTACCGACGGCGGAGATCCCGCCTGATCACTGCGAACGGAGTCTGCGGTTGGTGTCCAGCGAGTACGCACAGTCGCACCGGCGGGAACGGTGTGATGCGACTACAGATCCGCGAGGGTCGGCAGCCGGCTCGCCAGTGTCACATCCCCGCTGCCCCGACCGCTGAACATGTCCATCAGGCTGAACGCTGCCTCCATGACTAGCTTGCGATCGCGTCGAACTCGACGGCAGCGCCGAGCGGGAGTGCGGCGACCGCGATCGCAGTGCGGGCCGGGTACGGGGCGCTGAGATGCTCCCGATACACCTCGTTCATCGCGGCGAAGTCACGCATGTCAGTGAGATAGACACCAATCCGCACCACGTCGTCCAGGCTCTTGCCGGCGGCCTCCAGGACAGCGGTCAGGTTGCGGAGAGCCTGGTGGGCCTGGACGGTGATGTCACCGTCGACCAGTGCCCCGGTCGCCGGGTCCTGGCCGACTTGCCCGCTGATGAACAACGGCCCGCTGCCGGATTGCACGCCGGGCGAGAACGGGCCGGCTAGAGGCGGAAGCTTGTCGCTGGTAACGGGGGTACGCGTCATGGTCGGGCTCCTCTACGTAATGACGAGTTGTGTTCTTTCGCCATCGTCGCCCCGCCGGGCGCAGGCCGTCGGCCAGCGGGCCCCACAGTCCCGCCCAGGCCCGCATCCCCACGCGCAGCGCGCGGATGCGGAAGAACTCGTTCGGCGCGTGCAGCCTCGCCATCGCCCGGCACCGGCTATCGGCTCGGGAGTGAGCGCGGTAGCCCGAACCACGGCAGCACGCTGGCCTCGAAGCGGGTCATGGCGCAGATCCGGTCGCCGGCAAGGGTGAGCACGTGGAAGCCGGTCGCGTGGCGGATGCCGGCCGGGCCGCGTAGATACGTTCCGAACGCGGGCTGGCCGTTGGCTCGGGTCGGTACGAGATCGAACTTGCGGCCCGCAGCGAACTGGCGAGCCCAGTATCGGGCCACGGCGTCTAGGCCGTCGTATCCGAATGGTTCCGGAGGCATAGCGATGAAGACATCGTCGGTCAGCAGGGCCACCAGCGCGTCGAGGTCGGCCATCTCCCAGGCGCGGGCGAACTTGGCCGTGATCGCATCCTCGGCGGGTGAGCCCGCGGCGGGCGGCGGTTGGTGGCCGGCGGCCGCCTGCTGCCGGCGCTGGAGGCTGGCGCGGGCTCGTTTGAGGGCGCTGTTGACCGACTCGACGGTCACGTCCAGCATGCCGGCCACCTCGCTGGCGGGGAATCCGAGGACGTCGCGCAGGATGAGGACGGCGAGCTGACGCGGCGGAAGCAGCTGCAGGGCGGTCACGAAGGCAAGCGAGATGGCTTCGCTTTGCTCGTAGCGGGCCTCCGGTCCGGGCGCCCGGTCGACGGCGCCCTCGAGGAAGGCGTCAGGAAACGGCTGGAGCCAAACGGGCTCGTCGCGCCGGGTCGGCACGGGCGCTTCGAACCGCGACATATCCCACTCCCTGGCCGGGCGCCGGCTCGCTGCGCGGCGCGCGTTAAGGCACCGGTTGGTGGCGATCTTGTACAACCAGGTACGCAGCGAGGCGCGTTCCTCCGTGAACCCGCCGATGGCTTGCCAGGCGGCCAACATCGTCTCTTGGACGGCGTCCTCGGCGTCGGCGAACGATCCGAGCATCCGATAGCAGTGCACCCGCAGCTCCGGCCGGTGGGACTCGGCCAGCTCCCGGAACGCCTCGCCATCTCCTGCCCGCGCTCGTGACAGAAGATCGGCTGTCACCATCCTGCGCTCCTTCCTTGCGCACCACGTCGTGCCTCGCCCGGTATATACACCGCCGACGGCGCGAACTGGGCGGCTCGCGAACGCCCAATTTCCCGGCGCCGCGGTGTATCCACTACCGACCGCCCGGACGATCCGCCAACCGGATCGTGCCGCGGCAGCCAGAAATGACTCTGGAGGTTGACGATGGAATCGTCCGTACCGGCTGGGCGCGTGGCGTCCGCCGTTCTCGATCGCCGCCGCCGCAGGCGCGGATGAACGCGCGAGTCTCAGGCGCGCACGGGACAGCAGCCAACCGCAGCAAGCAAGTGAGCATGACGGTCGCTCGAGTGTTCGCCGGCTTTCGAACGGGCCTGTCGGGGCCCGTCATCGTTCTTCAAGCTGGGACCGCGGTCAACTATTTCGGCACTGGACTGATCCTTCCCTTCGAGATCATCTACCTGCACCAGGCCCGCGGCTTCCCGACGGCGACCGCGGGGCTGGTACTGGCAGCGGTCATGGCCACGGCGGCGGTCGTAACGCTGCCTTCGGGTGCGCTGCTCGATCGATTCCGCGCGAAGCCGGTCCTGATCAATGGCAATCTCGCGTGTGCACTGGGCTACGCGGGCTTCGCATTCGTCGACCGT
>DATFRR010000100.1:0-4969 GCA_035263025.1 Micromonosporaceae bacterium
GCGAGATGTGATCGAGGCCGCCGATGGCGCCTGACCTGCGGAGAAATGAAGAGAGCGGGCGACGGGAATCGAACCCGCACCATCAGTTTGGAAGACTGAGACTCTGCCATTGAGCTACGCCCGCGCGTCGGGTCGCCCCAGACTGCTCGCCTAGCGTACAAGGTCGAGCGGCGACCGCTCGCTGGCCGGCGGTCCGAATCGATTGTGTCGATCATGCGCCGAGCGCTTAGACTTGCGGCGCTACGAGACGGGATGTGGCGCAGCTTGGTAGCGCACTCGCTTTGGGAGCGAGGGGCCGTGGGTTCAAATCCCGCCATCCCGACCGACCTGCGAAACCGCATATCAAGGGCGTGAGCAGGCGATTCAAATGGCGTCAGACGGCTCGCTCAAGCCCGGGGCGCCACCACACTAGAGTCGCGTTTTGCGAGGTTTGCCGGTGCCGTGCCCTACCCGGCCCAAATGCGTACGACCTCCGGCCACTCGCCTAGACTCGACCGGACGACCCATCCCGGCCGGCTGGTGCGCCGCCGCTGTGGCATCGTGATCGACATCCATCAAGGAGTACGTCTGTGAAAAGCACGGTCGAGACGCTCAGCCCGACGCGGGTACGGCTCGCCATCGAGGTGCCGTTCGCCGAGTTGGAGCCGAGCCTCCGCAAGGCGTACCGGGAGATCGGCTCGCAGGTCCGGGTGCCCGGGTTCCGGCCCGGCAAGGTGCCGTCGTCGGTCATCGATCAGCGCATCGGCCGTGGTGCGGTGCTCAACGAGGCCGTCCAGGAAGCCATTCCGGAGAACATCGTCGCCGCCGTGCGGGAACACGACGTGAAGTCGCTCGGCCGACCGGAAGTGGCAATCACCGAATTCTCCGACGGACAGCCGCTGAAGTTCACCGCCGAGCTCGACGTGCGTCCGGAGATCACGGTGCCTGACCTCGACTCGATCGCGATCACCGTCGACGATCTGGAACTCGCCGATAGCGAAATCGACGAGCAGGTCGACGCGCTGCGGCAGCGGTTCGCCACGTTGAAGACGGTCGACCGTCCGGCGGCGCTGGGCGACTACGTACAACTGGATCTCGCCGCAACCGTCGACGGCGTCGAGGTGCCCGGCGGCACGGCCACCAACGTGTCCCACGAGATCGGCAGCCAACAGCTCCTGCCCGGGCTGGACGACGTGCTGCCCGGCCTCAGCGCAAACGACGCGACCACGTTCGTGACCCAGCTGGTCGCCGGCGACCTCGCCGGCAAGGATGCGGACGTCGCGGTGACCGTACGCTCGGTCAAAGAGAAGCAGCTCCCCGACCTGGACGACGCGTTCGCGCAGATGGCCAGCGAATTCGACACGCTCGACGAGCTGCGCGCCGACGTGCGTGGACGCATCGAGCGGGTCAAGCGGATTGAGCAGCTCTACGCAGCGCGCGACAAGGTGCTCGCGGATCTGGTCGCGTCGGCCGACGTGCCGGCGCCCGAGGGCGTGGTACGCGAGGAAGTCGAAACGCGCAAGCAGGCGATGACCGACGAGCTCGAGCGGATGGGCGCCTCGATGGCCGACTATCTGTCCGCGGAGGACAAGACGGAAGAGGCGATCGACGCCGAACTGAGTGAGGCGGCCAGCGAGGGCATCAAGATCCAGCTGTTGCTGGACACCATCGCGGACGCCGAGGACATCCAGGTCAGCGACGACGAGTATTCGCACGAGATCGTGCACCGGGCGCAGCGCGTTGGCATGGCGCCGCAGGCCTACTACGACCAGCTGGTCCGCTCCGGTGCGGCCGCGGCCGTGTTCGGCGACGTGCGTCGCGGCAAGGCGCTCGAGCTGGTGATGAACCGCGTGAAGATCACTGATGCGTCCGGCAACGTGCTCACGCTCGACGCGCTGCGTGCCGGCGCCGACGCCGACGACCACGAGGGCCACGACCACGAGGGCCACGACCACGAGGGCCACGATCACGACTGAGGCGTCCGCGGTGGCTGCGGTTGTCTTGGTGGGTACGCCCGGAGCCTGCTCGCGGCGGCGCGGGAGCCAGCCTGCGCTATGAGCGAACAGCCCGCCGTCGACAGGTTTCGGCTCCCTGCGACCGGATAGTGTCGGTCGTACCAGGGACTCACATGAAGGGCCTGCCATGACCGATCTGCACATTCCGTCGGAGGCGCGTGGCACCGAGGCGCTGACCGGCAACCTCGATGACTCGGTGTATAACCGCCTGCTGAAGGAGCGCATCATCTTCCTCGGCAGCGAGGTCAACGACCAGGTCGGCAACCGGATCTGTGCCCAGCTGCTGCTGCTCGCTGCCGAAGACGACGAACGCGACATCAACCTCTACATCAACTCGCCGGGCGGCTCGGTCTCCGCCGGCATGGCGATCTACGACACCATGCAGTTCGTGAAGAACGACGTGGTCACGATCGCGATGGGCATGGCGGCCTCGATGGGCCAGCTGCTGCTGTGCGCGGGTACGAAGGGCAAGCGGTACGCGTTGCCGCATGCGCGGATCATGATGCACCAGCCGTCCGGCGGCATCGGGGGCACCGCCTCGGACATCGCGATCCAGGCCGAGCAGATGCTCTACACGAAGCGGATGTTCCAGGAGCGCGTGGCGTTCCACACCGGCCAGGACCAACCGACCATCGAGTCGGACTCGGACCGCGATCGGTGGTTCACCGCGGAAGAGGCCCGCGACTACGGCTTCATCGACAAGGTCATCACCGGGGCGCTGCAGGTCCCCGAGGGTGCCGGTACGCGAAGCTAAGGGGGACTGTGACGTGACGGATCTTTACCAGCCGCGGTTCGCGCCGGTGACCAACCGCTACTTCCTGCCGAACATCACCGAGCGGACGTCCTACGGCCTCCGTGAGATGAACCCGTACTCGAAGCTGTTCGAGGAGCGGATCATCTTCCTCGGCATGCCGATCGACGACACCGTCGCCAACGACGTGATGGCCCAGCTGCTCACGCTCGAGTCGACCGACCCGGAGCGCGAGATCATCATGTACATCAACTCGCCGGGTGGCTCGTTCACCGCGATGACCGCGATCTACGACACGATGCAGTACATCCATCCGGACGTACGAACGGTCTGCCTCGGCCAGGCGGCGAGTGCGGCGGCGGTGTTGCTCGCGGCCGGTACGCCGGGTCGGCGCATGGCGCTGCCGAACTCGCGCATCATCATCCACCAGCCGGCGACCGAGGGCGGCTACGGCCAGAGTTCCGACATCGAGATCCAGGCGCGCGAGATCCTGCGGATGCGCTCGCAGCTGGAGGAGATGCTGGCCGAGCACAGTCACCGTACGGTCGAGCAGGTCCGCAAGGACATCGACCGCGACAAGATCCTGACGGCCGACGAGGCGAAGGACTACGGCCTCGTCGACGACGTGATCGCCAGCCGGAAGAAGAGCCTGCTCGCGACCGGCAAGGCCGTCGGCTGACCCGAACGACCGCGACCGGGGCGGCAGTCGCCGGAAGCGCACGACGACGCTCTGACCGAGCACGCAAACGGCGCCCCTGTTCCGCAATGCACCGGCGCGGAGCAGGGGCATTGTTGCGCGGGATGCCGACTCTGAGACGAAGGCCACGGCGGCCGAGGTTCCTCGCACCGGGCCGCGAGGCAGCTGCCCGTACCACGGCTAGACGGATAAATCGGACGCAAACCGTGAGATCGCGGAAATGGCCGACGCGACACCCGGTCGGGGTCGACACTTCCGCTGCCCGACCGGGTACCGTCAATCGTGCGGCGGTCACCACCGGCGACGCACCGACAGCAGATATCGAATGACGGCCGCTCGCGCGGCGACGCCCCCAAGCGCCGCCGACCGGATCGGCCACACGGCACACGCATGCGCAGGGAGAACAAGTGGCACGGATCGGCGACGGCGGCGACCTGTTGAAGTGCTCCTTCTGCGGCAAATCGCAGAAGCAGGTCAAGAAACTGATCGCTGGCCCGGGTGTCTACATCTGCGACGAGTGCATCGACCTCTGCAACGAAATCATCGAGGAAGAGCTCGCCGAGTCGACCGAGGTCAAGTTCGACGACCTTCCGAAGCCGATGGAGATCTGCGAGTTCCTCGACTCCTACGTGGTCGGCCAGGACCAGGCGAAGAAGGCCCTGTCGGTGGCCGTCTACAACCACTACAAGCGCATCCAGGCGGAGGCCGCGGGTTCCGGCGGCGACAACGGTGTCGAGCTCGCCAAGTCGAACATCATGCTGATCGGGCCGACCGGCTGCGGGAAGACCCACCTCGCCCAGACGCTCGCGCGGATGTTGAACGTACCGTTCGCGATCGCCGACGCCACCGCGCTGACCGAGGCGGGATACGTCGGTGAGGACGTCGAGAACATCCTGCTGAAGCTGATCCAGGCGGCCGACTACGACATCAAGCGCGCCGAGACGGGGATCATCTACATCGACGAGGTCGACAAGATCGCGCGCAAGTCGGAGAACCCGTCGATCACCCGCGACGTGTCCGGCGAGGGTGTCCAGCAGGCGCTGCTGAAGATCCTCGAGGGCACCGTGGCAAACGTGCCCCCGCAGGGCGGGCGCAAGCACCCGCACCAGGAGTTCATCCAGATCGACACGACGAACGTGCTGTTCATCGTGGGCGGCGCGTTCGCCGGTCTGGAACGGATCATCGAGCAGCGCGTTGGCAAGAGCGGCATCGGGTTCGGCGCCAACCTCCGCTCGATCGGCGACCGCACCGTCGACGACACGTTCGCCCAGGTGATGCCGGAGGATCTGCTCAAGTTCGGTCTGATTCCGGAGTTCATCGGCCGCCTGCCGGTCATCACCAGCGTGCGGAGCCTCGATCGCGAGGCGCTGGTCAGCATCCTGACCGAGCCGCGCAACGCACTCGTCCGGCAATATCAGCGACTCTTCGAGCTCGACGGCGTCGAGCTGGAGTTCACACCCGAAGCGCTCGAGGCCATCGCGGACCAGGCAAACCTGCGCGGCACCGGTGCCCGTGGGTTGCGCGCGA
>DATFRR010000101.1:0-13795 GCA_035263025.1 Micromonosporaceae bacterium
CCACTGACGTGAGCTCCAGTCGGCCACGAAGATATCGCTGTACGCCTGGCGCAGAGTGCGCCACGCGTCGCGGACACGATGCGAAGCTGGCGGGGTGGGCGTGCCGGCGCGGCGCGGCTCCGACGGTTCGGCCACGACCGACGGCGCGGGTCGTGCGGCGGGCGCCACCGTCACAGGGGTAACCGAGACGGGCATGACCGAGACGCGCGTAACCGAGACTGACGCGTCCGACGAGGGCGCGTCCGATCTGCTTGCCGGGGCGATGGACATGACTCTAAGAATCGCCTCCCGGCGCCGTTGCGGCCAGTGCGGCTCGGCAGGTGCCGGCCATGACATCTGTCATTGCCGTGCGTACCGCCTGCGGCGAAGTGAGGCCCATCACCTGTGCGCCGCCTGCCGACACTGGATCACGACAACGTGACCTCTGGGCGCAGCCGATCGCGCCAAATGATGTCCACCTCCGCGTCGAGCTCCGCGAGCGTGCCGTTGTTGACGATCACGATGTCCGCGACCGCACGCCGTTGTTCGTCGCTGGCCTGCGCCTCGATGCGGGCGCGTGCATCCACCTCGCTCATGGCCCGCTCCGCGACCAGTCGCGCCACGCGCACGTGTTCCGCGGCTTCGACCACGATCACGAAGTCGTACGCCCCGGCGAGGCCGGTCTCCACGAGTAGTGGTACGTCGTTGACGACCACGGCATCGCTCGGCGAGGCGGCAACGATCTCCGCGGTACGGGCCCGTACGCGTGGGTGGACGATCGCCTCCAACCGCTCGCGTGCGGCGGGGTCGTCGAACACGACGCGACCGAGCGCGGCGCGGTCCAGCGAGCCGTCCGCCAACAGCACCCGGTCTCCGAAGGTCGCGACGACCTCGGCCAGCCCGTCGGTGCCCGGCTCGACGACCTCCCGGGCCAGCGCGTCGGCGTCGATGATCACTGCGCCGTGCGTCGCGAGCCGCCGCGCGACAGCGCTCTTGCCGGCGCCGATGCCTCCGGTCAACCCCACCATCCGCACGCCCGAACGATACCGGTCGGTGGTAAGCGCCCAGATCATTCAGCGGCGACTCATGAGCAACTCATTCAGGTGCGAGGACGCAACGAGCGGCTGTCGGTGTTTCGCACCGAGTTCGGCGCGTCTGATGTCATTGGTCGCTTTTGCCACTTATCGTGCCAACGAGGGTCCGATAGGAGGTACCGCGATCAACCGACCGACCGCCGACCCGCCCACCGACGTGCAGGCTGCACACGGCGCGGATGTGCTGGACGCCACGGCCCATCCAACCGCCGCGGCCGATCCAACCGCGGACCCCGTGCCGCCGTCGGCGGAAACGCGTGCGTGGACCGGCAGGGTGGTGCCGGACCTCGTTGTCCGGTGGGCCGACCCCGGCGTCGCCAACCGTGACGCCGCCAACCGTGATCTCGCGCCGGACGGTCGGCATCGACGCGGGATGGCCGTTGACGTGGTGATCGGGCGTGCCAACGCCGGCAGTACGGCGGCTCAATCGGATGCGTACCGCTGGCGGCGCGCCGGCGCACATCGGGCCGGCGCACCTCGGGTCGGGCGTACGCGTGGCCAGTCACCAGGGCCGGACGAGGAAGCGACCGACACCGTAGACGACCTCGCGCGCCGTCGCACGATCAGTGGCCGTCGGCTGCGCGGCATCGGCCGCACCGCCCTTTGATCCTGGTCGTGGCCGCGCTCGGTACGGCAGCCGAGACCACGCATCGGACCGCACCCACAGCAACGGCGACAATCACGTACGCGTCGGTCGCAAGCACACCGCGATAGCTGGTGGGAACCGAACGCCGGACACGATGCGGCCCCACGGGACGCATCCCATGGGGCCGTCGTGCGTTGCTGTGCCGCTGTGCCTTGCTGACCTGGTGCCGCGACGCAGCACCGTTAGCTGTCGCGCCGACTGCGGCAGGTGCCTGGCCTCAGCTCTTGCCGCCACCCGCGAGCTTCTCGCGGAGCGCGGCGAGCGCCTCGTCGGTGGCAAGCGTGCCGCTCGGCTCCTCCGGCTTTGCGGCCGGCGGCGCCGACGTCGACGCGTTGCTGGGCGGTGCCGGCTCCGCGTTGGCGTCCGCGGCACGGGCCGACTGCACCTGCTTCTGGTGCGCCTCCCACCGGACACGCGCGTCGGCGTATTGCTTCTCCCACAGTTCGCGCTGCTTCTCGTAGCCGTCGAGCCACTCGCCGGTCTCCGGGTCGAAGCCCTCTGGGTAGACGTAGTTGCCCTCGGTGTCGTAGGTCGCCGCCATGCCGTAGAGCGTCGGGTCGAAGTGCTCCTCGCCCTCGACGAAGCCCTCGTTCGCCTGCTTCAGCGACAGCGAGATCCGACGTCGCTCGAGGTCGATGTCGATGACCTTGACCATGACGTCCGAGCCGACCTGGACGACCTGCTCGGGGATCTCGACGTGACGCTCGGCCAGCTCGGAGATGTGCACGAGGCCCTCGATGCCGTCGTCGACGCGGACGAACGCGCCGAACGGGACGAGCTTCGTGACCTTGCCGGGCACGATCTGCTGGATCGCGTGCGTACGGGCGAACTGGCGCCACGGGTCTTCCTGCGTGGCCTTGAGCGACAACGAAACGCGCTCGCGCTCGAGGTCGACGTCGAGCACCTCGACCTCGACCTCCATGCCCACCTCGACGACCTCGGATGGGTGGTCGATGTGCTTCCAGGACAGCTCGGACACGTGCACGAGACCGTCCACACCACCGAGGTCCACGAATGCGCCGAAGTTCACGATGCTCGACACCACGCCCTTGCGAACCTGGCCCTTGGCGAGCTTGTTGAGGAACTCCGTACGCACCTCGGACTGGGTCTGCTCGAGGTACGCCCGACGGGACAGCACCACGTTGTTGCGGTTCTTGTCCAGCTCGATGATCTTCGCTTCGAGCTCACGGCCGACGTACGGCTGCAAATCGCGTACCCGTCGCATCTCGACGAGCGATGCTGGCAGGAAGCCGCGGAGGCCGATGTCGATGATCAGACCGCCCTTGACGACCTCGATGACCGACCCGCGGACCACGCCGTCGTCTTCCTTGATCTTCTCGATCGTTCCCCACGCACGCTCATATTGCGCGCGCTTCTTCGAGAGGATCAGCCGGCCCTCCTTGTCCTCCTTCTGGAGAACCAGGGCCTCGATGTGGTCGCCGACGTTGACGACCTCGGACGGGTCGACGTCGTGTTTGATCGACAGCTCACGCGAAGGGATGACACCTTCGGTCTTGTAGCCGATGTCGAGCAGGACCTCGTCCCGATCGACCTTGACGATGGTGCCTTCGACAATGTCACCGTCGTTGAAGTACTTGATGGTCGCGTCTACCGCGGCGAGAAAGTCCTGCTCGTTGCCGAGGTCGTCGACCGCGATCTGGTTTGCGCTCGAGGTGGCCTCGATGCTGCTCGTCATGTGGGTTGTTGCTCCGGTCGGTTATGGTCGCGGGTGATCCGGTCGGCGGATGACCGGATCGCGCCCATCGGCCCGCCGACAGGCACGCGTCAGCCGATCGAACGTTGATCGGTTGATGTGTGACGCCGGCCGCAGACCTGCTCCCTACCGAGGTCGCAGCCCACGAGCGCATCGATTAGCTTACCGTGCGCAAACCCGCAAGGTGCAACCACCGGACACGTGATGCACTGCTCTTCGGCATCACCGACACATAGGCCTTAACCGGTATAAGCGGACAAACCGGCACGGCGACCCGTCGGTCGCCGTGCCGGCCGAGTCCGCGGCGGCCTCGTTACGGCATCGTGCCGGAACGAACGCGCGGCGCGGTAGACGGGTCAGCCACCGAACATCCGGTGGAAGAAGCCCTTCTTCCCCTTGGGCTTCGCGGCCCGCTGCCGCGGCACCGTGTGGTGCTCCTCGGTGTGCACGCTGCGGACGGCGGAGTTGACGTGGTGTCCTCCGTCGGACACCTTCGTGAGGGTTTTCACGTCCGACCGGGTTTCGGTCGCCGGCCCTCCGACCGTGGCGAGTTGCTTGACCGTGGCATGTTGCGTGGTCTTCGTATCGACCGCCGTGCCGTTGGCGAACTCGTCGGCGGTGACGAACTCCGCGGACGGCTTCATGTTCGCCTTGCGGTATCGCAATGGCTCCCACAACGGGCCGGGCAGCACGTGGACGCCGTAGTGGGTCCGGTGGTGAACCTCGCACAGTGGCTCGAGGTTGCCGGGTGATTCGATCCACGTCTGGAACTGGTCGTCGGTCTCGAGGTTCAGGCCGAACGCGATGTTCACCTTGGACAGGTCTTCCGTGCCGACCTGCGAGAACTCGATGTGCGAGTGGTGCAGCTCGATGTTGCCGCCGCAGTAGTCGTCATTGATCGCGCACCGCCACAGGCCTTGCCGCTTCATGCGTTCCTTGGCCTGGATGAACAGGTGGTAGTGCGGATCGGTCTCGCGCGGCTGGTGTTCCGGGACGTGCGTGAGGATGTGTACGGTCAGTCGTTGGTCGTGCGCCTCGGTCACATCGTCGTCGGTGTCGGCCATCTACCGGCCCTTCCTGTAGGTGATGAAGCTGCTCACCAAGTCGTCGCGCGTCGTGTCGGTGCGGTCGGGGTCGGACGCCGGCGGTGCCCGTCACCCGGGTCCACACTGGACGACCGAGGCCGTCGGCGAGAACGTACCGAATCCGGCCACCGAATCAGGGCGCGGCGCGCCGAGGAGTCTGCCGACATTTCTGGCCGCTCGGTCCTGGAGTTTGGCCGTCGGCGGCGGTTGGCACGTCGCCAGGACGTACGTTGTGGCACGTGGACGAGGACGAGCAGAACGTCGCGGAGCCGCCCGTCGCAGGGCCGCGCGTTGACGACGCGACAGTGCCGGACTCAACAGTGCCCGGCGTGACGCGCCGGACCGTGATGCCCGACGAGAACCTTCACGCGAGCCGGCGGTGGTGGGACGCGGAGGCGGATGCCTACCAGGCCGAGCACGGCGACTTCCTTGGCGAGGTGGATTTTCGCTGGTGTCCGGATGGTCTGCGAGAGGCCGACGCGCGCTTACTCGGCGACGTGGCGGGGCGGCGGGTCATCGAGGTGGGTTGCGGTGCGGCGGCCACCGCGCGATGGCTCGCCACTCAGGACGCCGAGGTGGTCGCGATCGACCTGTCCGCCGGCATGTTGCGGCACGCCCGTCTCGCCGCGGAACATTCCGGGGTACGGGTGCCGCTCGTACAAGCCGACGCGGCGCATCTGCCGGTCGCGGACGGATCGTTCGACATCGCGTACACGGCGTTCGGCGCCGTCCCGTTCGTCGCTGACTCGGCGGCCGTGATGCGTGAGGTATTCCGGGTGCTGCGCCCGGGCGGCCGCTGGGTGTTCGCGGTAACGCACCCGATGCGGTGGATCTTCCTCGACGACCCGGGTGAGGGCGGATTGATCGCGGTGCATTCGTACTTCGACCGTCGCCCGTACGTCGAGCAGGACGAGTCGGGTACGGCGACGTATGTGGAGCACCACCGTACGGTTGGCGACCGGGTACGCGAACTCGTCGCCGCCGGATTCGTGCTCACCGACATCGTCGAGCCGGAGTGGCCGGCCGACAACGAGAACGAATGGGGCCAGTGGAGCCCGCTGCGCGGCCGGATCTTCCCGGGCACCGCGATCTTCTGCGCGCACCGGCCGGTTGATGCGGGGTGATCGAGAACACAACGCACACGGGAATCACGGGACCCACCAATCGCTTGACTCACATGGCTTTCAACAAACGATCTGGAGGATCACGTGAGCGTCCGTCGCGCCAATCGCACCCTCGGCGATGGTGTCCGACTCAACGAGAAGACCGGCACCGTCACCACGCATTCGTCACGCGCCGTCGAGCGCCTCGACCGCGCCCGTACGAGTGCCCACGAACTCGGCATCCGCTAACCACTCCCGTAGCTAAGCAAGACCCGTACAGGTGACCCCGTGCCCTCGCCGGCGCGGGGTCACTTGCATCTGGTACTTCAATGTCCCGGGCGGTCGGCCGATGTGGACGGTCAGTCTTCCCGCAACTCCCCGATGTCGGCCAACAAGTCCTCCACGACGAGGTCGGCAGCCCGCGACACGTCGCCGCCGGACCGTGTGAGCACTGCCTCCACGAGGTATCCGGCCGTCGCCGGTGGCTCCCACGGCGTCGCGGCATCGGGCAGCGGCGCGATATCGAGATACGTGCCGAGCTCGTAGCGGTCGGAGTAAAGCGAGGCGGGCAGCTCCGGCCATCGCTCCGCGATCGTGGTGAACACGCCCCACGCGAGATCGTCGCGCCGTGCCCGGGCGATCGGATCGCACTCCAGCAATGCCTCGCCCACACCGTGGTCGGCGGCGTTGAAGTTGGCCAACAGCGGCAGCAGCGCCGGCTCGTGAAGGAACGCGGCCGCGTCGAACGTGTGCACGTGCGCGTCGTCGCGAGCGAGCAACTCCGCGATATACGGCGTCGCACGGCGGTCGCGGCGTCGGGCAAGGCCGCGGGCCGCCTCCTCGCGTACCTCTGGGTGCGGGTCCGCGATCCGCTCCCACAACGCGTCACGGATCGGGTCGCCGTCGATGGCCAGCTGCCAGCCGAGGCTGAACGTCGCCCAGTTGCGCACCTCCGGGTCGGCGTCCGAGGTCAGCGCAATCAGCACGTCGATGCCCGGGCCGCCGGGCCGCTCCAGCATCGCCCATGCGAGCGCCTCGCCGACGGTACGCCGGACCTCCGCCGACTCGTGCCCGGCGAGCGGGAGCAATGCCGGGATGGCGCCCGGATCCTTTGTCGCGCCACATGCTCTGGCCAGTGCGAGGTGAACGTCGCGATCGCCTTCACGCGAGGCGACACTGCACAGCAGCTGTGCCACCCGCGGTCTCCGGTCCGGATGGGCGTCGGCAACCACCCCGAACAGGTCGACCGCGAGCGCCCGGACCACCGGGTCGGTGCTGGTCACGCGTACATCGGCGAGGTCGTACGCGGCATCGGCGCGGTACGCGATCTCGTGCAACAGGTCCCAGACGGCGTCCGTGTCACGTTGCTCGGTGGCGGCGCGAGCCATCTCGACGGCGCGCTCGAACTGCGCGGCGACCTCGTACGTCGCGGTTAGGCCGCCGGATTCCACAGCCCCCATGACGGAATCGTGTCACGCGTTGCGTCCGCTTCGTGCCGTAATGACCACAATGGGCTGGCGCAGGATCACCCCAAAACGCTCAGTGATCGGCGGCGTCCCAGTCGCGGCCGGCACCCACCGACACGGACAGCGGCACCGAGAGCGGATAGGCGCCGCCCATCTTGTCGCGCACCAGTGTCTCCAATGCCTCGCGCTCCCCGGTCGCCACGTCGAACACCAGCTCGTCGTGCACCTGAAGCAGCATCCGCGACCGAAGGCCGGCGTCGCGCAGACCGTCCGCGACACGAAGCATCGCGATTTTCATGATGTCGGCGGCGGAACCTTGGATCGGCGCGTTCAGCGCCATCCGCTCGGCCATCTCCCGGCGCTGCCGGTTGTCGCTCGCGAGGTCGGGCAGATAGCGGCGGCGGCCAAGCAGCGTCGACGTGTAGCCGTCGAGGCTCGCTTGCGCGACGACCTCGCGCAGATAGTCGCGGACGCCACCGAAACGCGAGAAATACTCCTCCATCAAGACCGACGCCTCGGTCGGCGTAATGCCGAGCTGTTGGGCCAGGCCATATGACGACAGCCCATATGCCAACCCATAATTCATCGCCTTGATCCGGCGCCGGTGCTCGTGCGTCACGTCGGCGAGATCGAGGCTGAACACGCTCGACGCGGTCGCCGCGTGGAAGTCGAAGCCGGAGTTGAACGCCTCGACGAGCGCGTCATCTCCGGACAGATGCGCCATGATCCGCATCTCGATTTGGCTGTAGTCCGCCGTCATCAGGCCCTCGCAGCCGGGCGATGCGATGAACGCTCGCCGGATCCGTCGGCCCTCCTCGGTGCGGATCGGGATGTTCTGCAGATTCGGGTCGGCCGACGACAACCGGCCCGTCGCCGCGACGGTCTGGAAGAACGTCGTGTGCAGCCGACCATCCGCGGACACCGACTTGAGCAGGCTGTCGACGGTCGACTTCAGCCTGGCGACGTCGCGATGGCGCAGCAGGTGCTCCAGCAGCGGGTGCTCGGTCTTGACGTAGAGGCCCTGCAGCGCATCCGCGTCGGTCGTGTACCCGCTCTTGATCCGCCTCGTCTTCGGCAGGTTGAGCTCCGTGAACAAGATGTCCTGCAGTTGCTTGGGAGAGCCGAGGTTGAACTCGCGCCCAACCACTTCGTACGCCGCCTGTGCCGCCGCCTTCACCTCCGCGGCGAACTGCGACTCCAATTCGGACAGATAGTCGGTGTCCGCCGCAATCCCGGTCGCCTCCATTCCGGCGAGCACATCGAGCAGCGGCTGTTCAACATCGACGAGAAGCTGGGCAGACGTGTCGCCGCCACGCGCGAGCTCGGCATCCAGCGCGGTCGCGAGATCGAGCGTTGCCGCGGCGCGCAGCATCAGGTTGCGCTCCAGCTCCTCGCTCACGTCGCCGAGGCCGTCGAGGGTTAGCTGACCGTCCTCGGGCAGGTCGACCCGCAGCTCGCGATGCAGGTAGCGGAGCGCGAGGTCATTGAGGTCGTAGGACCGCTGATCCGGCCGTGCGAGATATGCCGCGAGTGCGGTATCTCGATACAGGCCGGCGAGCGTCCAGCCGTGCGCGGCGGCCGCGAGCAGCGTCGGCTTCCCATCGTGGATCACCTTGAGCCGCTTGGGATCCGCGAACCAGGCGGCGACCGCTGCGTCGTCGGCCGCGTCGAGGTCGGTCGGATCGAACCAGCCGGCATGGCCGCCCTCGGTCGCGATCGCCATGCCGGTCAGCGCGCCGGTGCCACGCCCGAACGTGCCGGTCACGGCGACGCCGACCGGATCGGCGCCAACGTGCGACTCGAACCAGGCCGCCACGCCGCCGGCGCGCAGGATCGCGGTGTCCAGCTCGAATCCGCCCTCCGCCTCCGGCTCGACGGCCTCGAGGTATTCGTAGAGCCGATCACGCAGCACCCGGAACTGAAGCGTGTCGAAGACCTGGTGCACCTGCTCGCGGTCCCAACCGTGCCACGTGGCGTCGGCCGGCCGCACCGACAGGTCGAGGTCGTCGACGAGCCGGTTCAACTCGTAGTTGCGCAGCACGTCGGCGAGGCCGGCCCGCAAGCCATCCCCCGCCTTCCCCTTGATCTCGTCGGCGTGCGCGACAACACCGTCCAGACCGCCGTACGTCGTGATCCATTTCGCGGCGGTCTTCGGCCCGACACCGGCGATGCCGATCAGGTTGTCGCTCGTCTCTCCGACCAGTGCGGCGAGATCGCGATATTGCTCGGGCCCGATGCCGTAGCGGCCCTGCACGGCCTCCGGCGTCATGCGGGTGAGTTCCGAGACGCCGCGGATCGGATAAAGGACCGTCACGTGCTCGTCGACGAGCTGGAACGCATCGCGGTCGCCTGAGCAGATCAACACGTCCAGGCCGGCCTCGCGCCCCTCGCGGGTGAGCGTCGCGATCGCGTCGTCCGCTTCGTATCCGGGCGCCTCGACCACCGGGATGCGGAGTGCCGCGAGCACCTCCTTGACGAGCGCGACCTGGCCGCTGAAGTCGACCGGCGTGGTGGACCGGCCGGCCTTGTATTCGGCGTAACGCTCGGTGCGGAACGAATGCCGCGACACGTCGAACGCAACCACGATGTGTGACGGCTTCTCGTCGCGCAGCACGTTGATGAGCATCGAGGTGAAGCCGTAGACCGCGTTGGTGGGTTGCCCGGTGGTCGTCGAGAAGTTCTCCACCGGCAGCGCGAAGAACGCGCGGTAGGCCAGCGAATGGCCGTCGAGCAGAAGCAGCTTGCCCGGTCCGGTGGCGGTGGATCGCTCCGCGGCTGTGGTGCTCACGTTTGGCGAGCCTAGTCGTCACCACCGACAATCGCGCCGCCGGATTGGCGGGGCCGGCGGTTGCCCGTACCCACCGATGGCGTGTCGCGCGGACCGTGAGTTATGGCAGGTCGGATGCGGTGGCCTCGGCCACGATCCGGTCCGCGACGTCGCGCATCGTCATCCGGTGATCCATCGCGGTGCGCTGGATCCACTTGAACGCATCCGGCTCGGACATCTGGTATTTGGCCATCAGCTCGCCCTTGGCGCGTTCCACGGATTTGCGCGTCTCGAGACGATCGTTGAGCGTCGCGACCTCGTCCTCGAGCGCCGACATCTCGGCGAACCGCGAGAGCGCGATCTCGATCGCCGGCACGAGGTCGCTTTTCTGGAACGGCTTGACTAGATATGCCATCGCGCCGGCCTCGCGTGCCCGGTCGACGAGTTCGCGCTGGCTGAACGCGGTCAACACGATGATCGGCGCAATGCGTGTCGCGGCAATCCGTTCGGCTGCCGCCAGCCCGTCCATGATCGGCATCTTGATGTCAAGGATGATCAGGTCGGGGCGGTGTTCTTCGGCAAGACGTACGGCGGCCTCGCCGTCGCCCGCCTCGGCGACGACGTCGTAGCCTTCCTCGGTGAGCATCTCGGCAAGATCGAGTCGGATCAGTGCCTCGTCCTCGGCGATCAGCACGCGGGGACGCTGCTCCGGTGAACGCTTCTCGGCCACTGACCCAACTCCCCTACCATGATGGAACCGCGGCACCGGCCTGCGGGTGTCGCGTCGCACAGCGTAATGGGTAGGCTAGCCGAGCCGACGTCCCCGTAGCCCAATCGGCAGAGGCACGGAGCTCAAACCTCCGCCAGTGTGGGTTCGACTCCCACCGGGGGCACACTTCAGGGCAAAATGGGTCCCGCTCGCCGAGCCCGCGGATAGTTCGCAGTCGCACCACTCGGTCGGTTGCCGCTGTGATGTTTTGCCGGTCACGCTCTCAATCAATCGGAACGTGTTCCGTGCCGCCGACGGGATCGGCTCGCTTGCCGGCGGGCAGTGTACTTTGCTGGCGTTGCTCGTCGATCGCGGCTCGAATCTGATCGACGAACCGCGCAGGCACCTTCCCGCTACCGAACCGGGTCGGTGCCAACGCCGTGCATTGCACGCTCGTGCCATCGGTGAGGACGACGTAGACGTAGTTGAGCTCGCCGAGCGTCACGTCGCGTACCGACGAGAGTGGGAAACGTTTCGTTCGGACGAGGTTGCGCACTACCACGCACTCCGGTCCGACGATGACGGCCAAACGCAGGAAGGCGACGCCAAAATACAACGAGTAGAGCGTGATGAGCGCGCCGAAGGCTACGAGAAACCAGATGCCTGCCCGCGCCGTGTCGATCATCAACATGATGCCCATGAAGCCGAATGGCACGAGTATCAGAAGGCCCAGGAAGAAGCGGTTGGCTCGGCTGAATCGGCGGCGCCGAGAATTCCGTTCATGATCCGTCATGCCAAATCGTTACTCCCCCACCACCAAACGGCGGCGGATGCCGAATGTGCGTTCGTCGGCGCGTGCCCGCCATTGGGATCCGAGCACTGCTCTGCGACCGCCACCGCTTGCAAGAAGTCGTTGCGGCGACATTGACCCGGCGGGCAGCGTATCCCACCGCGACAACAGGCCGAAGCGGCACGGTGGACACCCAGAATCGCCCGTCGTCCACACAAGCCCGTCGGTTCGTCTGCCTGGTGGGTTGTGATCACCCAATCTGCCCAGGCCTGGCCTGGAGTCATCAGGCGGACGGCGACTACCCGGAGGCTCGATCCCTCTTCCCAAATCACCACACCGCACCGGCTCGCGTGCCGGTCGCCGGGCACGCATTTCATGGGTACTGCCGTCGGACCTTGACGCGTGCGCGGGACGCCGCACGCAGACCAAGCCGCGTGTGCGCCGGCGATCCATGATATCGTGATAGCACGTTCAATATCAGGTGGTCGCATATGCCGAACATTCTTATCCGCGATCTGAGCCAGGAAGCGATCGACCGCATCGACGCCGCGGCCGCTCAGCTCGGGCTGTCGCGCAACGAGTACCTGCGTCGGAGGTTCGAGGAAGGCGTCAACTCCGCCGCGGCACGGACTGTCACTGCCGAGGACTGGCAGCGGTCCGCGGAAGTGTTTGCCGACCTAGCGGACCCCGCCGTGATGGATGCCGCGTGGCGTTAACGAGCTGGCTGATCGACAAGTCCGCGTACGTCCGGCTCCAATTTGGACTGGCGCCCGATCGGGACGAGTGGAGCGCACGCATCAGTCGCGGGTTGGTCCGGTTGTCCACGATCACCCGTCTCGAGCTCGGCTACTCGGCGCGCTCCGGGGAGGCCGGCCGGCGACAGTTCGCGGCACCGCCGTTGTCCCTGATGCCGGTGGAGCGTCTCACCCCGGCCATCGAAGACCGGGCACTCGAGGTGCAGATGCTGCTGGCCGATCGGGGCCAGCATCGCGCTCCCTCGATACCTGACTTGCTCGTCGCGGCAACAGCGGAGAAGGCCGGTCTCACCGTCCTCGCCGCCGACAAGGACTTCGCTCTGATCTCGGCCGTTACCGGTCAACCGATCGAGACGTTGGCCGACTGAATGTCTGCGGTGGCGCGGCGAAGAGGTCGAGTACCTTGGCCAGGCACTTGCGGTCGCCCTGGATGGCGAGTTGGCCGTCGCGTTCGGCCTGTTCGATAGGCAAGCCAAGGAATGCGACGGCGGCCCACGTGGTCGAGTCGCCGACCACTGTCGCGTCCGGCTGGCTGGCCCGGCCCTCGGCCAGGTCGAATGAGTCCCGCTCCCACACCAGCCGGTAACGGCGTGCCGCGACCGCCGGCCGGCGAACGTCGTGCAGTTCCCACTCCACGCGGACCGGCACGTCGGTAACCGAACCGAGCGGCACGGTGGTGCGCATGGCCACGATGACCCCGTCGGGGGTCAGGCCCGTACCGGGAACCGGAAATAGCGGCGATCCGTGAGCCCACCGCGCGAGTGCGCGCATGACATCCTCGAGTTGCGCGCCCCAGGCCGTGAGGCGATAGACCCGGGTGCGCGCGAGGTCGTCGAGCTTCGCCTGTTCCACCACCCCAACACCCTGCAGGTGGCGTAGCCGACCGGCCAGAACCGATGGGGTGATCCCGATCGCCTCCGACAGTAGGTCGGCGAAACGGCGCGGCCCCAGGATGAGCTCGCGCACCAGGATGAGACTCCACCGGTCGCCGATCAGGTCGAGGGCGTGCGCGTTGGCGCAAGCGTCCCCGAGTTCGGCATAGGTCTTCTTGATCGGCAACGTCGGGTCCCTTTACAGAAGTGCAAACTCGTTTTAGCGTAGCGCTATGACTGAGCTTGAGATAGCTGAGGTTGAGGTAGCGGCTCCGCCGATTGTCGACTGGGACAGCTGGAACGCCGCGCGCGACGCACTGCTGACCCGGGAGAAGGCACACACCCACGAGGGTGACGCCATCGCCGCGGCGCGGCGCAGATTGCCGATGTTCGAGGTTCGCAACGTCGCGCTGATGGGCGAGCACGGACCGACCTCATTGCTCGACATGTTCGAAGGTCGCGACGTGCTGTTGGCCTGCAAGCACATGTGGCATCTCGGCAAACCGTTCGAAGATCAGTGCGAGGGCTGCACATTAACGATCTGGAACGCCCAGGACCCTGCATACCTGCACGCCCGCGGCGTGTCCTTCGCGATCTGGTGCGAGGGACCATACGAGGAGTTCGCCCCGTTCCGGACCTTCATGGGCTACCAGATGCCTTGGTACTCCGTCCACGGAGTCGAGGAGCGCGGTGTGTCCGACGGCTGGCTCAATGCCTACCTGCGCATCGGCGACCGCATCTTCCTGACCTACACCACCGACGGCCGGGGCTGCGAAGCCATGATGCCGGCCCTTCAACTGCTCGACATGACGGTG
>DATFRR010000102.1:0-4655 GCA_035263025.1 Micromonosporaceae bacterium
GTGCGGGCGCTGGATCGCGCCGCGCTCGTCAAGATCCTCACGGAGCCACGTAACGCTCTCGTGCGCCAGTACCAGCGCATGTTCCAGCTCGACGGCGTCGAGCTCGAGTTCGAGCCCGGGGCCCTCGAGGCGATCGCCGACCTCGCCGTGCTGCGGCAGACCGGCGCGCGCGGCCTGCGCGCGATCCTCGAAGAGGTGCTGCTGTCGGTGATGTACGAGGTGCCGAGCAACCCGGACGCCGCACGCGTCGAGATCACCCGCGAAGTGGTGCTCGACAACGTCTACCCGACGATCGTGCCACGCGAGTTCACCGGGCGGCGGGCTCGCCGTGAGCGTGAGGAGAAGTCGGCCTGACGCCGGCGCAGGGGCGGGATACGAGTACCGCCGCTCCACTCACCGATCTCGCCACATTGCTCGATGACATCGCGCGCGGCGACTTTCCGCCGACCGACATGGGCGTCACGCACGTGGCGCAGCCAAGCCCACGCGATGCCGCCGTGATCGCGACCACCGCACACGTGATCGTGGCCGCCGACGTCCCGCCCGAGTGGCTTGCCGAGCATCTGCCACCCGGTGATCCGGGTGCCGCGTTCAACCCGCCGTTCCTCGGTGCGCTCGAGGAGAAGACCGAACGCCGGGTCAACAACATCGACATGTTGTTCGTCTCGCCGCCGAGGTCAGGGTCGCCCGCGTTGGCGCTGTCCGCGGTGCATGATCGCGAACATCCGCGGGTACGCCGTGCCGGACGGTATCGCGACGACATCACCGTTTACACGTGCGACGGCGGCGTACTCGTCATCGGCCGCGGACTCGCCGGCCGCTGGGAGGTCGGGCTGGAGGTCGCGCCGGCGTACCGCGGTAAGGGCCTGGGCCGTGCGATGGCCACCGCGGCCGCGCACCTCGTTCCGGACGGCGCACCACTGTGGGCGCAGATCGGCGTCGGCAACGTGGCGAGCATCCGGGCGTTCCTTGCGGCCGGCTTCGTTCCGGTGGCCGAGGAGGCACTGCTCGTCCGCCACGCCGCTGGTGATCACCAGCGCTAGCGCCGACGATCCACCTCGCCGGGCGGCGTCACCACGACCATCACCAACCGCGTGGTGCGGTCGCCGTCGTTGCGGTATTCGTGCGGCGCGTCAGCGGCGAAGTCGATCGTGTCCCCGAGCCCGACCCGGTGTGCGGCGCCGCTGATCGCGACGGTCAGCTCGCCCGCAATCACGTGAACTAGCTCGCGCGTGCCGGCCGGGTGGTCGTCGGCGGCGTGCCGGTCGCCCGGCTCGAGCACCCAATCCCACAGCTCGACGAAGTCGGGCTCATTGAGACCGCCGAGCAATCGCGCGAACCCGCCCGCGGTGCCGCGCCAGAGCACGGGTGCATCCGAACCGCTGGTGATTCGCACCGGTTTCTCGTCGGTCGACTCCAGCAGGCGTGTTACGGCGACACCGAATGCGTCGGCGAGCCGGCAGAGCGTACCCACGCTGGGGTTGGTTCGTGCGGCCTCGATCTGCACGATCATTCCCTTGCTCACCGCGGATCGGCCGGCAAGCTCGTCCAGCGACCAACCGCGCGAGCTGCGCAGCGTTCGGACCTGGCGTGCGACGGCGGCGGTCAGTGCCTCGACGGAGCCCGCGCCGCGCAGTCGCGACGCGGCCGGCCCGGCACTTCCGGCCGGTCCGACGCCGTCGGCCGGCTCGACTGTTCCGCTCGGCCCGGCCCCGCCCACGCCGTCCGTGTCGGTCAACACACTGTCCTCCACGGTCACTATTGTGTTACACCTGTCGGGTGGTGTCCACGCTTCCGATCCTGCTCGCGGCGCTCTCCGCGGTCGTGTGGGGCACCGGCGACTTCAGCGGCGGCAAGGCGAGCCAGCGCGCGCAGCCGCTCGCGGTCGCGCTCGTCTCGCAATTGCTCGGACTGCCGGTGCTCTTCGCAGGCGTGATGGTGTTCGGCGGCCACGGGCCAACCGCGGGCGACATCGGCTACGGAGCGCTGGCCGGCATGGCCGGCTTCGGTGGCATCCTGCTGCTGTACCGCGGCTTGTCCCAGGGCGTCATGTCGGTGTTCGCACCGATCAGCGCGGTCACGGCCGCGCTCATCCCGCTTGTGGTCGGGCTCGCTGCGCAGCGGACGCCGTCCGCCGCCGCGTTGATCGGCGCGGTGCTCGCGATCGGCGCGATCGCCTTGGTCAGCATGAGCGGCGGTCGAACTGGCAAGGTGACGCCGCGACTGATCGGGCTGGCGCTGGCCACCGGCGCGATGTTTGGCATCTTCTTCGCGGTGCTCGGTCTCGCCGGCTCGACCGCCGGGGTGTGGCCGATGGTCGGCGTACGTATCGGCTCCATCGGCGTCGGCCTGATCGCCGCCGCGGCCACCAAGACGTCGTTGCGGCTGCCGCGCGGGACGTGGCGGTGGACGGCGACCGCCGGCGTCTTTGACATCACCGCGAACGTGCTCTATGTGCTCGCCACCGAACGGGGACAGCTCAGCATCGTTGCGCCGATCGCGGCGCTCTACCCGGTGAGCACAGTTCTGCTGGCGCTCGCGATCGATCGCGAACGCATGCGGCCGGTGCAGCTTGCCGGACTCGGGCTCGCCGCCACGGCGCTCGTACTCGTCGCCGCATAGCCTGGTCGTTGGTCCTTGGTCGCTGGTGGCGCGTCAAGTCCCGGCCGTCTGGTTCGCTCGGGCGTGCGCTCCTAGGCTGGGCACATGCGCGTGGCGATGTGTCAACTGAACTCCCGCGACGACCGGGACGCGAATCTCAAGGTCGCCCGCGACCTGCTCGGCCGTGCCGCCGACGCCGGCGCGGACCTCGCGATGTTGCCGGAATACGTCGACTATCTCGGGCCGTCGGCGGGCGAGCCGGCCGGCGAGCCACCGGACGGCGAATTCGGCACGATCTTCGCCGACGCCGCGCGCGAGCTCGGCATCTGGGTGCATGCCGGCTCGTTCCACGAGGCCGGGCCGGATGGGCGAACGTATAACACGTCCCTGGTGTTCGATCGTTCCGGCCGGCTGGCGGCGTCGTACCGGAAGATCCACCTGTTCGATGTCGAGATCCCAGGCCGCGTCTCGATGCGTGAGTCGGATCGGATCGCCGCCGGGTCCGCGGTGGTTGCGCTCGACATCGAAGGGGTACGGGTTGGCCTTTCGATCTGCTACGACCTGCGCTTCCCGGAGCTCTATCGGCAGCTGGCTGTCGAGCAGGACGCGACGGTGATGGTCGTGCCGGCCGCCTTCATGGCACACACCGGTCGCGACCATTGGGAGGTGCTGCTCCGCGCGCGAGCCATCGAGAACCAGTGCTATGTGCTGGCCGCCGGTCAGATCGGCGATCACGAGCCGCACCGCACGTGCTACGGCCGGAGCATGGTGGTCGACCCGTGGGGCACAGTGCTGGCACAAGCCGCCGACGTTGTCGGTGTCACGGTCGCCGACATCGATCCCGGTCGGGTGGCCACCATTCGTACTCAGGTGCCGAGCCTCGCGAACCGACGTCTCCCCTGATCAGCGCCCTGTTTGGTCAGGCCATGCTGAACAGCACCCCGACGACGATCACGCCGACGACGGCGGTGCCGGCCATCAAGATGCCGCGGGACATGCGCGACGGTCCTCGCATGAAGAGTTTGTGCGCCGCGATCAGCGTGACCACGATCAGGCACGCAGTGATGGCCAGCTGCCAGATTGGCGCGAGCATGCCGAGCAGCGCGTCCTGGGCGTACCACCGCATGACTTGCATTGAACCCCAATTCGTCGCCGATGGCTCGATGGGTACGCCCTTAGTTCATTCCGCGGTGCGGGCGGAGCGGTTCGACCCCTTGATCGTCAAGCGATCGTGATCATTGGTCGCGAGGTGGCGACTCGTGTGTACGACGTCGGCGCGGTACGTCGACAAACTTCCGCGACACGCCGGCAAAAGCGCCGTGACATGCGGTTCCGCGATTGGGCCCAACTTCGGTTTGGTTGCCGGACACTTATCCGGTAGAGTAATCAGGCCGGCGAGGAGCCGGGCGGGCTTGAGCCACTGCTTGAGTCGGCCGGTCTCGGCGGTTCCCCGGGCACAGACGATCGGACCGCTTCGCGGTCACGTTCGGATGCGCGCGCCGGAAGTGTCGGGACAGCTGACATGTTCACACTGTGAACGCGTTCTTGACTCGATCTTCCCAGTCGGGTAAGTTAGTGTGGTTGCCTCGGTGCCGCCCCTGTTCTGGGGTCAGTGTCGTGTGTGGTTGTTCTTTGAGAACTCAACAGGGTGTTTTTGTGATGCCAGTGCCAATTTTTGATTGGTAGTTATGCCCCTGTGCCACAGCTTGACTGTGGTGGGGTTCCTTTGGCAGCGGCCCCGCTTGTGGGCCGCATTTTGCCGGGGCGAATTTTTCAGATTTTTGTTGGAGAGTTTGATCCTGGCTCAGGACGAACGCTGGCGGCGTGCTTAACACATGCAAGTCGTGCGGAAAGGCCCCTTCGGGGGTGCTCGAGCGGCGAACGGGTGAGTAACACGTGAGTAACCTGCCTCTGGCTTTGGGATAACCCTCGGAAACGGGGGCTAATACCGGATATTCACTTCCTGGCGCATGCCGGGTGGTGGAAAGGTTTTCTGGCTGGAGATGGGCTCGCGGCCTATCAGCTTGTTGGTGGGGTGATGGCCTACCAAGGCG
>DATFRR010000103.1:0-34155 GCA_035263025.1 Micromonosporaceae bacterium
CCCGGATCAGTTCGACTGTGACACCGGCCGACGCGGCGTTCTCGCGGGCGCGATCAAGCATCGACGGCGACTGGTCGACCCCGGTCGCGCGCCATCCCCGCCGCGCGCACTCCACCGCGTGCTCGGCCGGCCCCGCACAGATCTCGAGCACCGACGCGGGTTCGCGACCGGTCAGGCGGACCAACGCATTTACTTCGGCCGGCACATCGCGGTAGCTGAACGCGATCTCGTAGCCGAGCGCCGCGTCATAGATCGACGTCACCCGGACAGTCTGGGTGCCGGGCGGCAACCCGGCAAGGTCACCAGTGCGAGGTCAGTCGCCATGGCCGGTCGGATCGACGCCGCGATCCAGGTCGTCCCACATCGACGAGGGGGTACGCCGGGCTCCAGCGGCCGTCGCGTCCAACGCTGCGTCGGTGGCTGCCGGGTCCGCGCTCGGGACGCCCTCGGTCGGGCCGCTCTCGCTCGTGGCGACCTCGGCAGGCGTCCGGGCGGCCGGCCGTTCATAGCGGCTACCCATCGCCGGCCACGTCCCGCCGGACCGCACCGCCGCGAGGCCGGCCCACGCGATGGCGAGTCCGCCGACGCCCACGAATGCCGGCCAAGCGCCCGCCGCGATCCGAAGTCCGTCAACCGCGCCCGCCACTACACCGAGCCCGACGAGTAGCACCAGGGCGCCGGTTGCGCGACGCCAGCGCGCTCGGGTGGCCAGCAGCGCGCCGGCCCCGGCCAAGCCGACCAGCGCGAGCGCGGGGAGCCAGCCGATCAGCGACGCACCGGTGTGGTCGACCACCTTGTTCGGCAACGGTGCGGCCTGCCGGTGCACCGACGTCGCCCAGGTCCGGGTCACCGCGAGGAGCGCAAGCCCGGCGCCGGCGAGGCACGTCACGACCGCCGTAGCCAACCCGCGTCGGGCCGCCCGGCCGGCGACGTCGTCCTTGGTGGCCATGGTGGAGGCGGGCTGGGTGTCAGGCGGCGGTTGCGTGCCGGTCATCGCGCCGGCCGCAGCGTTTCCGCGGTGGCGATCGCGGCGAGCACGGCGGCGGCCTTGTTCACCGTCTCCTGCTCCTCGGCGGCCGGATCGGAATCCGCCACCACACCGCCACCGGCCTGTACGTAGGCGACGCCAGCGCGCAGCAGCGCGGTCCGAATGGCGATCGCGGTGTCGAGGTCGCCGCCGAAGCCGAAGTAGCCGACGATGCCGCCGTAGAGTCCGCGTCGCGTCGGCTCGAGCTCTTCGATGATCTCCATCGCGCGCACCTTCGGCGCGCCGGACAGCGTGCCGGCCGGGAACGTCGCGACCAGCGCGTCGAACGGCGTACGGTCCGGCGTCAGCTCTCCGACGACGGTCGACACGATGTGCATGACGTGGCTGTAGCGCTCGATGGTGGCGAACTCCGGCACCTCGACGCTGCCCGGTCGGCACACTCGGCCGAGATCGTTGCGTCCGAGGTCGACGAGCATGACGTGCTCGGCGCGTTCCTTCGGGTCGGCGAGCAACTCCGCGGCGAGCGCGGCGTCCTCCTTCGGCGTCGCGCCGCGCCAGCGGGTGCCCGCGATCGGGTGCAACAGCGCACGACGTCCGGTCACCTTGAGGTGCGCCTCGGGCGACGAACCGACCACGTCGAAGCCGTCGAACCGAAGCAGATACATGTAGGGGCTCGGGTTTGTCATGCGCAACACGCGATAGATGTCCAGCGGATCGGCCTCGGTCGCGCGCTCGAACCGTTGGGACACCACGATCTGGAAGCACTCGCCGTCGCGGATCGCTTCCTTCGCCTGCTCGACGGCCTTACGGTGCAGGCCTTCCGGGGTACGCGATTGGTTGCGGCCGGCTGGGCGTACGTCCACGGTGGACACCATCGGTGGCGTCGGTCGCGCAAGTGCCGTCGTCATCGCGTCGAGCCGGCCGATCGCCTGGTGGTAGGCGGCGACGTGGTCCGCATCGTCGGCGCCCGGCGTGACGATGACGTTCGCGACGAGCAGCGCGGTGCCGGTGAAGTGATCGAGCACGACGAGGTCGGTGGCGAGCATCATGCCGAGGTCGGGCACGTGCAAGTCGTCGACGGCCAATCGCGGCAGCCGCTCGAAGCGCCGCACGATGTCGTAGGCGAGGAACCCGACCAGGCCACCGGTGAGCGGCGGGAGATCCTCGCCGGTTTCCGGCTGTGCGGATGACGCGAGCGCGGCGACCGTCTCGCGCAGCACCTCGACCGCGTCGCCCTCGGTCGGCAGTCCGGGTGGCGGCGTGCCGAGCCACACCGCCGCGCCGTCGGCACTGGTCAGCGTCGCGAGACTGCGTACGCCCACGAAGGAGTACCGCGACCATGCCGTACCGGCGGCGGCCGCGCCCTGCTCGGCGGACTCCAACAGGAAACTGCCCGGGCCGCCGGCGAGCTTGCGGTAGACGCCGACCGGAGTCTCGCCGTCGGCGAGCAAGCGGCGGGTCACGGGTACCACCCGGTGGCCGCTGGCGAGCCGTCGGAACGTCGCCTCGTCCGGTGTCACGACGCCGTACGTCATGGCGCGCCTGCCTCCCTTGACGCGTCCACCGCCGACGGCGGCTCCAACAGCAGCGCGTCGCCGAAGCACGTCGGCGCGCCGGTGTGGCAGGCCGGACCGGTCTGGTCAACACGAACGAGCAGCGCGTCGCCGTCGCAGTCGAGGGCGACCGACCGCACCGCCTGCCGGTGGCCGGACGTCTCGCCCTTCACCCACAGCGCCTCGCGGCTCCTCGACCAGTAGGTTGCCTCGCCGGTCGACAACGTACGCGCCAGCGCCGCGTCGTTCATCCACGCCAGCATGAGGACGTCCCCGGTGTCGTACTGCTGCACGACGGCGGCGACGAGGCCGTGCGCGTCCCGCTTCAGGCGCGCGGCGATGCGTGGATCAAGGCCGGTGGACAGCGGTGCGGACACGCGCCCGATTCTCCCGCACGATGCGGTACGCCGCCGAACCGGGTACGCGCTCGTCTCGTCCCGGTCCGGGCGACGTCGTCGGTCGGGTCGTCGCCGATCGCGATCTCTGTCGGATCTCAGCGATGTGCCACGTCGCTTGACGATGTCCGCCTAATTCATCTAGCGTTGAGTTCAACGCACGATGAATTAGTTTGACACACCCTCCGTCGACAAGGAGAACGACCATGGACGTCGCCATCGCCGTTGACGACCTCGTCGTCAAGCGCGGCGGCCGGCTGGTGCTCGCGGGCGTCACCGCCCACCTGCCAGCCGGCTCGATCACCGGTCTGGTCGGCCCGAGCGGCAGCGGCAAGACCACACTCATGCGCGCGATCGTGGGCGTGCAGAAGATCGAGTCCGGCACCGTCACGGTGCTGGGCAAGCCGGCCGGCCATCCCGTGCTGCGGCGTACGGTCGGCTACCTCACCCAGGCCCCGAGCGTGTACTCGGACCTGACCGTACGGGAAAACGCGCGCTACTTCGCGAGCCTCTACCCGGGCATGACGAAGGCGGACGTGGACAAGGCCATCGCCGACGTCGGGCTGGCCGACGCCGCGGATCAGCTCGTCGGCACCCTCTCCGGCGGGCAGCGCAGTCGCGCGTCGCTCGCGTGCACGCTGCTCGGCGAACCGCGCCTTCTGGTGCTCGACGAACCGACCGTCGGCCAGGATCCGGTGCTGCGCGAAGAGTTGTGGCAGCGCTTCGGCGAGCTGGCCGCGAACGGTACGACGATCGTGGTGTCCAGCCACGTGATGGACGAGGCCGGGCGGTGCCAGCGACTCGTGATGATCCGGGACGGCGCGATCATCGCCGACGACACGCCCGCCGCGGTACGCGTCGCCACCGGTACGGACGACCTCGAAGCGGCCTTCCTCACGTTGATCCGCGATCCGTCACGCGCCGGCGGATCTCCCGGCATACGCGACACGTCGCGCGCACCCACGCCGCGTGCCGTCGACGATCGTCGCGACGCAACGGAAGGAACCGTGGCATGAACCCGCGCATCCTTGCCAGCACCACCGAGCGCGTGCTCGGTCAGCTGCGCCATGACAAGCGAACGCTCGCGCTGATCGTCATCGTACCGGCGCTCTTACTCACGTTGATCTACTACGTGTTCGACGACAACGCACTCATCTTCAACCACGTCGGTCTGATCATGCTCGGCATCTTTCCGTTCGTGCTGATGTTCCTCATCACGAGCATCGCGATGTTGCGGGAACGCACGACCGGCACGCTCGAACGCCTGCTCACCACGCCGCTGGCCAAGCTCGACCTGCTCTTCGGCTATGCGTTCGCGTTCGGGCTGGTGGCCGCCGTACAAGCCGTGGTGCTCACCGCGGTGGCGTATTGGGCGTTCAACCTCAGCATCGCCGGCAGCGTGTGGCTCGTGGTCCTGATCGCGGTCGCCGACGCCATCCTCGGCATGGCGATCGGGCTGTTCGCCAGCGCGTTCGCTCGCACCGAGTTCCAGGCCGTCCAGTTCATGCCCGCCGTGGTGTTCCCGCAACTGTTCCTGTGTGGACTGTTCGCGCCGCGCGCGGAGATGGTCGGCGTGCTCTACGGCATCTCGAAGGTGTTGCCGATGACGTACGCGGTCCAGGCGCTCGAGGAGATCGGTAGGCACCCGGCCGCCACCGCGATCATGTGGCGCGATCTCGGGATCATCGTCGGCGCGGCGGTGGTCGCGCTGGCACTCGCCGCGGCAACGTTGCGCCGGCGCACCGACTAGCGAGCATCGGCGAGCGACGTCCGACAAATCGCCGTCCGCGGCGCCGCAATCGGTCCGCGGACGACGTTCACGAGGGGGTACGGATGGCCCGCACCGGCCGCCGCAAGGGCAGCCCGGACACGCGAGAGGCGATTCTCGACGCGGCACGGGAGGCGTTCGCGGCACGCGGCTTCGACGGCGCGTCCATCCGTACCATCGCGACTGGCGCCGGCGTCGACCCGGCCCTCGTGCACCATTACTTCGGCACCAAGGAGCAGCTGTTCCTCGCGACCGTCGGTGCGCCCGTCAACCCGGGCGAGCTGATCCCGCTGATCCTCGACGGGGATCCAGAGCTGTTGGGCGTACGCCTCGTGCGCATGTTCCTGTCGGTGTGGGACGACCCGCACAGCGGCCCGAAGCTCATCGCGATCGTCCGGAGCGCACTTGCACACGACTGGTCGGCCCGGATGCTGCGCGAGTTCGTGACGTCACAGGTGCTTCGGCGGGTGATCGCGAAGGTCGACGTGCCACCGTCCGAGGCGTCGACACGTGCCGCACTGGTTGCCTCGCAGATGATCGGCGTGGGCCTAGCCCGGCACGTACTGAAGATCGAACCGTTGGCGAGCGCCGACGCGGATACCGTGGCTGCGATGGTTGGTCCGAACGTGCAGCACTACCTCACCGGCCCACTGCCCAGTGAATGATAGGAGCTACGGTCGGTCAGCGCTCCGGATGCGTACGCCGACGACGGCGTGGCCGAAACGCGCGGATCTGCCGGACCGGAAGTTGCTCGTGACCGTCGCGCATCACGTTGCCGGAATGCGGGCCGGCTCGCCACGACGCCCTGATCGACTCGTACTTGCGCATCAGCTCTGGATCGGGCGTGAGACTGTTGCTCACCGGGGCGGACAGCGCGAACGGCTTGCCGCTCTTCGGCGTGACGACTATGCCGTTCGTAACCACACCACCGCGACGAGTGGTGGATCGTATTTCAATGCTCTCGACGTCCACCCATCGGCACGCATGCCGCTTCCCGTAGGCGCGGCAGCGGATGCCGTCCGGCCCGGCCTCGGTGAAGTCCTTGCGCATCGCGAGGTAGAAGTGCCCGTACAAGACGGTGACGAGGAACGAGCCGCATGCCCAGGCGATCGTCATGGCGTGTGTCTTGTAGGCGGCGAGCGCTGACGTTCCGGCGGTGGCGAGCAACGCGATCAGCGTTACGGTCCGGAGGTTCCGGATCTGGCGCGGCGTTGGTCGAAGTAGCAGCGGCTCCACACAGTCATGATGCGACGCACGCGCCACGTAAAACAGCGTCGATCCGTCTCAGTTGCCGTACGTGACGACCATCGGCGCCGGGCTCATGGACATCACCTGCGCTGGCGTCATGAGCTTGTGCCGCGACTCGATCTGGTAGAAGATCTTGAACCCGCCGTATTGGAAGTTCTGGTACTTCACCATGTCCTCGGCGACCCAGCGCTGGTACTGGTCTTCCTTGGCGGCGATGTCACCGGGCCAGCCGCCCACCGAGTCGATGTGGATGACGAGGTCGACCCGCGGATCGTTGACGATGTTGCGCTTGTCCGCGATCTCCGAGCTCTTCGCGTTGAATGGGTCCGCCTTGCCGTCGCCGTCACCGCGGTACTGATGGATGATCATGATCTTTCGCGGCACGTGATATTTCATCGGCATCTCGGCGACCGCCTCGATCAACGGGTTCAGGTCGCTGGCCCGTACGTTCGACAGGTTTTTGCCGGGGATCCCGTTGTGCCGCGGGAACATCCATTCCGGATCGATCGCGACCTCGACGAACGGCAGCTTGAGATAGGGCGTGAAGAACTCCAGCTCGGTGAGCGGGTCAGCCCACCCGATGTCGAGATCGAGGAACAGCAGCAGATTGTGCTTCTCGCAGAAGTCAACGTACTGCTCGATGGTGGCGGCGCTGACATGGTGGCTATACGTGCCGCTGCTGCCTTTGAACCGGTCCGGCACGCTCACCACGAGGTCGATGCCGAGCTTGACCGGATGCGCCGGGTCGAGCTTCTCGTACACCTCCCCCTGCGCCTGCAGCCGGTCGAGCATCGATGTCGACAGTTGCCACGCCGGTCCGGTCGCGGGCGCGCCCGGCACCGCGTAATAGGCCACCACTCGGTCGGTGGGCAGGATCGCCCCCACGTTCGGATCAAACGGCGTTGGCGTCGGCGACGGCGACGCATGCCCGCTCGTCTTCGCGTTCTGGCTGGCCAGCGCCGCGTGCTTTGGCCGCGGAAACCAGAGCACCGCCGTGACACCGACCGCGACCAGCGCAATCACGACGGCCGCCGCGATCAGCCCACGCTTCCGACGCCGCCGCCGGTGGGGCTGGATGGGCGGGAGGTGCTTTGCTACGTGCCGAGGGCGGCGCGTGGAGGTGACGGCCATGCGGACATCTTGCCCCTTGATCGTACATATAGCTCGATTTGTCACACTGAGTCGGCACATTGTCATCAGGCACAGCGGCAACATGCGCCACACGGCGTGTCGACGCCCATTCTGGGGCCACCCGTCAACGCGGTCCACTCCGCGCGTGTCAAACCGGGGTGGTGTGCCGCCGTGTTAACCGGGCGGCCGTCTGCCGCCGTGTCAACTGGCCAGCAGCCGAATGGTCAGCGGGTCTGTGCGAGCCAGGACGCGTGCAGGCGGCCGTATACCGACTCCGGTTCGGTCACCAGCACGTGGTGCGGGCCGCGTTGCACGATCCGACCGCGGTCCACGACGATCACCTCGTCGGCGGCCTGCGCCGTGGACAGCCGGTGCGCGATGGCAACCGTCGTGCGGCCGCGCGTGACACGTTCGAGTGCGCGCTGCAGCCGCACTTCGGTGCCCGGATCGACGGCACTGGTCGCCTCGTCGAGCACGAGCAGGTCCGGATCGGCGAGGTAGGCCCGCGCGAGCGCGATGAGCTGCCGCTCACCGACCGACATCGCCTCGCCGCGCTCGCCGACCGCGGTGCCCACGCCCGCCGGCAGTCCGTCGACCCAGTCGGCCAGCCCGAGTTCCGCGAAGACCTCGACGATCCGCTCGTCGGACTCGTCGCCGCCGAAGCGCACGTTGTCCGCGACCGACGCGTCGAAGAGGAAACCGTCCTGCGGCACCATGACGACCCGTTCGCGCAGCGAGTCGAACGCCACGTCGCCGAGCGGTACGCCGGACAGCCGCACCTCGCCGCGGCTTGGATCCATCAAGCGGGTGAGCAGCTTTGCGAACGTGGTCTTGCCGCTGCCGGTCTCCCCCACGATGGCGACCTTGGTGCGCGCGGTGATCGTCAGGTCGACGTCGGAGAGCACCTCCGGCCCGCCCGGATAGGCGAACCCGACGTCGACGAAGCGGATTTCGACCGCGCCGCTCGGCAGCGTGACGCCGTCGTCGCCCGGATCGGCGACGTCCGGCGGCGTCTCGAGGACGTCGAGCACCCGGCGGAAGCCGGCGATCGCGTTCTGTGCCTCGTTGAGCACCTCGGTCGCGATCTGTACGGGCTGCACAAACAGCGTGACGAGGAACAGGAACGCGGTCAGCTGGCCGAGCGTGAGGTGCCCCTGCACGCCGAGGATCACACCGACCACCACGGTGCCGGCGGTGGCGAGCGCGGTGGCGATCTCGCCGGTCACGAAGCTGATCACGTTGGTCCGCTGCGCGCGGTATTGCGCTTCCCGGTTCGCCTCGATCGCGTCGTCGATGCGGCGCCGGGTGCGGCCCTGCACGCCGTACGCCCGGATCACGCTGGCCCCGACGACGCTCTCGGCGACCGCGGCGAGCATCGCACCGATGCGCTCGCGAACCGCCGTGTAGCGGCGCGACAGCCGCTTCTGGAAGACCCGGATGACCACCGCCAGCGGCAGGAACGCGAGCCAGACGAGCGCGGTGAGCTGCCACGAGTAGGTCGCCATCACGACCGTGGTGAGCACCAACTGGCCGACGCTGACCAGCAGGATCACGCCGCCCCACTGCAGGAATTGGCTGATCTGGTCAACGTCGGTGGACACCCGCGCGACCAGTGATCCCCGCCGCTCGGACTGCTGGTGCAGCATCGAGAGGTCGTGGATGTGGCGGAACGTACGGGTGCGGACGCTCGCGAGCGCCGTCTCGCTGACGGTGTATAGCCGCACGTTCATCAGGTACGTGCAGTAGAGCGTGATCGACAGGACGAGCACCGTGATCGCGACGATCTCGACCAGCACTCGCAGGTTCGGGCCGCCCGGCGCCGAAAGTCCCTTGTCGATGCCCTGCTGGATCGCGATCGGGATGGCGACCTTGCCACACGTGCCGATCGCGGCGAGACCGATCGTGCCGGCGAGCCCGGCGCGCACCTGCGGCGTGAGCGCGAGGCCGCGCCGCAACACCCGCCACGTCGACTCGACGTTCGCCGGGTGGACCTGGTCGCGGGTGGCCGTCTGCGAGCCGCTCATCCCACCAGCTCCCGGTCGTCCTCGGGATCGCTTCCGGTGCCGTCGGCCACCAGTTCGACGCGCGCCGCATCCTGTTCCGCGGTTTCGTACGCGGTGACCAGCGCCGCGTACCCGCCGACGGTGGCGAGCAGTTCCTCGTGCGTACCCGTTGCCACAACGCGGCCCGACTCGACGTAGACCACCAGGTCGGCGAGCGCGATCGTGGCGCGACGGTAGGCCACCACCAGGATCGAGGCGACCGAGCCCCGCGTACGGTCCCGCAGCGCGGCCAGGATCGCCCCCTCCACGCGCGGGTCAACGGCGCTCGTCGCATCGTCGATCACCAGTACGCGCGGTCGGCCGGCCAGGGCGCGGGCGAGCGTCAATCGCTGGCGCTGCCCGCCGGAGAGCGTTGTGCCCCGCTCCCCCACGCCGGTCTCGGTGCCGGCCGGCAAGGCGGCGACGAACCGCTCGGCCTGGGCGACACGCAACGCTTCGGCGACGGTCTCGTCGTCGATGCCGGCGCGCTCGAGTGCCACGTTGCCGGCCACCGTGTCGTCGAAGACGAACGGCACCTGTGGCACGAGCGCCACGGTGTCGGCGAGGCTCGCCGCGCTGAGCTCGGCGATCGCGGTGCCGCCGAGAAGGATCCGGCCGTCCGCCGGATCCATCAACCGGACCGCGAGCGAGGCGATGGTCGACTTGCCGGCGCCGGTCGGTCCGACGACGGCGACCGTGGCGCCCGCCGGCACGGTGAACGTCACGTCGCGCAGCACCGGCGGTCCGGACGGGTACGCGAACGACACGTGCTCGAAGCGCAGGTCAACTGGCCCGTCGCCGGCCGAGTCGAGCGTCGTAATGCCGTAGTTCATCTGACCGGTCGCGGCCAGGACGTTGGCCACCCGACCGAAGCCGACCGCGGCACGGGGCAGCTCGCCGAGGACGAAGCCGATCGCTCGTACCGGGACGGCGAGCACGCTGAACAGGAACGCGACGCTGATCACCTCGGGCAGGCTCACGGCACCCTGCCGGAGCCGTACGCCGCCGACGATCAGTACGGCGAGCGTTCCGAGGCTCGGCAGCGCATCGAGGATCGGGTCGAACAGGCCTCGTACCCGGCCGACATTGATCATCGCCGATCGCAGCTCGGCGGCCTTGATGGCGAACCGTTCGGTCTCGTACGTCTCCCGGCCCATGGTCTTGACGACCAGTGCGCCGTCGAAGCTCTCATGCGCCGCGGCGGACACCTCGGCACGCAGCTGCTGGGCATGCGAGATGCGCGGCGACATCCGCCGGGCATACCAGAAGTTCGCACCGAACAGGCCGGGAAAGACCGCGCAACTCACCAGCGCCAGCGCCCAGTCCACGACGAACAGCGAGACGACCGCGCCGATCAGCATCACGACGGTACCGACCGCGAACGGCAGCGGCGCGATCGGATACCACGCCGCCTCCACGTCCGCGTTTGCGTTGGACAGCAGCGTGCCGGTCGCGTGCCGCTGGTGCCACGCGAGCGGGAGCTCGAGATAGCGGCGGGTGACCGCCCGACGGTAGCGGGCTTGCAGGCGGTATTGCATCGCGCCGGCGCCGAGCCGCCGGCCGAAGATGCCAAGCACACGGATCGCGGCGATGCCAAGGATGGCGAGGGCGCCGAGGGTGGACGCCGCGACATCGACCCGGTGGTGGGCGAACGCCGGCTCGATCACGTCGCCGACGACGTCGCCGATCACGTAGGCGGTGGCGACCGTGGCAAGGCCGAACATGCAGCTGCCGGTGACCGCGAACGCGAAGATCCGAGGTTCGTCCCGGATCGCCCGGCCCAACACGGCGAGCCCTTGACTCAACACCCCCGGCTCTGACCGCATCCCTGACTCCGTGCCCCTGTCCCGACGCCTGCGCGCGCCAACCCGTGGCGCATCCCGAACCAACGCGCATCCCCACCCATTGCGCTCGACGAAGCGCGGACCAAGGTCCCGCTGCCGTCCCCGGATCATCGACGTATCGGACCATCCGCGCTTCGGTCCTTACCCTTTCATGCCGACCCACTCGTACGCACGCGTGTTTCCCGCCACTTCGTTCCGGGCGGCCGGCGTTCTAACATCATCCGAATGGGCCGGCCGAACTTCGCGCGCAGCGAACGCGCCGCGCTATGCGACCTCTTCGACACCGTCGGTCCCGGTCAGCCCACGCTGTGTGCCGGCTGGACCACCCGAGATCTCGCCGCGCATCTTGTCGTGCGTGACCGCCGCCCGGATGCCGCGGCCGGCATCGTTTTCAAGCCGCTGGCCGGTCACCTGGAGGCAGTGCGGCGCGCGGCGGCCGCCCAGGACTACCGCCATCTGGTCGACCTCGTCCGCCATCCGTCGCCGTGGTCGCTGGCCGGACTGCCGGCCATCGACCGCGCGGTCAACACGGCGGAGTTCTTCATCCATCACGAGGACGTCCGTCGCGGCGTGTCCGGTTGGGCGCCGCGCACGCTGCCGCGTGGTCTCGACGATGCGCTTATTGCGCAGGTACGCCTGGCGGCACGGTTCCGCCTTCGCGGGTTCCCGGCGGCCCTGTCGATCGTGAGCCCCGGCTACCCGCCGATCTCGGCCGGCCTCGGTGGACCGACGATCCGAGCCACCGGCGAGCCGGGCGAGATGGCGCTGTTCTTCTCCGGCCGGCAGGGCGCGGCCTACGTGGACGTCGACGGTCCCGCCGACCTCGCCGGCCGGCTGCGAACCGCACGCCTCGGCGTCTGACAGCGGCTCGCTGGTCGCGGCTCGCTAGTCGCCGGTCGCGTCGACGACGTGGCGCAGCCAACGACCGGGCGCGGTGAGGAAGTCGCGCCAGTTCGCCACCACGTCGAGGTCGTCCCACTCGACGCGGCGCATGCCCCAGTCGCCGAGCTCGTACGTCGTTGCGCCCGGCAGCGCGGCGATCAGCGGCGAGTGCGTCGCAACGATTGCCTGCGAGCCCTCCTGGCGCAAGGCATCGAGCACCATGAGCAATGCGAGGCTGGACTGGAACGACAGCGCGGACTCCGGCTCGTCGAGGAAGTAGACACCGCGATCGGCGAACCGGTGGCGCAGGATCGCGATGAACGACTCGCCGTGCGACCGGGCCTGCACGCGCTCGCCGCCCCACGCTCGAAGGTCGGCCGGCGACCGGTCGATCTGCGCCAGATATTCGTGCATCGTCTCGGCGCGCAGGAAGAAGCCGCCCGGCGCGGCGAGCCGATGCGTCCTCGCGCGCAGGTGCCAGTGCAGCGGCGAGTCCTCGTCGCTCGGGTTCGGCCCGGTGACGCGCAGCTTGCTGGTCGACTCGGCGCCGCGTCGTGGGTACGCCACCGCGAACGCCTCGATGAGCGTCGACTTGCCGCTGCCGTTCTCACCGACCAGGAATGTGATGCCGGGCGGCACCTCGAAGCCGCCGTCCCGGACGAGTTGCGCGACTGCCGGCACGGTGAACGGCCACCGCGCGGTATCCACATCGCGCCCTGGCACCCAGTCATAACGCTCGAGGTGCCGGGACATCACGCCGATGACGATAGTGCGGCCCGGTGACAGACGACATCACGCCGAACGGGTCATGGTGACATCGGTTGGCCGTACCCGCGGGTCAGCGCTGCCCGACCTCGGCGGTGGGTGAGGTCACCGGGTCCGGCGATTCCGCGCGCAGCTCGCCGTCCGGCCCGGCGGTCGGCAATGTCACGTCGACGCGAAGCCCCGGCGAGGCGTCGCCGAGTGCGATGTTGCCGTTGTGCAGCCGCAGCAGCTCCCGGACGATCGCGAGGCCGAGGCCGGCGCCCTCGTCGTCGCTGCGGGCGCGTGAGTTGTCCAGCCGGGTGAAGCGGCGGAACACGCGTTCGCGGTCGGCGGCCGGTATGCCCGGCCCGTCGTCCGTGACGACCAGGTGCACGGCGTCGGGTGCCTGCGCGACCTGCACCGCGACCTTGGTCGTCGCGTGCTTGACCGCGTTGCCGACGAGGTTGTCGATGACGCGCCCGACCGCGACCGGGTCGCCCAGCGTGAGTGCGCCCGGCGTGGCGTGGCACGACACGGGTACCCGCGCGTTGCCGTATCCGTGCACCACAGTGGCCGCGAGTTCGCCGACGTCGACCGCCTCGACAAGACGCAGCCGCGGATCGCCTTCGTCGGCACGCGCCAACAGCAGCAGGTCGTCGACGAGCCGTCCGAGCCGCGCTACGTCGGCCATCAGCTCGTCGGCGAGCGGCGGCTCGTCGAGATGGGCGGCCACTTCGAGCTGGGTACGCAGGCTTGCGATCGGGCTCCGCAACTCGTGCGCGGCGTCTGCCACGAACGCCTGCTGTCGCGCCCGGGCGGCATCCAGCCGGTCGAGCATGTCGTTGAGCGTGACCGCGAGCCGGTTCACCTCGTCCTTGGCGTCCGGCACCGGCAGCCGGCCGAACCGCCGGCCGCTGACGCTGATCTTGGCGGCACCCTGGCGCAGCGACTCGACCGGTCGCAGTGACCAACCCACCACTCGGAACGTGAACAGCGCGAGCGCGGCAAGCAGCAGCGGGTAGGCCACCAACAGGACGGATTGGACGGCCTCGGTGCTCTCCTCGACAGACTTCGTCGGCGAGGCGACGAGCACCCACTCGGGCGTCCGGCCCTCGGTCGCCTCGACCGCCACCACACGCATCGAGCCGCTCGTGTTGCCGGCCTGCACGCGATCGCTGGGCAACACGATCACGTGTCCCTCGCGGGCCCGCTCGAACTGGTTCGGATCGAGCATCGGCACCAGGTCGTCACTGAAGCTCGACGCCGCCCGTACGGTCCCGTCGAGGGTCACAACTTGGACCAGCGCGGGACCGGCCGACGGGATCGGCGTGGAGATCTTGCCGGCGTCGACGAGATAGGCCACGTCGCTCGCCGTGTTGCGACCCGACGAGTCCAGCGAATTGACCAGCACGAAGTGCAGCACCAGCAGGATGAGCACGCCACCCAGCGCGAGACCAGCGGCCAGACCGACCGAACCCACGAGCGTGAGCCGCCCGCGCAGACTCAGCCGGCGCCACCAGCGCATGTGCTACCTCTCACGTGTCACGTGGTGTGGCGGCGGCCGGGACGTCCCCGTCCGCCGCTCGCGCCTGCGATTTGCGGCCGGCCGCGGCGCCGACCGTGTCGGTCGGTGGCGCCCCGCCGTCGGAGACCGCATCGCTTGCGATGGCCGAGTCGGCGAACGCGTCGGAGACCGCATCCGCGTCGGACGCCGAGCCGTCCACCGCAGCCATCCGCAGATCGCCGCCGCGCGTGTCATCGACGAGTCGATAGCCGGCGCCACGCACGGTCTGCAGCGAGTGCCGGGCGAACGGCTGATCGATCTTGCGGCGCAGGTATCCGACGTAGACCTCGACAACGTTCGGGTCGGTGTCGGCACCCGCGTCCCACACCCGGTCCAACAGTTCGATCTTCGTGACCACCTGGTCCTGCCGCCGCATCAAATATTCGAGCAGAGCGTACTCCCGGGCGGTGAGCGTGATCTCGGTGTCGTCGCGCACCACGCGGCGGCTGGCCGGGTCGAGCCGCAGTGTTCCGACGGTCAGCACCGTGGGGCGCTCGGGTGCGCCGCGGCGGTGCAGCGCACGCAGCCGAGCGAGCAGCACGACAAACGAAAACGGCTTGGTCAGGTAGTCGTCGGCGCCGCAGTCGAGGCCGTCGGCCTCGTCATATTCGCCGTCCTTCGCCGACAAGATCAGCACCGGCGACCAGATGCCTTCTTCGCGCATGGTCCGCACCACGCGATAGCCGGACAGCCTCGGCAACATGATGTCGAGCACGATCGTGTCGTACGCCTCGTGGCGGATGGCCTCGAGGCCGGCGATCCCATCGGTGGCGAGATCGACCCGGTATCCCTCGGCGGTCAGGCCGCGCTGTAATGCCCGTCCCAGGCGGGGTTCGTCCTCGACCACAAGTATCCGCATTGGTCCAGCGTGTCACGGCCTTGGTTGGCCGTCACGCGGTCGTCTCAGGGTCGCCACAGGGCGGGCGGGCCGCCGTCGTATCGACGCGCCGACCCTGCCACGCCGACCATGCCAATAGCCCACAATGGCGTACGCGCACGGCATGACTGACCTGCTCAGTATGGCCACAGCGCGGCCAGACATGATAGGCATCTAGCACATAACCGGACGGCGGGACCCAACGCGGACGCCCGCCGAGGAGGTTGACTGATGCGGTCCTTCGCGACCCGTCCCGCGCTGCGTTGGCTTGTGCCGCTCGGCGTGGTGTGCGCGATCGCCCTCATCGCCGCGATGACGGCCGTGATCCGATCCGGCGCGAGTGCGTCGCTGCCGCCGCGCACCGCCGCGCAGCTGCTGGTCGCCCTCAGCAGCGCGGACACCACGGGCGTGTCGGGCACCGTCGTGGAGCGCGCCGATCTCGGGTTGCCCGCACTGCCGAACAACATCGGCGGCGACGGTACGGCCGACTGGTCGCTGCTGCTGTCCGGCTCGCACACCCTGCGGGTGTGGTCGGCCGGCCCAACCATGAGCCGGGTCGCGCTGCTCGGTGCGTTGGGCGAGTCCGACGTGGTCCGCAACGGCCCCGATCTGTGGATCTGGTCCAGTGCGGACAACGAAGCGCAGCATCTGCGGCTGCCGTCCGGCCCGGCGCAACCGGGAGTCCCGAACGGCGGGCCGATGCCCTACCCGTCGCTGCTGCCGACATCACCAGAGCAGGCCGCGACCGCGTTGTTGGGGCTGCTCGACAAGACCACGTCGATCCGCAACGCCGGCGCGGTCACGGTCGCCGGCCGGCCCGCGTACGAGTTGGTCATCGCGCCGCGTGACTCGCGTTCTCTCGTGGCGAGCATCCGGATCGCCATCGACAGCGCGAAGAGCGTTCCGTTGCGGTTGCGCGTGTTCGCGCGCGGACACGCAAGCCCAGCGTTCGAGGTCGGCTTCACTCAGGTGAGCTTCGACCGGCCGGACGCCACGCTGTTTCACTTCGATCCGCCGGCCGGCGCGAAGGTCACCGAGATCCGCCCGTCGGCCGGGCACGCCGCGACCGCACCCGACACGACCGCACCCAGCAAGCAGCCGCCGACGAACGCCAAGCCAGGGCCGGCGGAGCGGCCACAAGCGACCGTGATCGGCACCGGGTGGACCGCCATCCTCGCCGCGCGACTGCCCGGGACTGTGACGACCTCATCGGGTGCCACGTCGTCGGGTGGCTCAGCCGCACCGCCCGACATCCGCGGCACGCGACCGGGCAACCCACTCGGCGCGATCATCGGTGCGCTGCCGCGAGTCAGCGGCACATGGGGTAGCGGCCGAATGCTCTCGACTCGACTACTGTCTGTCCTCGTGACTGATGATGGACGCGTCTTCGCCGGCGCCGTCGCGCCGTCCGCGTTGCTGAGCGCGGCGTCCTCGAGCGCCGGCCAACTCACCGCGCCGTCACCGCACGCCGCCCCACCGATGCCGGCTGCGCCGCCCACCCCGGCGCCAGCGCCAGCGAGCCCGAGCCCGGCACACACGTGACGCTAGCGATCGCCAGCGCCGGTCTCACCAAGAGGTTCCGGTCGGGCCAGGTCGCGGTCGACCGTATCGATCTGGCCGTCCCGCACGGCGCGGTCTACGGCTTCCTCGGACCGAACGGTTCCGGCAAGACCACCACGATCCGGTTGCTGCTCGGCCTCATCCGGCCGACCGCCGGCACTCACCAGCTCCTCGACGCGCCGATGCCGGCGGCCGCGCGCGACGTGCTGCCCCGCATCGGCGCCCTCGTCGAAGGGCCGGCGTTTCATCCCTACCTATCCGGGCGCGACAACCTGCGCCGGCTTGACGCCGCCGACCGGACGGTCTCGCCGACCACCACCGATCGGCGCATCGACGCCGCGCTGGACCGGGTGGGGTTGCTGGCCGCGGCAGGCAAGCGATATCGGATCTTCTCGCTCGGCATGCGCCAGCGACTCGCGCTCGCCGCCGCGCTGCTGCGGCCGCGCGATCTGCTCATCCTCGACGAGCCGACCAACGGCCTCGATCCGCAGGGCACCCGCGAGGTGCGCCTGCTGCTCACCGACCTGGCCGCGGCCGGTACCACCGTCGTGCTGTCCACGCACCTGCTGTCCGAGGTGGAGCAGGTGTGCACGCACGTCGGCGTCATGCACCTCGGCCGGCTGGTGGCCCAGGGCGGCCTGGCCGAACTGCGCGCCGGCGGGGCGCCCCGCATCGAGGTACGCACGACGCGGCCGGATGCCGCCGGTACGGTGCTGGCCGGGCTCGGCCTTACCGACGTGGATACCCACACCGACACGGTGACCGCGTTGCTCGGCGGCGTATCCGCGGAGCAGGTCGCGCCCGCCCTCGTACACGCCGACGTGCCGCTGTCCGGGCTGCGAGTGCTCGCCGCCGATCTGGAGGAGATGTTCGTACGACTGACCGGCGAGGGCTTCGATGTCAGCGGCTGATCTCCGTACGAGTCCGGCCGGCGACGCGGACGACGCGGACGGCAAAGACGACGCGACCGGCAAAAACGACGCGACCGGCAACGACGCGGTGGCGAGTGGCGAGGCGGTCAAGCCCCGCTCGCACACCTACCCCGATGATGCCGGCGCGTCGCCGCCGCGATGGTTCTCGACCCGGTTCTTTCGCTCCGAGCTGTGGCTCATCTTCGGGCGGCGGCGGAACTGGGTGGGCCTCGCCATCCTGTGTGCGGTGCCGATCCTGGTCAACGTTGCGACGAAGATGTCCGGACCGAGCGGTGACGGCCCCGAGTTCTTCGTCAACATCACGCACAACGGCCTATTTGCGGCGCTCGCCGCGCTTGCGCTCGAGCTGCCGCTGTTCTTGCCGATCGCGGTTGCGGCGATTTCCGCCGACGCGATCGCGGGCGAAGCGAATCTCGGTACGTTGCGTTACCTACTGGCGGTCCCGGCCGGCCGGACCCGGCTGCTCGCCGTAAAGTTCGCGGCCATCGTGGTGTTCGCGTCCGCCGCGACACTGCTGGTCGCGGTCGTCGGCGCGGTGCTCGGCCTGATCCTGTTCGGCGGCGGACCGATGGCCACGTTCTCCGGCACCCCGGTGTCGTTCGGCGAGGGCATGTGGCGCGTGCTGTTGGTCTGCGTCTACATCACAGTCATGCTCACCGCGCTGGGCGCCATCGGGCTCTTCGTTTCGACGTTGACCGAGCAGCCCATCGGCGCGGCCATCGCCGTGCTCGTCATCGCGCTCGGCAGCGAGATCTCCGACGCCATCCCGCAACTCAGCGCGATCCACCGCTACCTGCCCACGCACTATTGGCTGTCCTTCGGCGACCTGCTGCGCAACCCGATCGCCATCGACCGTACGGTGCCGGGGCTGCTCTCCGCGCTGATCTACGTGGCGATCTTCACGAGTGCCGCGTGGGCGCGCTTCGGCGGACGGGACGTGACGAGCTGATCGGATCGCCGCACCGACCGCCGTGGCGTCAGCGACGACGTGTCGATCCCGGCATCGATGGTCGGCACGGCATGCGCGGGGGTGGCCATGCGCATACGGGTCCGCCTACCCTTCGGTAACACGCCTGCGCCGCCGATCCGAAGGACGCCACCGATGTCGCTCGAGATCCCGTACCGCTGCATCCCCGACATGCTCGCGCAGCGCGTCGCCGCCACGCCGCACGGCCGTGCGTTCGGCTTTCCGGTCGCCGACGACGGCATCGGCTGGATGACGTGGGGTGAGGTCGGTGCGCGCGCCGCGAACATCGGCGCCGGCCTGCTCGGACTCGGGGTTCGTCCGGAGGACCGCGTCGCGATCTTGTCGAATACGCGCGTGGAGTGGTTGCTAGCCGACTTCGGCATCATGAATGCCGGCGCCGCGACCACAACTGTCTACCCGACCACCGAGGCGGACGAGGCGTCGTTCATCCTCGGCGACTCCGAGTCGGTCGTTCTGATCGCGGAGAATGCCGCGCAGGCCACGAAGGTCTCCGGCGCGACGCTCGAGCACCTGCGGCACGTGGTGCTGATCGATGCCACCGAAGGCGAGCACATTTCGGTCGGCGTACCCACCATGTCCCTCGCGGACCTGGAGCAGCGCGGCGCGGACGCGTTGGCCGCGGACCCCGACCTGGTGTCCCGCTCGGTGGCCGCGGTCGCGCCGGACCACCTCGCGACCGTGATCTACACGTCCGGCACAACCGGCCGTCCGAAGGGCGTCGAGCTGCTGCACGCCGGGTGGTGTTGGCAGGCCGTGGCGCAGGGCCGCAACGGGCTGGTGCGCTCCGACGACCTGCAATATCTGTGGCTGCCATTGTCCCACTCGTTCGGCAAGACGCTGGCGTGCAGCCTGGTGCATGCCGGCCTGCCGACCTATGTGGACGGACGTGTCGACAAGCTCGTGGTCAACCTTGCGCGCGTGCAGCCGACGTTGATGTGCGCCGCTCCGCGCGTGTTCGAGAAGGTCTACAACGCCGCGGTCGGGTCGGCCGCGTCGGCGGGCGGCGCGAAGGCAAAGATCTTCGCGTGGGCGGTCCGGGTCGGCCGGCAGGCCGTCACGCTCGAGCTAGCCGGCGTGCCGGTGCCCGCCGGGCTCGCGGCCCAACGCCGCGTCGCGGACAAGCTTGTCTTCTCGAAGCTGCGCGAGCGCCTCGGCGGTCGGATCCGCGTGCTGGTGTCCGGCGCCGCGCCGCTGTCGCGCGACATCTCAGAGTTCTTCGCCGCCGCGGGCCTGCCGATCTATGAGGGGTACGGGTTGACCGAGACGTCCGCCGGCAACTTCGTCAACCCGGTGGACGGCCTGCGCATCGGCACCGTGGGGCAGCACCTCGGCGACCTCGAGTGCAAGATCGACGTGGACGGCGAGATCCTGATCCGCGGTCTGCCCGTGATGCGCGGCTACCACAACCTGCCGGACGAGACCGCGGCCGCGTTCACCGACGATGGCTTCTTCCGCACCGGCGACATCGGCGAGCTGGACGCGGACGGATATCTGCGGATCACCGACCGGAAGAAGGACCTCATCAAGACGTCCGGCGGCAAATACGTGGCGCCGTCGCATATCGAGGGCATGTTCAAGGCGATCTGCCCCTACACGTCGCAGGCGCTGATCGTCGGACAGGCGCGCAACTACTGCACGATGGTGGTGACGCTCGACCCAGACGCGATCGTGGCGTGGGCCGCCGCCGGGCCGCTGGCCGGCAAGCCGTACGCCGAGATCGTCGCGTCCGACGAGGCCCGGCAGCTCGTCGACGGGTACGTCACCGAGCTGAACGAGAAGCTCAACCGCTGGGAAACCGTCAAGAAGTTCACCATCCTGCCGCGCGACCTGTCGATCGAACACGGCGAGTTGACACCGTCACTGAAAGTGAAGCGCCGCGCCGTCGAGACCACGTTCGCCGAGAACATCGAGAAGATGTACGAGGGTGCGCTCGCCGAGCTGTAGTGCGTGCTCGCGGACGGTGCTCCGGCGCCGGTAGGGCGACGCGTATCGGCGAGTCGACGCACCACGATGGCGCGGCAGGCTTGACGCGGCCTGTGCGGCCTGCCATTGTGCCGTCGATATGGGCCGCAAGCCTCCTTATGCCTGCCCGTACGCGTGATTGACGACGGCACATGTGGCGTGTGACCTATAGGATTCCGTGATCGAGCTCGACAGTTGCGACCCCCTCGGTGATAGGAGCAGGCTCGTGAACCCCAACCAACCGCAATACCCGGCGTCCGGGGGGCGCGCGGGACGCAACCTGACGTTCGCCTTGTCGGACGTGATCGTGGCCGGCGCGGCCGTGCTGTTCTTCATCTTCTCGTTCACGCCCATCGTGTCGGTCGACGTCCCGAAGATCACCGGGTTCGACATCAACGTGCCGGGCGCGCACGTGAACCTGTGGAACTTCGAGTCTCCGCTCGGTTGGTGGACCGCGGTCGCCAACCTTCTGCTGCTCGCGACCGCGGTGCTCGCGATGTGGTGGCCGCGCGACCGCGAATACGCCGGATTCCGCCGCAGCCACGCGCAGGTCGCGATCGCACTGTTCGTCTTCATCGAGATCGCGGGCTCGTTGTTCGGGATCGGCAGCTCCGCTATCGGCTGGGGCGGAATCCTGATGCTGCTGCTGGCGATCGTCGCGCTGGCCGCCGCGATCCTCGGTCACCTCGGCATGTTGCAGAGCCCAGTGACCCTGCCGGGCGGCCCGCCTGCGCAATCGGGTGGCTACCAGCCGCCCGCGCCGGGTGGCTACCAGCCGCCGACCGGTGGCTACGCACCGCCGCCGCAGCAAGGCCAGCAGCACCAGGGCGACTCGGTCGGCTGACCGGTTCGCCGCACACCTACGACGCCTCGAGCGGCGCCGACCATTGCTGGTCGGCGCCGCTCGGCGTTTGTATCGGGCGGCCGCGTCAGGTTGGTTCACGCCGCCGCATCAGGCGACGAGCGTCGGCGTCTCCCACGCACGGCGCGCGCCGACCGCGACGTCGCCGTGTGCCGCGGCGATGCGCGACACCGCCTCGACGAGCACCACGGGCGGGAGTGTGAACGGCAGCCGCAGGAACCGCTCCAGCGTGCCGTCGACACCGAACCTCGGACCTGGCGCGAGTCGTACGCCGAACGGCTCCGCGGCACGCGACAGCGCGCTCGACAGCGGCCCGTCGAGCTCGGCCCACAACGTCACACCGCCGGACGGCATGGTGAACCGCCAGGCGGGCAACTCGGCGCGTACCGCGGCCGCCAACGCGTCCCGCTGCTCGCGCAACTCGGCGCGGCGGGCCGGCACGATCGTCGCGGACCGCGCCAGCAACTCGACAGCGACGAGTTGATCGAGGACCGGACCGGACATGTCGACGCCGACTCGCACCGCGGCTAGCCGCTGCACGATCGCCTCGGCCGCGCGGATCCATCCGATGCGCAGCCCGCCCCAGTAGGGCTTGCTCATGCCACCGATCGACACCACCCGCGCGTGGCGGTCGTACGAGGCGACTGGTGGTGGCATCGTCACGCCGTCGAGTGACAGGTCGACAAACGACTCGTCGATGATCAGGTCCGTACCGGCGGCATGCGCGACGCCGGGCAACTTCGATCGCGTCTCGTCGTCCATCAGGTGGCCGGTCGGGTTCTGGAATTCCGGGATCAGGTACGCGACCCGCGCGCTGATCTGGCGTACCGCACCGAGCAGCAGGTCGGTGTCCCAGCCGTCGGCGACGCCGAACGTGTGGACGCGGGCTCGTCGAGCACCGAACGCGGCGAGCGCGTTGGGATAGGTCGGCGACTCGGTCAGTACAGCGGTGCCGGGCGGGGCGAGCAGTCGCAGCGTGAGGTCGAGCGCGTGCTGTACGCCGTTGGTGACCATGATCTGCTCGGGGATCGTCGGCACACCGCGGGCGGCGTACCCGTCCGCGACGGCGGCGCGCAGCTCCGGGATGCCGGTCGGGTGATATCCCGCACCAGACAGATATCGCGGCAGTGCCGCGACCGCGTCGTGTGCGGCGTCGGTCATCTCGGCCGGCGCGCCGAGTGCGGCGGTGGCGAAGTCGATGAGATCGGGTGCGCCGGCCGGTGCCCACCAACCGCTCTGCCCGACGCGCGCCCCGCCGGGCAGTCGCGTCCAGCTACCCGCGCCACGTCGGCTGTCGAGATGACCGGACGAGCGCAGCAGGTTGTACGACGCCGTCACGGTGGTACGGCTGACTTGCAGCGTCTCGGCAAGCTCCCGTTCGGCCGGCAGACGTACGTCGAGCGCCAGCCGTCCATCGTTGATAAGACCGCGCAGCGTGTCCGCGAGCGCGACGTAGTCCGGCGCGTTGCGGAAACCCGTACTGAATCGCCATCGCCCCAGCAGCCGTACGAGTTGGCTGCCGCGAATCGCCCGTGTCACGGCCACTCACCACCAATTGGCTCTTTGACACCTCGGAATTGGCCCTCAGAGTGGCACGTATGGCCTCGCTTGGCAACCTCCCGTGGCGCTATCGACCGGCACGCCGTTTTACCGCGTTGTTCGTCGGCCTGTGTCTTTATGGCATCGGGATGAGCCTGATGATTTCCGCCAAGCTCGGGCTCGATCCGTGGGACGTGTTCCACCAGGGCATGGCGCGGCTGACCGGCGCGAGCTTCGGCACGGTGGTTATCGCCGTCGGTGTGGTCGTACTGCTGTTTTGGATCCCCTTGCGGCAGCGACCCGGCTTCGGCACCATCGCCAACGCGATTGTCATTGGCGTGGTCGTCGACGCGGTCAACGACGTGCTGCCGATCCCGCACGCGCTGTGGCTCCGCTGGGCGTACGCGCTGGTCGGCATCGTCGCGACCGGCGTCGCATCCGGTCTCTACATCGGTGCGCGCCTAGGGCCGGGGCCGCGCGACGGTCTCATGACCGGTCTGGCCACGAAGTGGTCCGGCCGTTGGTACGGGCAGATCCGTGTGGTCCGTACCGCCATCGAGGTGACGGTGCTCGCGATCGGATGGCTGATGGGCGGCACGGTGGGCTGGGTGACGCTGTTGTTCGCGGTCTCGATCGGGCCGCTCGCGCACGTCATGATTCCGCTTCTGTCGGTGCCCGATCCCGCCACCGACGCCACGGTTCCGGCACGAGTCACGGTGCCGGCACGAGTCGCGGTGCCGCCAGAACCGGCGCGGGCGGTCGAAGCGGCCGAGGCCACCGCCGCGTGAGCCGGGGCTGCCGGGGCCAGCGCGCGCCGGAGCTAGTGCAACTCGACACGGCATAGCGCGCGACGGGTTGTCATAGCGTTACTTTGGCGAGCGAACTGGTACTGTGCCGACCATGGCCACGGTGCCTAATGTACCGACGCATCGCCAGCGTCAGGCGCTCGCCACCAAAGAACAGATCGGCCGCGCGGCGCGCGGGCTGTTTGCCGAGCGAGGCTACGTAGCGACCACCATCGCCGCGATCGCCGAGGCCGCCGACATCCCGGCGCCGACGATCTATTCGGCGTTCGGCAGCAAGGCCGCGATCCTGCAGGACATCGCGCACCGCGTGGTCGCCCATCTGGAGGTTGACCGCCATCACGAGGACGCGATGCACAACCCAGATCCGGCGGCCGGGTTGCGAGTAGCGGCGGCTCTGCAACGCCGACAGTTCGAGATCATGTACGACGTGCTCGCGACCTACCAGGAGGCGGCCCGCGTCGACCCGCAGATCGACCGAGCGCAACGCATCGTGCTGGCCAACCGCGAACGCGCGTTCCGTCGCCATCTGACCGCGATCTCGAGCCGCCTCACGCCGCGCGTCACGGTCGACCAGGCCGTCGACATCTACGTCGCCCTCGTGCTGCCGGAGATCTATCGCACCCTCGTCATCGAACGCGGTTGGACGCCGGACCGTTACGAGACCTGGCTCGGCGACTCGCTTATCGACCAGCTTCTCACCCTGAAGTAGGTTCACCCGACGGCCGGAGCGCCGGTCAGCGCACCGGGTGGCCGGCGTCGCAGAGCGCCCGCTTCACGTCCCCGATCGACACGTCGCCGAAATGGAAGATGCTCGCCGCGAGAACCGCGTCGGCGCCCGCCTCGACCGCTGGTGGGAAGTCCGCCGCGGCCCCGGCGCCGCCCGACGCGATGAGCGGTACCCGCACCGCGCGCCGCACCAGGCGTACCAGCTCGAGGTCGAAGCCGCGACGGGTGCCGTCGGTGTCCATCGCGTTGAGCAGGATCTCGCCGGCACCGAGCGCGGCACCCTCGGCGGCCCACTCGATCGCATCCCGTCCGGCGGATCGCCGCCCGCCATGCGTGGTGACCTCGAAGCCGCCCGACGGCGTACGCCGTGCGTCGACCGACAGCACCAGCACCTGACTGCCGTAGCGCTGCGCGATCTCGCGAATGAGCACGGGTCGCGCGATCGCGGCGGTGTTCACGGCGACCTTGTCGGCACCGGCGCGCAGCAGCACGTCGACGTCGTCGGGAGTTCGTACGCCGCCGCCGACCGTCAGGGGTACGAACACGCTCTCCGCGGTCCGCCGGATCACATCGAGCATCAGTGCGCGACCCTCGGCGGACGCCGTGACGTCGAGGAACGTGACCTCGTCCGCGCCCTGCGCCTCGTAGGCGGCGGCCAACTCCACCGGGTCACCGGCATCTCGCAGGTTCGCGAAGTTCACGCCCTTCACGACGCGGCCGGCCGCCACGTCAAGGCACGGAATCACGCGGACGGCGACGCTCACCCGTACGAGCGTAATGACGCACTGCCGTGCGACGTGCGCGGCCGGGCGACAACCGCCCGGCCGCGTCATCCGATCAGCGCGACCAGGTCGCGATCAGCACGGCGCGCGCGATGGTGTGCCCGACGATGTTGAAGCCGGCATAGCCGGGCGTGACCGAGTCCGGGATGCCGAGGTTGTCGGTGTCGAGTGCGTGTACGGCGAACATGTAGCGGTGCTCGCCATGCCCGGGCGGCGGCGCGGAGCCGTCGTACGCCTTGCGGCCCATGTCGTTCATGAGTCGCGTCGCGCCGGCCGGAATGGTCGTCGACCCGTCGGCACCGGCTCCGGTCGGCAGCGATGTCACGTCGGCGCCCAGCCCGACAACGAGCCAGTGCCAGAAGCCGGACGTCGTTGGCGCGTCGGGGTCGTAGCACGTCACCGCGTAGCCGCGTGTCTCGGCCGGCGCACCCGACCACATGAGCGACGGGCTGATGTTGTCCCCGCCGGCACTGTCGTGCACGTGGGTGTCCGCGAGCCGCTGGCCGTCTGTCATGTCGTCGCTGGTCAGCGAGAACGACGGTACGTCAGGAAGCGTGTCGTACGGATTCTGAACGGGGATCGGCATGAATCCTCCCGGTGAAGATCGTTGTCGCCGCAAAGACTAGCCGCTGTCGTACGGCTTCGCGCGAGAAGCCACCCTTGCGATGCCGTACGCCGGAGCGGCGACGATGTCCCGGGCGCCGGGCGGCGGCAGTCTCTGGCTCGGCGGTCTCCGACCCGTCACGATGCCAGCGCGACGACCTCGACCTCCACCAGGTGATCGGGATGCAACAGTCCAGCGACCACGACGAGCGTCGACGCCGGCCGGATCGACCCGAACAACTCGCCGTGCACGCTTCCGACAACCTCGCTGTCTTCGCGGCGAACGACGTACATGCGCGTCCGCACCACCCGCTCAGCGGCGATGCCGACTTCGGCAAGTGCGCCGAGCGCGATGCCAAACGCGGTCCGCGCCTGAGCCGAGGCGTCGCCGACACCGATGACGCCATCCGGTCCGGTCGCGGTGCAGCCCGACACGAATGCAAAGCCGCCCGCGACGACCACGCGGGCATATCCGTACGCGTCCTCCCACGGTCCGCCCGAACCACGCCGGACGATGTCCGGGTCTGGCGCGGTCACGGCGCTGCCGTCGCAAGTGTCGCGAGCGCGTCGGCGACCGTGAACGCGCCGACATAGAGCGCCTTGCCCGCGATGACGCCGTCCACGCCGATCGGCTCGAGTGCGGCCAGCGCGCGTAGATCGTCCAGTGTGGACACACCGCCGGACGCGACCACCGGCCGATCCGTACGGGCGCACACCGCCTGGAGAACCTCGAGACCGGGACCGGTCATCGTGCCGTCGCGGGAGATGTCGGTGACGACATAGCGCGCGCACCCCGCCGCGTCGAGCCGCGCGAGCGCCTCGAAGAGGTCACCGCCGTCCCGTGTCCAGCCGCGGGCGGCCAGCGTCCATCCCGGGCCGTCGGGCGAGTCGGCCGGCCGCGGCCGAACGTCGAGCCCAACCGCGACTCGGTCGCCGTATTCGCCGACGACCCGATCGCACCACTCCGGCGCTTCCAAAGCCGCGGTGCCGATGTTCACCCGGGCCGCTCCGGTGGCGAGCGCGGCCCGCAACGAGGTGTCGTCGCGGATCCCGCCGGACAGCTCGACCAGCACGTCCAGTTGCGCGATGACGCGTGCCAGGAGGCCGGCATTCGATCCCCGGCCGAACGCGGCATCGAGGTCGACGAGGTGGATCCAATGCGCACCGTCGTGCTGCCACGCCAGCGCGGCGTCGAGCGGATGGCCGTAGCGCGTCTCGGTGCCCGCGGCGCCGTGCACGAGCCGCACCGCCTCGCCGCCTGCGACGTCGACGGCGGGCAAGAACGTCAACATGGGTACGCCCTTCGGACGCGCGACTCGATGCCTGCCATGGGCGAGCTCAGCCGCCCCGACGGCCGAACGCGAGCACCACGATCGCCGGCGCCGCGATCGCCAGCGTCACGGTCAGCGCGATGCGTGTGGTGAGCCCGCCGATGTACGTCCAGATCAGCACGAGCGCCACGGCCGCGGCCACGACGATCAGCACCCGTTCGCCGTACGTCCGGCGCGGATAGAGGCGCCCGACCCGCCGATCCGGCAGCCGAGGTGTGACACGGCGCAACACTCGCCGCCGGGCGGCGCGGCGAGCCATGGCGCGTTCGCGGGCGGCGCGCGCCACGGCCGCCTCCGCCTGGCGCGCGGCCCGACGGATGGCCCGCTCCTTGCTCATGAGTCACCGCTCCCGCACCGAGGTCACCCAATTCCGCAACAGCGTAGCGCCGGCGTCGCCCGACTTTTCGGGGTGAAACTGGGTGCCGGCCAGCACGCCGTTGGCGGTCTCGACGGCCGCGACGAATCGTTCGCCGTGCACGGCCGTGGTGACGGCTACCGCCGGATCGGTGGCGGTCGCGGCGTACGAGTGAACGAAGTAGAACCGCTCGTCGGGGGCGATGCCGGCGAACAACCTCGAACCGGCCGGCGCCGTGACGGTGTTCCACCCCATGTGCGGTACGCGTTCGGCGTCGAGCCGGCGCACCGCGCCACCGAGCAGCCCGAGTCCCTTCGTGGTCACGCCGTGTTCCTCGCCGACCTCGAAGAGCACCTGATGCCCCACGCAGATGCCGAGCACCGGACGTCCGGTTGCGACACGTTCGGCGATCACTGGACCGGCACCGATCCCGTCGATGCCCGCCATGCACGCCGCGTACGCTCCGACGCCCGGCACGACCAGCCCGTCGGCCGTCGCGGCCCGCCGCAGGTCCGAGGTGACCTCGACACGCGCGCCCGCGCGGGCCAGCGCGCGCTCGGCCGATCGCAGGTTGCCCGATCCGTAGTCGAGCACGACGACATCGACGATCGAGTCCCGAGATGTCACGGGTCCCCGCCAGGAGGTGTCACGCCAGCCCTCGCTAGATCGACCACAGGATGCCCGCCGCGAGCGCCAGCAGGCCGGCCACCAGGACGACGATCGTCGCCGCAAGCGGCGCCTTCTGGCCGCGCAGCGAGTACGCGCCGCCGAGCAGAAATCCGCCGAGCACGATCAGCAGCACCGCCCAGGTCACAACATGCCCTTCGTGCTCGGTACGCCGGCCTCGCGGACGTCGGTGGCCACCGCCATCCGCAGGGCGCGCGCGACGGCCTTGAATTGCGCCTCCACGACGTGGTGCGCGTCCGGCGTCACGCCGGGCCGGGCGGCACGCAACACGCAGACGTGCAACGTGATCCGCGCCGCGTGGCCGAGCGACTCAAACACGTGTCGCGTCATCGACGTCGGGTAGACCGGCCCGACGTACGGCGCGAGCGGCGGCTCGTCGTGCACCACGTACGGCCGGCCGGACAGGTCGACGGCGGCCTGCACCAGGACCTCGTCCAGTGGTACGACGGCGTCGCCGAACCGGCGTACGCCACGCTTGTCACCTAACGCCTCGGCAAGCGCCGCGCCGAGCGCGAGTGCGGTGTCCTCGATCGTGTGATGCGCGTCCACGTGCAGATCGCCGATCGTCTCGACGGTGAGGTCGAAGCCGCCGTGCCGCGCGATCTGAGCGAGCATGTGATCGAAGAAGCCGATGCCGGTGGCCACCTTCGCGCCGCCGACTCCATCGAGATCCAATTCGACCCGGACCGAGGTCTCGCCGGTGATGCGCTCGATCGTGCCGATCCGGTGTGCCGGCGGCGATGCGGCCGCGCGCGTCGCCGCCTCGTATGCGGCCGCCTCGCTCGTCGATCCGGTCGCCCGCGTCGTGGTGGCGACGACCTCTGCGTCCAGCACGCCGCCGTATTCTGTGCCGCCGAAACCGCCGAGGCCGTCGAACCCGCCGAGGCCGCCAGCGTCGTCGTCGAGTCCGGCGTCGGACGCCGGAACCACGTCGTTCATGTGCCCGCCCCCGTCTCCGATGCGACCAGCACGTCGCGCATCGCGGTCAGGAATACATCGTTCTCGGCCGGTGTGCCTGCGGTGACGCGTAGCCAGCCGGCGAGCCCGACGTCACGCACCAACACGCCGCGCTCGAGCAGTGCCCGCCACATGGCCGATCCGTCAGTGAGACCGCCGAACAGCACGAAATTCGCGTCGCTGTCGGCTACCGGCAGACCGAGCGCCCGAAGCTCGCGGACCAGCCGGTCGCGCTCCCGCTTGATCGCTTCGACCGAGTCGAGCAGCACGTCGACGTGCGCGAGCGCGACGCGGGCCGCGGTTTGCGTCAGCGCGGACAGGTGGTACGGCAACCGGACCAGCTGTACGGCGGCCACGATCTCCGGTGCCGCGGCGAGGTAGCCGAGCCGTACACCCGCGCATGCGAACGCCTTGCTCATGGTTCGCGTGACGACGAGTCTCGGATGGCCGTCGAGTTGGGCGAGCGCGGTCGGAGTCCCGGGCCGGCGGAACTCCGCGTAGGCCTCGTCCACCACCACGATGCCGGGCGCCGCGTCGAGCACCGCGTCGAGTACGGCCGGCGGCAATGCCGTACCCGTGGGGTTGTTCGGGGCGCACAGGAACACGATGTCCGGCGCGTGCGTGCGAACCTGATCCGCCGCGGACGCCGGGGTGAGCGAGAAGTCGGCGTCGCGCGCGCCGGCGATCCACGTCGTCGCGGTCGCGAGCGCCACCAGGCGGTGCATCGAATAGGACGGCGTAAAGCCGAGCGCGGTGCGTCCCGGGCCACCGAACACCTGCAGCAGCTGCTGTTGGATCTCGTTGGAGCCATTGGCCGCCCACACGTGTGCCGCGTCGAGGCCGTGCCCGAGATAGTTCGCGAGATCCGCGCGCAGCTGCATCGCGTCACGGTCGGGATAGCGGTTCACCGACGGTACGACGTCGGCTAAGCGCGCCGACATCGCGGCGGCGACATGTGGCGGCATCGGGTACGGGTTCTCGTTCGTGTTCAAGCGCACCGCGACATCGAGCTGTGGCGCGCCATAGGGCGTCAGGCCGCGCAACTCATCGCGGATCGGGACGTCACTTCGCGTCGCGTCGACGGTCACGGCCGTTCCCCCACGGCCGACGATCCATTGTCCGGTACAAGCCGCGCGGTGATCGCCTCGCCGTGTGCCGGCAGATCTTCGGCATCGGCCAACGCCACCACGTGCGACGCGAGCGATGCGAGTGCGTCGGCGTCGTACTCGACGACCTGCATGCCCTTAAGGTACGTCTGCACCGTCAGCCCGCCGGCGTGCCGTGCGCAGCCGCCGGTCGGCAGCACGTGGTTCGAGCCGGCCAGGTAGTCGCCGAGCGACACCGGCGAATGCGCGCCGACGAACACCGCGCCAGCCGACGTGACCCGCGCCGCGACCGCCCGGGCGTCGCGCGTCTGGATCTCGAGATGTTCGGCGCCGTACGCGTTCAGCAGCGCAAGACCGATGTCGAGGTGGTCGACGATCACGGTGGCCGACTGGCGACCGGACAGCGCCTCCGCGACGCGTTCGCTGTGCTTCGTTGCCGTGACTCGGTCGGCGACCTCGGCGTCGACGGCGTCGGCCAGCCGCACCGACGTCGTGACGAGGACGCTGGCCGCCAACGGATCGTGCTCGGCCTGGCTGATCAGATCCGCGGCGACGTGGCTCGGATCCGCGCTGTCGTCGGCCAGGATCGCGATCTCGGTCGGTCCAGCCTCCGAGTCGATGCCAACCACGCCTCGTACCAGCCGCTTGGCGGCCGCGACGAAGATGTTCCCGGGTCCCGTCACGAGGTCGACGGCCGGACAACCGTCGTCGCCGGGGACCGTCCCGCCGGGAACTGTTCGGTCGTCAGTAGGAACCGTCCGGCCGCCACCGGTGCCGTACGCGAACATCGCGATCGCCTGCGCGCCGCCGACCGCGTACACCTCGTCTACGCCGAGCACGCCGCACGCAGCCAGCACGAGCGGATGCGGCAGTCCGGTCTCGCGCTGCGGTGGGCTCGCCACCGCGATCTCAGCGACGCCAGCAAGTTGCGCGGGCACGACGTTCATCACGACGCTCGACGGGTAGACCGCGCGGCCACCCGGGACGTAGAGGCCGACGCGCCGGACCGGGCGCCACGTCTGCGTGACGGTGCCACCCGGCACCACTTCGGTGACGACGTCGTCGCGGCGCTGCGCACCGTGGACACGTCGGGCGTGTGCGATCGCGAGCGTGAGACCTTCGCGTACCGCTGGATCCAAGGCGGCCGTGGCCGCGGCGATGTCTGCGGCCGACACGCGCAACCGCCGCGGCACGACGCCATCGAAGCGTTCGCTCGCCGCACGGATCGCCACCACGCCCCGCTCGCGAACCGACGCGATGACATCGCGCACCGATTCGGCCGCGGACGCCACATCGATGTGGGCGCGCGGCAGCCGGAACGCATCCGCCGCGTCGGGCACGCCACGCAGGTCAATGCGGGTCAGCACCGGTCAAGTCTAGATGGGCGTCGGACGGCCGGACGGGCGCCGACCAGGACGTGGGACGACCGCTGATGGCGCCCGTTCGATGACGACTTTCGCGACACGACTGACCCGCCCTGTCGTGATCGCGGGCGGCACTGCGCGCGGGCTAGGCTTCGGCCAATGACCGAACGGCTGCCGCTGTTTCCGCTGGGAACCGTGCTGTTCCCGGGGCTGGTGCTGCCGTTGCACGTGTTCGAGGAGCGCTATCGCGCGCTGGTGCGGCACCTGACGAGTGACGACGCCACCGGTCGCACGTTCGGCGTCGTCGCGATCCGGCTGGGTCGCGAGACCGGTGGCGGCGCGGCGGTCCTGGACACCGGCGACCTGGCCGGCGCCGCGGTTGTGGACACCGGCCAGCGCGGCACCGCAGATATCACGTTGCATCAGGTCGGCTGCACGGCGGAGATCCGCCAGATGACCTCGCATCCGGACGGCCGCTTCGATCTCGTCACGGTCGGCCGCCGCCGGTTTCGCATCCACGAGCTGTTCCCCGACGACGAACCGTTCCTGCAAGCGGACGTCGAGTGGATCAGCGAACCAGAGGCGGACCAGCGCGCCGAACGCCTCGTGCCCGGCCTGCTCGAGCTGTTCCAGCGCTACCTGGAGCTGATCCGCACCGACGGGCACCACGGCACCGAACAGCTGCCTGACGACCCGGCCGTGCTGTCCTACCTCATCGGGGCGACCACGGTACTTGCGCTTGACGACCGGCAGGATCTCCTGGCCGCCGACTCGATCGCCGACCGGCTGGCGCTCGAGCGTCGCTTGCTGAACCGGGAGCTGGTGTTGTTGCGCGAAATCAACGCACTGCCCGTCCCGCTCGGCGACCTCGCGGTGGCCTTCAGCGACAACTAACGGCGTGCGTACTCGTGGCCGGTGTTACTGATCGCCGGATCGGCGCGGAAGCCGCCGCGCCACCAGGTTCGGGCTTGCCGTGAAGCACGCGATCAGCACGTAGACCAGGATCGCCGCGATCGCGAGATAGAGCAGCACGCCGCTGAGGTATGGAAGGCCGTGCCAGTACGCGATGTTTCCCGGCTGCTTGATGCGGAGGTCCGGTGGTACGAGGACGATCTGACCGACCTTCCCGTGCGCAGCGACCGTGCGCGCATGGCCGCGACCGATGTTGTGGCCGAACCGCCAGGCGAGCCACGACGCCGCGATGCCGCCGACGGCGAGCGCCGCGACCATCAACGGACCACGGAACCGTCGCAGCGCCACCCAGGCCACGATCGCGATGATGATGCCTGCGCCGATGGACAGCATGATGTACCACGTCTCCGCGCCGGCACGCTGCTCACCGTAGGGCTGGGCCAGGAACAGACCGTCGGGTTCCACCACGCCGGGCAGCCACGGCGCAACCGACGACCAGAGCCAGCCGATTGGGAAGCCGAGCACGGCGATCACGGCCGCGACGCCCAGCGCCACGAGGCCGCGCGTGCGCCACGGCGGCTCGGGCTCCGCCACCATGGTCGTCGCCGGCGCGGTGGTCGGATATCCAGGCGTCGGATATGCCGGCGTCGGATGCGGCGACGCCGACGAATCGCCCGACGACGACGAGCCGTCATCGCCCGCTTGCTCGGCGCCGTCCCGGTCGCGCTCCAGATCTGGCCGGTACGCCATGCTGCCACCGTGCCATGCGCGTGGTCCGGGCTGCGCCGCGCCGTCCGCCTCGCCGTCGCTCGTGGCGTCGTGGTGTGTGGCACCGTTGCGTTTGGCGTCGTCGCTCGTGGCGTCGTTGCGTGCTGCGCCGTCGTCCGTGACGCTCTCGCCCTCGGAGGGCTGCGGCCGGCCGGGATCCGGCTCGCGATGCATGGGCGACGGGGTGGTCATGAGTCGATCCTCACATGTCCGGCCGGCGCGGTCTGCGGGCGGCCCGCCGCCATGGTGACACGATCAACTGGGTGTCGTCCGCCCAGCCGCCCCTTGATCGTCTTCCGCGCGAGCCGATCCGGGCAGTCGTCACGCGATCGCGGTCGGCCCGAGCAGCGCCTTCAGATCGGCCATCAGCGCGCTGGTCGGCGCTACGCGCATCGGCGACAGCCGAAGGGTGGTCGCTCGCGAGCCGCTGAGCAGCCGGACGTGCACCTCCGCCGGACCAGGATGGCTCGCCAGCACTTCCTTCAGCCGGTCCACGAGCGGCGGCGTACACCGCGACTGCGGCAACGCGACCACGACCGGCTTGACGGTGTCCGGTGCGGAGATATCCGGGATCGACAGGTCCATCGCCATGAGCCGCGGCGGATCGTCGCGCCGGTCGACACGGCCGCGCACTACCACGATCGCGTCCTCGGCCACATATTGCCCGACCAACTCGTACGTGTTCGGGAAGAACAACACCTCGACGGCACCGCCGAGATCCTCCAGCGTCGCGCTGGCCCAGCTGCGGCCCTGCTTGGTGATGCGGCGCAACACCCCGGAGAGAATGCCGGCGAGCGTGACGATCTGCCCGTCGCCGACCGCCCCCTCCTCGAATAGCGCGGAGATCGGCATCTCGGCGGCGGCGTACAGCACATGTTC
>DATFRR010000104.1:0-8655 GCA_035263025.1 Micromonosporaceae bacterium
AGTCGCCCGTCACGACCCCATCCCACCACAGCGGGACAGTCATGCTGCCGCTCGCGCCGATGTGACGCTTCGATATGACGGCGCCTGCGGGTGTGCCGACCAACGGTCCAGGCACTTCGGCTAGCGAAGAGTGTGCCGACCAAAGGTCCAGGCATTTCGGCTGGCGAAGCGTGTGCCGACCGAAGGTCCAGGCACTTTGACTAGTTAGGGCGCGTTGGGAACCGCGTCGAATGCCTTCGGCACGGTAAGCCAGGTCGCCCGGCCCGGCGGCCAGAACAGCACGAACGCCCGCCCGATCACCGACGAGATCGGGATCGTCGCCTCCTTGATGTCGCCCGTCTGTTGGTAGTGATAGCGGGAGTCGGCCGACTCCACACGGTTGTCGCCCATCACCCACAACCGACCGGGCGGCACGTCGATGGTGAACGTGTTCGGGCTCGCGGGCGCGTTCGGCCCGGCATCCGGATCGAGGTACGGCTCGTCGATGACGACACCGTTGACCGTCAGGTGACCGTTCGTGCAGCAGGTGACGTGATCGCCGGGTACGCCGATGACGCGCTTGACGAAGTCCTTCTCGTTCTCGGCGGTACGCCAGTCGAGCGGTGACGTGAAGACGATCACCTCACCGCGGCGTGGCGACCGGAAGTCGTAGACGAGCTTGTTGACCAGCACGCGGTCGTTGATGTTGAGCGTGTGCTCCATCGACTCGGACGGCACGTAGAACGTTTGCAGGACGAACGTACGCACCAGCAACGCAACGACGACCGCCGCGCCGATCAGGATCGGCAATTCCTTCCAGAAGTTGCCCTTGAAGCTGCTGGGCCGAGCATGACGGCGTCCCTGCGGCGGGGTCGGGGTCGGGGGAGGGTCCGTCTGCACGTCGGTCACGCCGCGAGCTTACGTGCCGTAGCTGTAAGTTCGCTCACCGAGTTCGTGTGGCATTCATCCAACGTGGGCTAGGAAATCTCCGTAGAAAAGTCCCAATCCGACCGCAACCCCGATGCCCGCGATGATCCAGAAGCGCACCACGATGTTGACCTCACTCCACCCGGCCTGCTCGAAGTGGTGCTGGAGCGGGGACATGAGGAACACGCGTTTGCGCGTCGTCTTGTACGACGTGTACTGGATGATCCGCGACGCCGTGATGATCACGAACAGCAGCGCGATGATCGGCAGCAGCAGCACGGTACGGGTCGCCACCGCCTGCCCCGCGATCAAGCCGCCGAGGGCCATGGAGCCGGTGTCGCCCATGATGATTCGCGCCGGCGACGTGTTCCACCACAGGAATCCCGCGCACGCCCCGGCGGCCGCGCCAGCGATCATGGTGGTCTCGAGCGGATCTCGGGTCGTGTAGCAGTACGAGAAGTGGGTCGCCGTGTCGGCGCACCAGTGCCGGTACTGCCAGAACGAGATCATCATGTACGCGAACAGGACGACGACCGCGGTACCGGTGGCGAGCCCGTCGAGCCCGTCGCTCAGGTTCACACCGTTGGTGGTCGCCATCACCACCACGATGAACAGCACGACGGCACCGATCTCGCCGATGTGCGCCCAGCTCAGGTCGCGAATGTACGACAACGTCGTGCTGCTGACCGTGAGGCCGGCGGTGCTCTTCTCGGTGAGCGCGAGAGCGCCGAACGCCGCGCCGACGCCGATCTGTCCCAAGATCTTCCAGCGCCCGGCGAGGCCGGCACTGTTTTGGCGCGACACCTTGAGGAAGTCGTCGAGGAAGCCGATGGCACCACAGCCGACCATCAAGCCGAGCAGCACGAGCCCGGTCATCGTCGGCCCGGGCGGCACGATCTGCTCAGCAGGCAGCGTCTTGAGGACGACGTGCCCGGCAACGTACGCGATGAGCGTCGCGGCGGTGAACACAATGCCGCCCATGGTTGGCGTCCCGACCTTCGCGCGGTGGCCGTCCGGCATGACGTCGCGGATCGGCTGACCCAGCCGAAGGCTGCGGAAGATCCGGATGGCGATCGGCGTGCCGAAGAGCGTGAGCACGAACGCAACAGCCGCCGCGACGATCACCGCGCGCATGACGCCGGTGCTCCGCTTGGGTTTCGCACGCTCTGCTCCTGTCGGTTCAACCGCCGGACGTCAACCTACATCGACAGGTCGAACCGCGGTACGGACGCGACCGGCGACGCCGCGGTGACACCATTTGAAAAGTCATAGTGACGTCACTCTTGACATCATCACGACGTCATGGTGACAATGTCTGCATGACAAATGACGTCAGCACCTTCAGCGAATGCATCACCAACACCACCCGCACCCGGAACGGACTCGCCCGGTTCTGGCCGCGCTCCCGCGGTCGTGGCTGGGGCGACCCGCACACCCGCTACTCAGGCAGCGCGAACGTCGCGGTGAGCCTGTCGCGGGTGCCGCGGTGATTCGGATCCGGTTCGCGAGCCCGCCCGGGCGCGACACCTCGAGCCCGGGCAGCCGCGCCGGCGGTCGATCCGACCGAACCGCCACCACCTCCACCCCGACCCCCGATGTCGTGTCGCTCGGCAACCGGCGGCCGGCGGACGCCGCCGACCCAATCCGGGCCTCCGGCCCGACCCCGGCCAACCGCCAAACCCCGGCCAACCGCCAAACCCCGGCCAACGGCGCAACCAACGGCGCAACCCCGGCCAACGGCCAACGATCCGGAGAACCAAGCGGCAACGGTCGAGCCTCGGCCGACAGGAACGGTCGAGGCTCGACCACGCCGCCGCGCCGCCTGTCGCCGACATCTCGAGTTGCGCCCGACGCATAACGCGTTCGCGCCGAGATGTCGGCGCTGGTAGGTTCGCCGACCGTGGGGGGTGCGGAGCTGGAACCGAGCGAGCAGGCCGCCAGCCGCACCGAAGAGTCGATCCCGGCCGGTGGGCAAATCCGGCCCAACGAATCGGTCGGCGCCGACAGACCGACCCGGTCCGATCCGTCGGTTCCCGCCGACGCGCAGATTCACTCGGGCGAGTCGAACCCAAAGCCACCCAAGCAAACGCCACGCGCATCGCGCGAGCGGCCGAACGGTGCGCGCGAGAAGCTGGGCGACAAATTCGTCAAGCTTTGGTCGGCTAGCACCACGTCGGCCATCGGCAGCGTTCTCGCCAGCGTCGCCACCCCGCTGCTGGTCGCCTCGCGGACCAGCAATCCACTCGTCGTGTCGGCGGCTGCCACCATCGCGTGGTTGCCATGGCTGCTGTTCGCGCTGCCGAGCGGCGTACTCGTCGATCGGCTCGACCGTCGCCGTGTCATGGTCACGATCGACTGGGCCCGCGTCGGCGCGCTCGCCATTCTCGGCGTCGCCTTGGTGGCCGACCACGCGAGCATCGCGCTGCTGTTCGCGGTGCTGTTCATCGTCAGCGTCGGTGAGGTCGCGTTCCGATCGGCCAGTCAGGCCTTCGTACCCTCGATCGTGCCGGCGCCGCTGCTCGAGCGGGCCAATGGCTGGCTCGCCGGTGGTTCGATGCTCACCGCTGGCCTCTTCGCCGGCCCGCTCGCCGGGTTCCTCTTCGCGGTCACGCCGAGCCTTCCGTTCATCGTGAACGCCGGGACGTACGCGGCCAGCGCGCTCTTGATCGGCATGATCGGTGGAACGTTCCGCGTCAGCCGCCGGTCGCAGTCCGCCGTACCCGTCACCGACGAGCCGGTGTCAGCGGTGCCACACCCATCGGTGTGGGCGGATATGGTCGGCGGGCTCCGATTTCTTATCCAGCAACGGCTGCTGCGGACGATGGCCGTCCTGATCGGCCTGTTGAACGTCACGCTGACCGCCGCGCTCGCTGTGTTGGTGCTGCTCGCCAAGGAGCGACTGCACCTCGGCTCGGTCGGATTCGGCGCGCTGTCCAGTTGTCTCGCGGTCGGCGGTCTGCTCGGCTCTGTGTTCGGCGACCGCATCATTCGGTGGGTCAGCGCGACCTGGACGATCCGCGTCGGCTTGCTCGTCGAGGCCGGTTTCCATCTGGTACTCGCGACGTCCCACAGCGCGTACGCGGTCGGCATCGCGTTCCTGGCGTTCGGCGTGCACGGCGCGCTCTGGACCATCGCGTCCGTCTCGCTTCGCCAACGGCTCACGCCGCCGGAGATGCTCGGCCGGGTCGGCAGCGCTTCGATGTTCGTCGGCGCCGGCGGCAACTGTGTCGGCGCGATCCTGGGCGGTGCGCTGGCGTCCGGCTTCGGGCTCGCGGCGCCCTACTGGGTCGGTTTCGTGGTAGCGGTTGTGGTGTCCGCGACGACCTGGCGAGTGTTCAATCGTGCCGCGGTCGCGGAGGCTTATGCCACGCCGCTTGGCGGAGGTGCCGCGGATGGGTCCGCCGAGGACGCGCCGGTCGGTTCGGGTCAGCCGATCGCCGCCCCGGCCGGTTCGGCCGATCCGATCGCCGCCGAGTCGACATCGGCCACGGGCGCGTAACCGCGACGGGTACCCTTCGCGCGTGCGTACCCACCTCACTCGCGCCGCGCTGGCGGTCGCCGCGCTCACACTGAGCGGCGTCGCCGCGTGTTCGTCGTCGCCCGAGTCAGCCGGCCCGGCGCCGACGCATCGCGTGCCGAAGCACGCCGCCGTCGCGGTCGGCGGTTGCCTGATGTCGGTCGGCACCGACATGAACGCGAAGCCGACGCTGTCCGCGCCCGACTCCCCGGCGTGCACGACGACGCCGACCAAGCTCGCGTTCGCCGACCCGATCCCTGGCACCGGACCGGCGGCGAAGGCCGGGGACTCGCTGTCCGTCAAGTACGTCGGGCTGCACTGGACGACCAAGCAACAATTCCAGGCGTCGTGGGACGGGTCGCCGCAGACGTTCGATGTGTCGCCGCTGGGAACCGCCAGCGTGATTCCCGGCTGGAATGAGGGTTTGATCGGTGTGCACGCCGGCGGTCGGCGGGTTCTCGTGGTGCCGGCCGCGCTCGCGTACGGCGACGCGGGCTCCGGCGAGATCGCGCCGAACGAGGCGCTGATCTTCATCGTGGACATCGTCTCCGTGACGCCGGGCGCGGCGCCGTCGCCATCCGCGGCGACGCCCTCGCCGACCGGCTGACACCTGCACCGCCAAGGGCTACGCCTGCGCCGCCAAGGGCTGACGCGTTGCGCCGCCAAGGGCGGTCGAACCCCTCCGTTACGCCGGGCTAGGACAGACCGTGGCGGATAGGCCGTTGATCCGCGCCATGAGCGCCGGCGCCCAGTGGTCGCCGTAGCGCAACTGGAGTCCCGGGATGCGCCAGTCGCGCCCGGTCACGATGCGCCGGCACAGCGGCGATCCGCACGCGCAGCCCATGCTGAACGTCTCGTCGCCGGTACTGGTGGCGTAGTCGTTCGTGATCTCCTCGTTCGCCTCAATGTCGCGGCGGGCGGCGAGCGTGTAGGCGTCGGTCCACCACGAATTCGGGTCACAGCTGTGATTGCCGAGCCCGTTGGCGCGCTGAGGTGGCATGACGAGGTGGACGTCTTCGGCGACGACGATCGTGTCGACGTACCCGAGCGTGGCGTCTCGCGTCGCCGCCGCGAAGATGTCCTGCAACTCTGCCCACGACACGAGGCGGCCGCCGACCCGGGAGACGACGCTGCCGGCGTTGATCCGACGGCGCGCGAACAATCCGCGGCCGTCGATGGGGGACGGCCGCACCTCGACGTCCGGGTGCAGCCAGCAGTCAGCTTCGGGTACGGCCACCATCGGCACACTATGCAGCCACGATGTGGCTTCCCGCTAGAGGTTGATCGTTTTACGGCATCCGAGATTCGCGAGTAGCGCCCGGCCCTTGCGTACCCACCTAAACCGCGAGGTGCGGACGCGCGTCCTCGAGCCCGCGGAGGTTCTCCGCCGGGTCGTCGATGCCCGTCATGTCGGCCACTGCGATCCGATGCGCGAAATACCAAGCCTGGATCGCCCACCGGTAGCGCCGCAGCACGTCGAGGCCGCGACGCATCTCGTGCTCGTCGAGCGCACCGGTGGCCAGGTACGCGTTCAGCATCGGCGCCGCCGTTCGGGGACCGTCGAGGTACATGACGGCGGACGCGACGTCATAGAGCAGCGGGCCGTGGCACGCGGTCGGCCAGTCGATTAGGCCGACCTCGCCGGTTTCCGGATCGACCAGGAACGCCTCGGGCGCCGGATCCGTGTGCAACATGCCTTGCGTCAGCGTCGCCGGATCGAGCGCGTCGTAGTCGGCCAGCGCACGACGCAGCCCCGGCCGTACCCACGCCGGACACCCGTCGATGTGCGGCTCGTCCGGGTCCGGACGGAACAGGTCTCGGGCGCCGTCGATGCGTTGCCCCGTCAATGCCAGGTGTACGCGGCCCAGCGTGTCTCCGATCAGGCGTTGGCCGGCATCGTCGGCCGGTGGCTCGGTTCCGGGTACGAATCGCAGCAGCACAACCGGACCGTCAGCCGTGTCGACCGAGAGGCGACCGTCTGGCGTCGGAACCGGTGCGCCGCTCGGGATGCCGGCCGCCTGCACGAGCAACGCCACCGTGACGCCGCCGGCCAAGCCACTGAACCGGCCCGCGAGTACGTGCTTCGCGACGTACCGCCGACCGCCGTGCCCGACCCACCACGTGGCCGAGTTCATGCCGCCATGATGCGGCTCGACCGTGGCACCCGCGCGACGCCAGGCGGTCGCGAGAAGGTCGCGGATCGCGTCGTCGTCGAGCACGGTCGCAGGAAACCACGGCGAGTGCGGCCGGCGCCATCGATTTGCGGGCGCTCGGAGCCGGTGTGACAGCGGCGACTACGGGAGTTGCCTGCGGCCGAGTTGCCGCCACATACCGGCCTCGTCGTAGACCTCCCACGCCTCGGCGATCCGGCCGTCGGCGATGCGGAAGATGACCATCTCGTCCACCCAACAGGACCTCCCGGTCGCCTCGACGCCCAGGATTGTGCCGCGGTGCGTCCCCCGGTAGGGCAGGTGCGCAACCACGTGGTCGCCGTCGACGATCAGGCGTACGAGTTCGAATCGCCAGTCGGGGAAGGCGGTGGTCCACTCCTCGGCGATCGCCCGAGTGGCCGCGGGGTTGCAAGCGACCTGGCCGCCACCGATGTGCAGCACCGCGTCGGCGCCCATCAGCGCGTCAAACCGTTGGAAGTCGCGGGTGTTCCAGGCGTCGACGAACGACTGGATCAAGGCCTTGTTGGCCTCGTTGGCCGTGTTGGCCGTGTTGGCCGCTAGATCGGTGTCGGTCGCCGGTCGGGTTGTGCCGGTCATGATCACTCCTTGTTCGAATGCGTACGGGCGGCATCGAACGGATGCGGGAACGGCCCGAAAGGTTCGCGAACTTTCCGGGCGGCGTGTGCATCCTTGTCGCATGGGACCCGTCGAGGTCACCGACGCCGAGCTGGCCACGCTCGCACGCGCCGGGGACGCCCAGGCGGTGGCCGGGCTGCTGGAGCGGCACCGCCCGGCGCTCTACGCCGCCGCGATCGGGCTGCTGGGCAATCGGGCCGACGCGCTCGACGCCGTCCAGGACACGAACGTGGTGGCACTGGTTCGGATCGGCGAGTTGCGGGAGGTCGCCGCGGCGAAGCGATGGCTGCACACCGTACTGCGCAACGTCTGCTTGATGCGGCTGCGGCAACGCCGCGAGTTGGCATCCGAACACCTCGACGTCGCCGACCCCGCACCGTCGCCCGAGCACCTGCTCGAGGAGCACGCCATGCGCGAATGGGTGTGGCATGCCATCGATGCACTCGACAACGACGAGAAGCTGACGCTGATGCTGCGTTACTTCACCCGCTGTACGGCATACGAGGCGATCGCCCGAGTCACCGCCGTGCCAGTGGGTACCGTCCGCAGCCGGCTGCACCGAGCCCGTACGCAGATGGCCGATCGCTTGACGGCAACCGCGGCCGGCACGTCGTTAAGCCGTGACAGTGCCGAAGCGCAACAACGGGCACAGTGGGCAGAGTTCTACCGGCGGGTGCACGAACGGCCGGTGGCGGCAACCTATGGCGACCTTTTCGCGCCGGACGTCGACGTGCGGGACACCGTCGGTCACTGGGCGGGGTTGCCCGATTGGTCGGCGCACGAACGCGAAGCGATCGCATTGGGCGTACGCGCGAATCTGGTCGGCGTGGTGGCGAGCAATACCGTGACCGTGCTGGAGATCGATTTCAGCAACCCGTTCGACTGGCCGGACCACTGCCCGCCGCGCGCGACGTTCGTCCACCACGTACGCGATGACCGCTCCGTACGCCTGCGGATCCACTACCCGGACTAGTGATGAACTTGACTCCGGCGAAGTGCGCCTAACGTGCAGCGGCCGTCGTGGATCGAATGATCGAGGCTCTGACCGCGGGAGGGTGCACCTCGTCAGTTGCGATCGGACGTTAGATTGTTGCCGTGCGACTCCGACGTCGGGTGGTGCTGCGCCGACGGGTGCAGATTGCGATTGGTATTGGATTCCTCGCACTCAGCGAGTGTTTCTTGATCATCATGGTCACCACGTTCGGCTTCAACCTGCGGTACGTGGCACCGCGGTACTTCATTGTGGTGTTCGCGGCGTTGGCCCTGGTCAACCTCCGAGTCCTGATTGGACAGGCACGCCTGGCGGTCATCGTTGATGAGGACAAGATCACGATACGTAACTGGTGGCGCACTATTCGGGTGCCGTTAGCCGCGTTTGATCACACCGACGTGTCGGGCTCACCACCGCGCGTGAAGGTCATGGAC
>DATFRR010000105.1:0-2738 GCA_035263025.1 Micromonosporaceae bacterium
TTGCTGATCGAGTTCTCCGGGATCGGCGGGACCTCGCCACGGCGCTCCGCGTCCGCGTTGCGCCACCGTGCGAGCCGCCACACGAGCAGCTTGGGCACGTCCTTCAGCGGGTTGAAGCCACCCACCGAGTCGCCGTACAGCGTCGAGTATCCGACCGACAGCTCGCTCTTGTTGCCGGTCGTGAGCACCAGGTGGTTCTCCTGATTGGACAGCGCCATCAGCAACACGCCGCGCACTCGGGCCTGCAGGTTCTCCTCGGCCAGCCCGGTCAGGTGCAGCGTGCGCATGAACGCGTCGACCATCGGTGCGATCGGTTCGACGCGGTAGTCGAGGCCGGTGCGCTTGGCCAGGTCGGCCGCGTCGTCCCTAGAGTGCTGCGACGAGTAGGCGCTCGGCATGGATACGCCGACGACGCGCGACGATCCGAGTGCGTCACACGCGATCGCGGCCACCACGGCCGAGTCGATGCCCCCGGAGAGCGCGATCACGACGGACTTGAATCCGTTCTTGCGGACGTAGTCGCCGAGGCCGAGCGACAGTGCCGCCCAGATCTCCGCCTCGTCCGTGATCCGCTCCGACACGGTGCCGACCGCTGCGGGTCCATCGGGGGCAGGCATTACTCCGGAGACGGGTACGCGCTGGATGCGCATGCCGTCCGTACCCACGTTTGGATCGTCAACTGGATCGCCCGCCTCGGACCCGGCCGCGACCGGCAGGTCCAGGTCCACGACGAGCAGGTCCTCGGCGAACAATGGCGACCGCGCGATCAGCGTGCCGTCCGGCGCGACGATCATCGAGTCGCCGTCGAAGACGAGCTCGTCCTGACCGCCGACCATGTTGACGTACGCCACCGTGGCACCCGCCTCGGCCGCCCGCCGCTGGACCAGCGCGAGCCGGACGTCGTCCTTGTTCAGCTCGTACGGCGACCCGTTGATGTTCACCACCAGCCCGACGCCGGCCCGAGCGGCCGCGGTGAACGGGCCGCCCGCCTGCCAGATGTCCTCGCACACGGTCAGCGCCACGTCGACGCCGCCGATGCGCACCACCGTCAACGTGTCGCCCGGCACGAAGTATCGATCCTCGTCGAAGACTCCGTAGTTCGGCAGATGGTGCTTGAAGTAGCGCGCGGCCACCTCGCCGCGGTAAAGCAACGCGGCGGCGTCGCGCGGGCCGCGCCCCGGCGTGGCATCCGCGCTCATCCGCGCCGGCCCGTCCGCGTCGACGTATCCGACCAGCACCGCCACGTCGCCGAGCCCGTCGTCCGCGAGCGCCGAGGCGAGGTCGACCAGGGCCGCGCGGGACGTGTCGACGAACGACTGGCGGAACACCAGATCCTCGACCGGATAGCCGGTCAGCATCATTTCTGGGAACGCGACAAGGTGCGCGCCGGCCTCGGCGGCGCGTGAGACGGTGGTGCGGACCATGGCGGCGTTCGATTCGATGGCGCCGACGGTCGGGTTCACCTGCGCGAGTGCGATCCGCAGGCGGGTGGTGCCGGTGTCTTGCATACCTCCATTGTCCCAAAACGCGGGGCGCACGGCGCGATCACGTCTGCGAGATCACAGCGCGAGATCACAGCGCGAGATCACAGCGGCGCGCCGACGACGGGGCGAACACGGCAGTTAACAAGCCTGTAACGGGCGGCGGGCAGACTGCGAAGTGGGTGTGGTGGCGCGGCCGCCACCGCTGGGGAGCCCGTGAGGAGTTGGCCGTGGAGCGTCAGCAGGAGTTCGTGCTCCGTACGCTGGAGGAGCGCGACATCCGTTTTGTCCGGCTCTGGTTCACCGACGTGCTTGGCACGTTGAAGAGCGTCTCGGTCGCGCCGGCCGAGCTCGAGTCCGCGTTCGAGGAGGGCATCGGCTTCGACGGCTCGGCGATCGAGGGCTTCGCGCGGGTCTACGAATCGGACATGATCGCGATGCCCGATCCGACGACCTTCCAGGTGTTCCCGTTCGAGGGCGGCCTGTCCGGCGAGAGCGCGCGCATGTTCTGCGACATCCTGCTGCCGGATCGATCGCCGAGCTGGGCCGATCCGAGGCACGTGCTGCGGCGCTCCCTGTCGCGCGCGGCGGAGAAGGGCTTCACGTTCTACACACATCCGGAGATCGAGTTCTTCCTGATCGAGGACGTACCGCCGGACGGTGCCGCGCCGACGCCGGTGGACGCCGGCGGCTACTTCGAGCACACCACGCATGCCGTCGCGCGCGACTTCCGGCGGCAAGCAGTGCTCGCCCTCGAACGGATCGGCATCTCCGTCGAATTCAGCCACCACGAGGTCGCGCCCGGCCAGCAGGAGATCGACCTGCGGTACGCGGATGCGCTGACCACGGCGGACAACATCATGACGTTCCGGCACGTCGTCAAGGAGGTCGCGCTCTCGCACGGGGTACGGGCGACGTTCATGCCGAAGCCGTTCACCGACCAACCGGGCAGCGGCAAGCACACGCATCTGTCGCTGTTCGAAGGCGAGCGGAACGCCTTCCACGATCCGACCGATCCGATGAAGCTCTCTAAGGTCGCACGCTCGTTCATCGCCGGGCTGCTGGTTCACGCGCGCGAGTCGGCCGCCATCACGAACCAGTGGGTCAATTCGTACAAGCGCCTGTTCCCGCAGTCGATCGAGGGCCGCATCACCGAGTCGCCCGCGTACGTGTGCTGGGGCCACCTGAACCGCTCGGCGCTCGTACGGGTGCCGGCCTACGGCAAGCCGAACTCGGCGCGGGTCGAGGTGCGGTCGG
>DATFRR010000106.1:0-15407 GCA_035263025.1 Micromonosporaceae bacterium
CGACCGGACATGATTGCCCCGACCGCGGTGCCGAGGAAGAACGGCGTCATGACCGCGCCGATGCCGAACAGCCAGCCGGACCACTGGCGCGCTCCGGACCGCGCGGCGTCCTTGCGCAGTGCGAAGTTCGCACCGCGCAACACGATGCCGAGCGCGGCGAGCGCCAGCGGGACGAAGAGCGCGGTCATGATCGATCCGAACGCGCCGCCGAACGCCGTCCACGTCACGACCAGGATGTAGATGAGCCAGACGTGGTTGGCCTCCCACACCGGCGTAATGACCTCGTCGATCAGCGACCGCGCGCGCAGACCTTGCGCCTTGTTGCCGGCGATCAGATCCCAGAAACCGGCGCCGAAGTCCGCGATGCCGGACCAGGCATAGAGCGTGATGCCGATGACAATGACTCCGGCGACGAGGTTTGCGGCCGTCACGACTTCGGTCTCCGGTCGCGGGATTCGGCCGTTGAATCGGTCGCGGTATCGACTGCGGAATCGGTCGCGGATGTGGATCCAGAGCCGGCCGTGGCATCGACGCTGGACCCGGCCAATGCGCCGGCCTCGGCGGTCTCGCCCGCCATCGCCGCCACCGCGTCCGGCCGCGGGCCGTAGGGCGATGTCTCGTCGTCGTCGATAACCGGCTTGATGCGCCATCGCGTGGCCATCGCGCGCAGTACGGCGATCGTGGCGATGCCGAGCAACGCGTAGAGGACGTAGATGACGATCATCGTCACGGTGACGCTTTGCGCAGTGGTCACCGCGCCGGATGTTCGCGCGATGTTCCAGACGATCCACGGCTGCCGGCCGACCTCGGTGGTGATCCACCCCGCCTCGATCGCCATGTACGCCAGCACGCCGCAGGCTGCGGCCACCCACAGGAAGATCCGTCCGTGCGGCACGTTGCGGCGGCGCCAATACGCGATCGCGTAGTAGAGCGCCACCAACGGGAGCAGCGTGCCGATCCCGACCATGATGTCGAACGCGAAATGGACGAGCGTCGGGTTGGATGCGCGATTCTGCGGCGGGATCGAGTTCATGCCCGTCACGAACGTCTTCGTGCTGCCGCCGGCCAACCACGAGTCGAGGCCCGGAATCTTGATCCCGCCGGTCACCGTGTTCGTTGACGGGTGGTAAATGCCGAACAAGTATTCGGGTTGATGGGTACCGGAATTCGTCACTACTTCCATCGCGGCGAACTTGGCCGGCTGGTTCTGATAGACCCAACGTGCGATCTGATCGCCGACCAGAGCCTGGATCGGCGCGAGGATGGCACCGATCGTGAACGGGATCAGAATGCCCAGCCGGTGGTACCGGTCGCGGCGCCCGCGCAGCCAGCCGACCACGTACACGGACGCGACCATGAACGTGGCCGCCATGTATGCCGCGATGAGGAAGTGCGTCAGCTCCCAGGGCAGCGCCCTGTTGAAGATGACGTTGAACGGATCGACCTTAGTCGGGCGCCCATCCGAGCCGATGGTGAAGCCGGCCGGTGCGTTCATCCACGAGTTGACCGAGATGATGGAAAGCGCGCCGATGATGGCCACAAATGGGATCGGGAAGCCGAACCAGAAGTGCGTCCACGGCTTCATGCGCCGCCACCCGTAGATGTAGATCGCCACGAGCAGCGCCTCGAGGAAGAACGAGATGCCTTCGATCGCGAATGGCAGGCCGAAGACGTCGCCGAACGTCTTGACGAAACCCGGCCACAGCAAGCCGAACTCGAACGACAACACGGTCCCGGTGACCGCGCCGACCGCGAACGTCAGACCCGCCGCGTGCGACCATCGACGCGCGAGACTCAACGCCGCCGCGTCACCGCGCTTCAGACCCTTGTAATTCGCGATCAGCATCAGCGTCGGCAGCGCCACACCGAGTGGTACCAGCAGGATGTGGAACCCGAGAGTGAAACCCATCTGCGACCGGGCCGGCGTCAACTGCACCGGCCCGGATGCGAGTAACGTCCAGGCAGAATTCATGTTGGGGCCTTAGCCGGATGACGCGGTCGGCCGCGTGCCGGCGGTGACGGTGGCGCCCATCCGACCGAGCAGGTGGTCACCGACCCGGATCGAGTTCGCCATCGCGGTGAGCGCCGGGTTGACCGCACCGATGGCCGGGAACACGCTTGTGTCGACGACGTACAGGTTGTCGACCTCGTGCGTACGGCAGTCCGCGTTAACCACCGACGTCGCCGGGTCGTTGCCCATCCGCGCGGTGCCGGCCTGGTGTGCACACCCGGCGATCGGGATGGTGGTCTTCATGTATGCGAAGCGGTGGACGGCGTGGTCTTCATGCATACCGAGACCGCCGAGCATGGACTTGAACTGCTTGTAAAGCCGGTCGGCGGCGGTCGGGTTGCTCGGTTCGTACGCGAGCCGGATGTTGTCGTCACTGTCGAGCGTGACCCGGTTGTCCGGCCTCGGCAGATCCTCCGTGGACAGCCAGAAGTCAACGGCATGCTTCGCGATGTCCTCCAACGAGAACATCGGTGCCAGCTTCGCGATCGACTTCTCGCCACGGTAGTGCTCGGGCTGCGACTTGCCGATCATCTGGATGTTGCCCATCGGGTACGGGAAGTCCGGTCCCTCGAAGTAGAAGTCGTTGACCCCGAGCGTCTTCTGGAAGATCGTCGGGTTCGGTTCCCTGGACAAGGCCAGGATGGCCTGGCTGTCGTGGAACATGAAGTTGCGCCCGACCTGGTCCGAGCCGTTCGCGAGGCCGTTCGGGTGCTTGTCGGTAGCCGAGCTCAGCAGCAGCTTGGCCGTGTTGGCCGCACCGCACGCCACCACGACGATGTTCGCCGCGTAGGACTCCTGGTGACCGTCGTGGTCAACGATGACCTTCGTGACCTCGTTGCCTGGTCCATTCGTCTCCAGACGCACGGCCATCGCATCGGTCAGGAGCGTGACGTTGTCGAACTTGAGTGCCGGCCGAACACCCATCACCTCGGCATCCGACTTCGCGTGCAGCGGACACGGGAACCCGTCGCACGAATTGCACTTCACGCAGATGCTGTACGGCATGTTCGCCTCGTTGAGCCGCACGCCGCAAGGCGCGTGGAACGGGTGATAGCCGGCCGCCGCGAGATCGTCGGACAACTGCTGGATGCGTGGCTCATGCGATACCGGCCCGAACGGATACGGAGTGCCGGACGGGCCTTCGGTCGGATCTTCGCCGTGTACGCCGTGCACCGCGTACATCTGCTCGGCCGCCGAGTAGTACGGCTCCATGTCGAAGTACGAGATCGGCCACGCCGGCGAGATCCCGTCGTGGTGCCGAAGCTCGCCGAAGTCGCGCTCCCGCAACCGGTACAGCGCGGCGCCGTACATCTTCGTCGCACCGCCCACGAAGTAGTGCACCTGCGGCTGGAATGCCTTGCCCTTGTGGTCGGTCCAGCTGTCCTTCGAGATGTAGCGGCCGTCGACGAACACATCGCCGGTGTCCCAGTTCTCCGGTTCGCGCGGTAGATAGCCGCCGCGTTCCAGCAACAGGATCCGCTTGCCAGACGGCGCCAAATGACGAGCGAGCGTACCGCCGCCCGCGCCGGTACCGATGATGATGACGTCGAATGCGGATGGGATATCGCCATTGGTCATGACATCTGCTCCGGAAGAATTTCGGCGACGACGATGCGGCTGGCCGCGTCGATCAGCGCCAGGTGCGAGAACGCCTGCGGGAAGTTGCCGAGATGGCGACCGGTGCCCGGCTCGAACTCTTCGGCATAGAGGCCGAGCGGCGACGCCACGCGCAGCAGCTTCTCCATGAGGTCGCGAGCGCGAGCCATCTCGCCCACCATGGCGAGCGCCGACACGAGCCAGAACGAGCAAATCAGGAACGTGCCTTCCTTGCCGCTCATGCCGTCGTCGGTCTCGCTGGTGTCGTACCGCAGCACGAACCCGTTCTCGGTCAGCTCGTCGGCGATCGCGTCAACCGTCTTGCGCAACCGCTCATCGTCCGGCGGCAGGAAGCCGAACATCACAGCGAGCAATGTCGACGCGTCCAGCGCGTCGGTGTCGTAGTGCTGGCGTAGCACACCACGGTCGCTCACGCCGTGGGCCAGGATGTCGGCCTTGATTTCGTCGGCCGTCTTGCGCCAGTCCGTAGCCTTTGCGTCCTCGCCGGCCACGGAGGCGAGCTTGGCGGCACGATCCATCGCGACCCAGCACATGAGCTTCGACGACACGTAGTGTTTCGGTGCGCCGCGCGCCTCCCAGATGCCCTGGTCCGGGTTCTTCCACACGCGGGTCGCGCACGCCGCCTGCGATTCCACGATCGGCCAGAGCCGCCGCGGCAGTCGCTTGCTGTGCTGGACATGCAGCAGGATCGAGTCGAGAACGGCACCGAAGACGTCGTTCTGCTTCTGGTTCCACGCCGCGTTGCCGACCCGAACCGGATGCGCACCCTCGTATCCAGACAGTTCGTCGCGCGTCTCCTCGGTCAGGTCGCGCCGACCGTCGATGCCGTACATGATCTGCAGCGAGCCATCCTCGGTCGGTTCCACGTCGGCCACGAACTGCATGAACTCGTCCGCCTCCCAGTCGAGCAGGAGGTAATGCAGCGCGCGGAGTGTGAATGTCGAATCTCGCATCCAGGTGAACCGGTAATCCCAGTTGCGCTCGCCGCCCGGCGTCTCGGGAAGGGACGTCGTCGACGCCGCGAGCGTCGCTCCGGTCGGCATGTAGGACAGTCCCTTGATGGCGAGCGCGGAACGCTGAAGGTGTTCGCGCCAGCGATGGTCCGGCATGCGCGAGTTCTCTAGCCAGGTCCGCCAGAACAAGGACGTCTCGTCGATCATCGCCTTCGCTGCGTCGAACGTCTCCGGCGCGGCGAGATCGTGAGACCAGGACATCGCGCAGTACATGCGTTCGCCCGCCGCCAGCGTCCGCCGACCCCGGGCGCGGCCGGCCTCGATGCCGAGCGAAAGATCGGTACGAAGGCGGAATCGGACCCCGGCGCCGGTCGCGTCGGCCGCGTGCCGGTCGTCGTCACGCATCGACCATTCCGCCGTGGTACGGCCGTAGTCGAAGAGCGGTTCGCACACCATCTCGACCTCGACGTGGCCTGACGTGCACTCCACGGTGCGGACCAGCATGTGCCGTGCGTCGGCGTCGGCCGGCGGACGCGTGTGCGGAGTCACGACATCGTCGTGATCGACCGGGCCCATAACGAGAGCGTCGTGGACGATCAGCCACCCGGTCCGGGTGCGCCACGTCGTCTCCATCACGTTGGTACCGGGCACGTACCGCCGCGCGCTCGGGTGCACGATGCCGTACGGCCCGACCCGGAACACGCCGGCCTGGCGATCGAGGAGGCTGCCGAAGATGCTCGGCGAATCGAACGCCGGAACGCACAGCCAGTCGACCGAGCCGTCCGGCGCGATCAGCGCGCCGGTGTGGCAATCGGATAGGAATGCGTAATCCGCAATCGGCGCATAGGGCGAAACCGCCGCTGGCGTGGGTAGCGCACCCGCCGGTTTCTGCTCGTCGGTTGTTGGACGATCGAGTGTTGTTGTCATGACGTCACCCACGGTTCTCGCCAACCGCCGAAATCGGCGGTGATCTTGTCGGCTTCCTTCGGACCCCACGTGCCTGGCTTGTACGGATGTACCTTCGGCGGCTTGTCAAGCAGGGGCTGCATGACCCGCCACTCGTCCTCGATGCCGTCCTGTCGGGTGAAGCGCGCGCTGTTGCCGACAAGCGCGGCGTGCAGCAGCACCTCGTACGGCGTCGGTCCCTCGCCACCCTCCTGAGCGAACTCCATCTCGAGGTCGATCGGCTCCGGCTGAATCTGTCCGGCGCGCTTGGCCTCGAGATCGAAGCGGATGCCAGTGCTCGGGTCGAGCTTGATGACGAGCTGGTTTGCCTCCGGACGCTGTTCGCCCGCCATTCGCAGGCCGAGCCGAGGCGGCTCCTTGAACACCAGCCGGAACTCGGTCTGCGTTGCCTTCAGCTTCTTGCCGGTACGGATGAAGAACGGCACGCCCGACCAGCGCCAGTTGTCGATGTCGAGTCGTAGCGCCACGGATGTCTCGGTGGTGGAGTTCGGCGCGACGCCGTCGATCTTCAGGTAGCCGTCGTACTGGCCGCGCACGTAGTTCGCCGGATCGGCGGCCACCACCGCCTGCCACAGTGCGTCTTTGGCGTTGTTGAGCGTGTTCGGGTCGCGGCCGGCCGGCGGTTCCATGCCGCCGAGCGCGACGAGTTGCATGAGGTGATTGACGACGACGTCGCGCAGCGCCCCGACCGGGTCGTAGAAGTGGCCGCGGTCCTCGACGCCGAAGCTCTCGGCCATCGTGATCTGTACGCATTCGACGTAGTTGCGGTTCCACACCGGCTCGATCATCGTGTTGGCGAACCGGAAGTAGAGCAGCTCCTCGCTGCCCATCTTGCCGAGGAAGTGGTCGATCCGATAAAGCTGCGACTCGTCGATGTACTGGTGGATCTCGTCGGCGAGCGCAGTCGCCGAGGCCATGTCGTGGCCGAACGGCTTCTCCACCACGACGCGGCCGGTCTTCGTCAGGCCGGCGTGCGTCAGGTTGCCGATCACGGTGCCGAACAGCGAGGGCGGGATCTCCAGGTAGAACACCGGCATGGTGGCACCGCGCATCTTGTTCGCGACATCGTGGTACGTGCCCGCGTCGGTGAAATCGCCGGCCACGTATGACAAGCGGTCGGCGAACCGCTTGAACACCGCCTCGTCGATCTTCTCGCCGTTCGCCTCGATGCACTGGCGGGCGTGGTCCCGGAGATGCTTGTCCGTCCAGTCCTGCACGGCGACGCCGACGATCGGGCAGTCCAGCAGGCCGCGTTTCTCCAGCCGGTACAGCGAATCGAACGTCATCACCTTCGCTAGATCGCCGGTGATGCCGAAGATGACAAACACGTCGGCTGGTTGCGCGTTGGTGGCGTGATGGTCAGCCATGTCAGTCCTTATGTTCGTTGGTCGTTATGGTCGTCGATGGTTTGTCGGGCCTCGTGCCAATGAATGCGAGGCGTGTCGATGTGCGAGGCGGCCAGCAGTTCTGCCGACCGGTGGTGTGGCCGCACGTAGAAGTCCTCGGCCCACTGCATGAACGCACGGATCTCGGCGCCGGTGTTGGCGAGCAATTGGGCGTGCACACCGAGCCACGCCGCGAACGCGACCCGGCCGTGCAGCTCGTGACGGTGTTCACCGAGCTCGGCTATGGCCGCTCGCCGGCCGATCATCGCCATGATCCCCTTGTCGTGGTATTCGAATGGCTCTCGCTTGACGCCGGCCATCTCGGCCGAGATGTTGCGACCGGCCCAGTCGCCGGATTGCTGAGCCACGCTGCCGAGCTGAGGCAGGATCTCGCCGTCCGGGCCAGGGATGTTGGCCGCGTCGCCGACCGCGTACACGCCGGGATAGTCCTCGACGGTCAGGTCGGCGTTCACGGTGACGCGGCCGCCATGACCAACGTCGAGACCGGATGCCTCGACGACCGGTGACGCCTTCTCGCCGCCGCCCCAGATCGTGAGGTGCGTAGGGATCGTCGTCCCGTCGCGGAGCGTGACGTGGTCGCGGGCAACTTCCGTTACGCCGGTGCCGAGCATCAGTTCCACGCCGCGATGCTTCAGCTGCTTTGTCGCGTACCCATGGGCTGCGTCGGAGAACGCGCCCAGCGGCGCGTCACCCATGTCGACGAGAATGATCCTTGCCGCGTCGATCGCCATGTCCGGATACCGGTGCGGCATGACGTCGTGGATCAACTCGGAAAGAGCGCCAGCAACCTCTACGCCGGTCGGTCCGGCGCCGACGATCACGAAGTTCAAGGCACCGTCGTCGACGAGGCGCGGCTGTTTCGCGACGTCTTCGAACAGTTGCAGCACGCGAGATCGCGCGCGCTTGGCATCCCGCAGCGAGTAGAGCGGGAACGCGTTTTCCGCAGCGCCGGCGGTGTTGAAGAAGTTCGGCTGCGCACCGGCCGCAAGGACGAGAAAGTCGGCCGTGAACGTGTCCCCATCGGCGAGTGTCACCGAGCGCGCGTGCGGATCAATCGCGGTGGCCTCCGCCATGCGCGCCGTGACGTTGTCGTGGTGCTTGAAGATCTCCTCGAGATCGAACGCTATGTCTGCCGGCGTCAACTCGGCGGTGGCGACTTGGTAGAGCAACGGCTGGAACTGGTGGAAGCCGTTGTTGTCAAACAGCGTCACCTGCGCTTGCGGATCACCCGCGAGGCGCTTCGCACAGGCGACACCGCCGAAGCCGCCGCCGACGATGATGATGTGTACGGGTTGCGAACCGGTCATGTGGAGCGCCCCCAGAACATCTGACAGCCCAGAACACCTGAAAGATCGCGTACGGCAGCGCACTCGGACCGAGCCCGGTAATCCGTCGAGATCGACGGTCGCGGCCGCCGTCTCGCGGTCGTCGTCTCACAGTCGTCGTCTCGCGGCCGCCGTCTCGTGATCCGGCTCGCGCTGTCTGCGACACGAACCGTGGCACCAGGCGCAGTCAGGGTGACATTCGCAAAGATCACATTACAGATAATCCGAGCATTTTTTGGAAAATGTCGGGATCACTCTGGATCGGGCGGCTAGCGCGCGAAAGTGCGACTTGACGGGCGTCGTCGAAGGTGTGACGACGCTGTGAGCCATCACGATCGCCTGTGTTGAGTCGCCTCTCCGGCATGTGCGGCGGACGTGCCGCACAGCGGTTATCGCCGGGGGCTTGGAGACGGGGGGCTGGGCGACGCGGGGCTGGGCGACGCGGGGCTGGGCGCCGGGGGGCTGGGCGCCGGGATACCCGGAGTGGGTCGGCATTTGCTCGGCTCATCATCGCCCGCGACCACGTAGTCGCGACAGGTCGTGAAGTGGCTGTTGAACTGGCCGACGACGAATCCGGCGATCGCGACGACTGAAATGATCACAATGACCAGTGCTCGGATCCGCCGAGCGCGCATCTCGAATAAGCCGGGCGCCATCACGCGGACGAGTGCCCACAACGTCAACGGCACGGTTGCCAGGGTCAGCCAGGTGAGCGTCTGCTCGATGACGTGTAACGGACCGGTGGATCGGTAGATGGGTGCGATGCCCCGAAGTACGAACCACACCACCGGAATGCACAGCACCACCCGCGTCCACCACCAGACGCGCATCTCGCGCCGCAACACGATGGAACCGAGCAACAGCACGGTAGAGACCACGAAGATCTGGAACAGCCGGTAGTAGAACACCGTGTGATACGCGCCGAGAACGAACGCCAGATCCCAGATAAGCAACGACGCCGCGATCGTGGTCGCGAAGAAGGCGCGATAACCGGTCGGCTGGCCGCCGCGGGTGAAGCCGCGGAGAATGTCGTCGGCCGCCGAGAAGCGCCGTCGACTCCCCCGCGATCCGCGATCCGGCTCGTCGCCCGGTCCGTGCTCTGGCTCGCCGCCCGGCGGGCTGTCGTGCTCGCCGCCGGACTCGCTGCCAGGCTGGCTGTCACGAGTCACGCCGCACCGGCACCCGCATCAGTGGCCCATCACGACGGCGCTCATAACGATGTCGCCGGATCCGCGACACCGCGCCCGGCCGCGGCGGTATGAAGAGCCCATGCAGAGCAGCCGACCGCGCGACGAGATTCCACGGCGGAGCCGCTTGCCGCGCCAACGGTGGCGTGCGGCGATCCCAGTCGCGCTGCTCTGCCTCGGCGCGGCGATCGCCGGTTGCTCGAACAACGGTGGCGGCAATCCGTCGCCGAGTCCCACCACCACATCGCCGTCGGTCGCCCCGTCCAGCCCGCAGCCGACCGGGACCGCCGCCGCACTGTGCGACGCGGCGGCGAAGCTCAAGGCGTCGGTACAGAACCTCACGTCGCTCGATCCGTCGGCCGGACTGCCGGGTGTGCAGGCCGCCATCGACAACATTCAGGCCAGCCTCAACGAGTTCGCTGCGGCCGCACAGACGCAGTTCGCCCCACAGGTCGCCCAGATGCGAAGCGCGCTGGCAAATCTGAAATCTGCGGTGGCGGCGGCGAGCGCCAGCCCCGGTTCCAACAGTGTCGGTGCGATCACCACCGCCGCAACCGGTGTCCTCGCCGCGTACAACTCGCTGCAGCAGGCGGTCTCGTCGCGCTGCGGCTGACGGCGCCATCCCCGGCTGGACGACGCCGACGTGGACCTCACCTGCCGTCACCGCGACCGCCCCTGATCACGACCCGCGACGCCGCGGGACCGACGGAACAACTCCGTCAGCGTATCCACTTCGCCCGGATCTGACATGCTAAGACAGTGAACGTACCGTTATGTTCCCCGCGTTGTCGCAGCCGTGCACGAGTCTGAGGGATCCGGTGCCGGAACCGGCGATGCCATCTCGCCGCATTCGGCCGCCGCAAACGCACGCGCCGAGTCGTTCCTTCGCTCGCGACGGTACGTTGTCCTACTGATCCTCGCGGCGCTGCTCGGCGTACCCATAACCGCGGCGGCGTACGGGTTTCTCCGCCTGACGACGTCGATCCAGGGTTGGGTCTACACGAACCTGCCGCACGGTCTCGGCTTCTCGTCGCAGCCGGTGTGGTGGCCGATCCTTCCAATGGTGGTCGCCGGTCTCGTCGTCGGCGCGACGGTACGCTACCTGCCCGGCACCGGCGGACACGTACCCGTGGATGGGTTACACGTAGGCGGCGTGGCTCCGGGCGCGCAACTGCCCGGCATCGCGATTGCGGCGCTCGCCAGCATCTCGCTCGGCGCGGTCATCGGTCCGGAGGCGCCGCTGATCGCGCTCGGCGGCGGCGTTGCCGTGTGGGTGGTACGTCTCGTGAAACGCGACCTGCCTCGGCAGGCCGCCGCCGTTATGGCGGCGATGGGCAGCTTCGCCGCGGTCTCTACGTTGCTCGGCTCGCCGCTCACCGGCGCATTCCTGATCATCGAGGCGTCCGGACTCTCCGGCGCGATCGGGTCCGTCGTGCTCGTGCCCGGGCTGCTCGGCGCCGGCATCGGCGCGCTCGTCTTCACCGGGCTCGACGCGCTGACCGGGCAGGGCACGTTCTCCTTGGCGATTCCGAACCTCCCCCACGTGGGCCGCCCGACCATCGCGGAATTCGGCTGGGCGATTGTGATCGGCCTGCTCGCGGCCGCGGCATGTTGGTTGTTGCGCCGTGGCGCGACCGCGATCCGCGGCGTGGTGGAACGCTGGACGATACCCGTCACCGGCGCGATCGGTCTCGCCGTCGCCGGGCTCGCCATCGCGTACGTCGAGGCCACCGACCATTCGAACGCCGACGTATTGTTCTCCGGCCAGGCGCAGCTGCCGATGCTGATGGAACACGCCGCGGGCTACTCGGTCGGCGCGCTGCTATTGCTCGTCGCGTGCAAAGGCCTCGCCTACGCGGGCAGCCTCGTCGGTTTCCGCGGCGGCCCGACGTTCCCCGGTATGTTCATCGGCGCGGTCGGCGGCATCGCGATGTCCCACCTGCCGGGCCTCTCGGTCGTCCCGGCAGCGGCGATGGGCATCGGTGCCATGACGGCCGGCATGCTGCGTCTCCCGTTCACCGCGGTCCTGCTGACGACGTTGTTCCTCGGCAGCGACGGCGTACCCGTCATGCCCATCGTCATCGTGGCGGTGGTTGTCGCGCACGTCGTGACGATCCGGCTCACGCCCAAGCCATCCGACGACACCGCGTCGAGCTCGGCGCCGGAGCCGCAACCTCACCAGACGTCACCTTGAGAGAACTCATCCGGACGCGCGGCTTACTCCGAGGTCGCGTCCGCGAGCGAGCGTGGCAAATGCGATCGCATCCCGCACAGCCGCACCGCCGTGGTCGTTGTTGAAGTACACGTACACCTCCTCTCTCCCGAGCGCGAAACCGCTTGCCACGCGGTCCAGCCAGGACGCCAGCGCCGCGCGACCATAGCTCGGTCTCGGCCGTGCGGCTCCTTCGTGCATGCGCAGATAGCCCCAATCGGTGGTACGCCACATCGGCGCCACCGGGCGACCACGGCGGTCCGCCCACGACAGCGCGGCGGCACGGCGTTCGAGAACCGATCTGATCTCAGCCGTCCACCACGACGCGTGCCGCGGTTCGACGGCGACCCGAACGCCGGCCGGGAACCGGGACAGCGCCGCGTCGAGGAGATCGGCGTCGGCGCGCAGCGTCGGCGGAAGCTGCAGCAGCACCGGCCCGAGTCGATCCCCGAGCGCCTGGGTACGGTCCCAGAAGCGCGCCACCGGCTCGGCGGGATCCTTGAGCCGCTTGATGTGCGTGAGGTAGCGGCTCATCTTCACCGCGATGCGGAACCCCGCGGGGGTCCGCGAACGCCACTGGGCGAACGTGTCCCGTTCCGGCAGTCGATAGAACGCGTTGTTCACCTCGACGGTTGCGAACCGCTCGGCGTAGTTCTCCAGCCACAGTCGCGCGGGCAGATCGGCCGGATAGACGGCGCCACGCCAGTCGCGGTACTGCCAGCCGGACGTACCGACAAGGATCACGGCAGTAGCCCGCGCACGTACGCCGCTTGTCCGACATGCTGCAGGTCGTCGCCGAGCACGCTGATCAGCCGTACGCCGAGTGTGACCGGCGGCGACCAGTGTTCGTCTACCACCCGGTCCAGCTCGTCGGCGGTCACTCGGTCCAGCAACTCATTGGTACGCCTGGCGACTGTGTCGTAGTACTCGATCAGTGCGGCCGGGCCGTCCGGTCGGATGCGGTCGACGTCAGCAGCCGAATGGCCGTACCCCGTGTCCATGACGCTGGCCGCGAGCCCGAATCGCGGCGCCCAGCGACCGGACACCCACAGCTGTTCGTCGCCGACCAGCTCGGCGACGTGATCGTCCTGGATCCGAGCGAGATGCCAGACGAGCCAGCCGATGCTGTTCGCCCCCGGCGCGGGCGTCCACCGAAGCTGCTCCGCGGTCAGACCGTTGACCGCCGACAGGACCAGCGCCGGAAGCCGCCCGAATCCCTCGATCAACACGTCGCGCTCGTGCATTCCTGACCCCTTCGTCACCGCGGCTCCGGCGAGCACGCGGTCAGCGTCTGCGAGTTTCGGCTACCAACCGCGCGGTCGGACGCCGCGTGATTGTCTGACCACCATGGTGACCCCCGCTGCTGGCGCCGCTGCCGGGAACACTGCTGGGAACACTCCCGGGAACACTGCCGACACCACGGCGGGCGCCGACCGGCCACTCGCTTACCTACCGGCGGTGCGCCGCGCATGGCGGCTGTGGCGGGCGCACCTCGCGGCGTTCGTTCCGATCGCGGTAGCGATCGTCGCTCCGCTACTGATCCTCGCCGAGTTGCTCGACGAATGGGTCGGTACGTCGACGGCCACCGCCGTGGCGATCGCCTCGGTGTTCGGTGTGGCCGCCGCGGCGTTCGGCGAAGCGCTCTGTGCCGGCATCGCCGAGGACATCCTGCACCACGGCGCGGCGGAGGGCCCTCGACACGAGCGCCTGTCGTTGTGGGCGACGGTACGCCGGCTCCCCGTCATCCGGCTGACCGTGCTCGCGGTGATCATCGGCGTCTCGGTCGCGATCGGGGTGCTCCTTCTGCTGCTGCCCGGTCTCGCGGTCTTCGCTTGGCTGTCGCTCGCTTGCACCGTTGCGCTCGTCGAGGGCCGAGGCGTACGGGACTCCTTGCGGGCCAGCGTTTCGCTCGTGCGGGGGCACTTCTGGAAGGTCGCCGCTCTCACCACGACAGCGCTCGTGCCGTCCGCCATCGCGGATCAGGTCGCCGAGGCGCTACATGGCGCGCACCCGCCGATGTGGATCGAAATCGTGGTCGACGCGATCCTCGACACGATCGCGATCAGCCTGACCGCGGCAATCATCGTCGTCTTGTACGGCGCCCTAAGCGTGCTGCATCGTGCCGCGCACACCGGAGCGGACCCACGTCCCGGACCAGAACCCACCGCCGGACCAGAATCCACCGCCGGACCAGAATCCACAGCCGGACCCGAACCCACGGCCGGGCCGGCCGCGGGTCGATGACGCGCGGGTCGATGATGGCCGCGGCGCCCGGTTAGAGTGCGCTCATGAATGCCGCTCTGGTCACGTGCGTGTGGATCTTCGTTGGCGCGTGCGCAGCGGTGTGGATCACGTCGCTCGTCACACACGAACACTCCTGGGTCGATCGCATCTGGTCGATCATCCCGATCGCGTACGTCGCGGTGTTCGCCGCGTCTGCCGGCTTCGCCGACGCTCGACTCGACACGATGTTCGTGCTCGTCGCGCTGTGGGGCGCTCGGCTCACCTTCAACTTCGCGCGCAAAGGCGGTTACGCGCCGGGCGGCGAAGACTACCGATGGGCGATCCTTCGTGGCCGCATGACGCCGTGGCGGTTCCGGCTGTTCAATCTGTTCTTCATCACGATCTACCAGAACCTGTTGCTGTTGTTGATCACGTTGCCGGCGTACACCGCGCTCCGGCACCGCGGCGGCTTCGGTGTGCTGGACGTGTTGGCGACCGTCGTGTTCGTCGGCTGCCTCGCCGGCGAGACGGTTGCCGACCAGCAGCAGTGGGAGTTCCAGACATGGAAACGCGACGAGTTTGCGGCCGGCCGCAAGCCAACCGCGCGCTTCGTCACGACCGGATTGTTCCGCTACTCGCGGCATCCCAACTTCTTCTTCGAGCAGGCGCAGTGGTGGGTCGTCTTCGCGTTCGGCGCCATCGCGGCCGGTTCCGTGCTGCAGTGGACGGTGCTCGGTCCGGTGTTGTTGACGCTCTTGTTCGTTGGATCGACCCGGTTCACCGAGAGCATCTCGTTGTCGCGCTATCCCGAATACGCCGACTATCAGGAGGCGACCTCCGCCGTCGTGCCATGGTTCCCGCGGTCCACACCGGACGAGGCAACGCAGCCGGACGAGGCAACCAAGCCGGCGTGATCGACCGGAGCTCGCGGATCGATCCGCCCGACGAGTCGGCCATCGTGGTGCGGCTCCGCGCGGCCGGCTGCGTGTTCGCTGAGGACGAGGCGCGGTTGCTCGTCGATGCCGCCGGCACCGGTCGCGACCTCGCCGCAATGGTCGACCGACGAGCCGCGGGCGAGCCGCTGGAATACGTCCTCGGCTGGGCTGAATTCTGCGGCCGGCGCATCTCGGTCGAGCCGGGCGTCTTCGTACCGCGCCGCCGGACAGAACTGGTGGTCCGAGAGGCGATCCGCCTTTCGACGGAGTCGCGGCTCCGGCCGATCGTCGTCGACCTGTGTTGCGGATCCGGCGCGATCGGGCTCGCCGTCGTCACGACACTCGTCACCGACGGCGTCACCCGCGTTACGGTCGAGGCCCACCCGGCAGAGCTGCACGCCGTCGACCTCGACCCGGTCGCCGTAACGTGCGCGCGGCGCAATCTGGCCGCCGTCGGAGGGGCCACCGTCGGAGCGGTCGCGCTCGGAACTTACGTGTACGAAGGCGACCTCTACGAACCGTTGCCCGCTGCGCTCCGTGGTCGAGTGACCGTACTCATCGCGAACGCACCC
>DATFRR010000107.1:0-12818 GCA_035263025.1 Micromonosporaceae bacterium
TCGGCCGTTCGTCGGTATTTTCGAATGAGGTGCTTGAGCGCACGCGTGCTGGGTAATGCGCCGCTGGGGTGAAGAGCATGCTCGCACAGAAGTCGCGGACGGCGATCTGGGTCGGCGCGGTTGTCGTCGTCCTCGCGGTCATGATCGGCGCGTTGGTGATCTACGGCGGCGGCAATGGCTCGGGCGGTTACTGAGGTCTTTCGGTCGCACGTATGACGCCCAGCCGGCATGACGCCGGCTGGGCGGGTGGGCATTTGTCGCGTCAGGCGGTGGCGAGCGCCGGCGACACCGACGCAGTCTCGCGGACGCGGCTCGCGATGTGGTCGGCGATGAACGACGCGTCCCGTCCCGCGCCACCGATCAGCATCGAGTAAAACCCGCGCTGGTAGAGCAGCCCGACGAAGTAGAGACCCGGTATCTCGGGCATGACGCCGCCATCGTCGCGGGGCCAACCCGACTCGCCGGTGACCGCTGGGTGGATGTAGGAGAAGTCGCGCCGGTATCCGGTGCACCAGACAACGTTCGTCACCTCGAGCACCGACCCGTCGTCGAGCATCGGACGGCCGGCGTCGGCGCCCACGACGCGCGAGGGCGTCCGGTGCACGCCCGCCGCGTCGAGGTGGGCCGGCTTCACCCGCAGCAGTGGCGCGGCGTTCGAACGGATCGCCGGCTGTGCCTTGCGGCCCAGCGGGTTGCGGGTGGTGAGCACGTGGTGCGCGACGAACCACAGCACCGGAAGAATGAACCTCGCGGCGCGGCCCTCCAGCTCGAACGGAATCGTGGAGCTCTCCTTGCCGGCCAGCCAGGTGTCATGTCCGGCGCGCTTGATCTCCAATGCCAGATCCGCACCGGACTGGCCGGCGCCAACCACGAGCACCGGGCCGGGCAGCAGTTGGCTCGCGTCTCGGTAAGCGACCGAGTGGAGCTGGCGGATGGACGGGTCGAGCTCGTCGGCGATCGTCGGCACCTTCGGGTGGTTTTCCGAGCCGGTCGCGATCACGACGTTGCATGCGAAGTAGGTCTGCTCGTCGGTGTCGACGCGAAACGTGCCGTCGTCGAGCTGCGTGACGCCGGTGACGAGCGTGTGGCCACGGACGTCGAGACCCATCCGGTTGGCGTACGCCTCGAGGTAGTCGCCCATCGCGGCACCGGTCGGGAAGGTACCCGCCGGAGCCGGAAACGCCATCCCCGGCAGCGAGTCGTACTGTGCCGGCGAATTGAGCCGCAGCGATGCGTAGCGCTTGCGCCACTGATCGCCGACGCGCGGATGCTCGTTCAGCACGACCGCCGTACGGCTGCGTTGCTTCAGTTCGTACGCGGTGGCGAGTCCGGTCTGCCCGGCGCCGATGATCACGGTGTCGATGTTCATGATGCCCCCAGGTGCGATCTGCGTTGACGACTTCACGGTGTCAGTCGGCAGATGGCCGGTGCATCGGGCGAATCACGCGTGCGTGGAACGGGGCATGGGTATTTCTATGTACGGCGGACCTACGCACGCGCCACAAGATCGTGGTCATAGGCGTACGCGGTCGCCGCCGCGCGCGAGGACACCCCGAGCTTGGTGAAGATGTTGCTGATGTGTCGCGCGACCGTCTTCTCGCTGAGGAACAGTTCGCCGGCGATCGCACGGTTCGTGCCGCCGGCGGCCACCAGGCGGAGCACCTGAAGTTCGCGGTCGGTGAGACCGTTGGCCGGCCGGTCGGACGCTTCCCGCGCTGGCTTTGCGAGTGCCGTGGCGCGCTCGAGGTCCGGTTGCGCGCCGAGTTGTTCGAACCACCAGCGCGCGGCGTCGTATTCCATCGCAGCCGCGTCCGCATCGCCCTGCGCCGCAAGACACTCACCGATCAGGACGCGCGTGATGGCGGCCTCGTACGGCATGTCGAGGTCTTGCCAGGCGCGCCAGCTACGTCGCAGCGCGCTGAGCCCGTCGGCATGGCGGCCGTCGGAGAGCGCGACCTGTCCGTCGGCGCGCGCCGCGAGTGCACGTAACAGTGGGCTCGTCGCGGCCGCGGCAAAGTCGTCGAGCTCCGCGGCAGCTGCGCGTGCCAGTTCGATGTCCGGCACGCGTACCGCGATATCGACACAGGCGGCGAGCACGTCCGGGCGTACCCCCGGATCTTTGACCTCGGCCCGCAGCCGACGGACGGTGACGGTGGCGGCGTCCAGGCGACCCTGTGCGGCACGCAGCCGCACCAGACCCGGCTCCGGTTGGCGGCCCCAAGCGTTGGCTTGTCGGTATGCGGCCTCGGCGTCGGCGAACTCGCCGCGCAGCCGATGGAGTTCGCCCTGCCGGTAGAACGCCTCGCCGATCGCTGGGTGCCGCACCTGCTCGCGTGCCCGGGCGATCTCGAGCTGCGCGTCCGCCCAGTTGCCCGACAACGTCATGAGCTCGGCCCGATGCACGAGGCACACGCCGCGATAGGGCACCAGCCCGGTCTGCACGTCGCACCAGTTCGTGAGCGCCGCGGTCCACTCGCGGGCGCGAGCCACATCGTGGGCGCGGAAACACGCGGCGATGACGGAGCAATAGACCACGCCGGCGACCGGCGGTGAGAGCTCAGCGCCGGAGACGGCCAGCATGACCTCGTCGATGCATGCGGTGGCCTCCGCGGCGTGCCCGAGATGGATGCGCGCGTGTGCGGTGGTCAGCAGGCCGAGGGTACGCAGTTCCGCGTCGCCGGTGTCCCGACCGATCCGTACCGCTCGTTCGGCGGCGTCCAGCGCGCCCGCGACGTCGCCGGACTCGAGTGCGACGTGTGCCTCGTACGCGTCCATCAGCGCGGGCTCCGCACCATCGAGTTGGTGCTGTTCGACCAACGCCCGCACTCGGGCGGCCCAGGCGCTCGACCGCGCTGGTTCGTTGGTGGCGCCGAGCAGGAACGAAAGGTAGAACCCGCACCTGGCAGCGCGCCGGTAGTCGCCGACGTCCAAGTAGCGCGCGTGCGCGCGGGCCAGTGCGTCGATGCCCGTCTCGTCCTCGCCCACCAGATAGCCGCTGACCGCGAGCATGACCAAGTCCGGCGCCTCGAGCGGGCACGCGCTGTCGGCCTCGCGCAGCGTCGTCCAGCACTCTTGCCACGCACGGCGCTCGTAGGCCGCGCGTCCGCGCTCCAGGAGCTCGACGGTCACCTACCCATGACACCATGCCGGCGCGCTGGCGGCCGCAACAGTCGGCGCGCCACCGCGCCGCAACGCTCGGCGGCGCCGTGCCGCAACGGTCGGTTCGCCGCGTGCGGCTTATACGGTGGCGGAGCGGTAGCGCCGCACCGCGAGCGTCCGGAACACCAGCAGGATGACGAGCGACCACGCGACCGACGCGATGACCGGATGCTGCATCGGCCAGGAGGCCGACGACGAGACGCCCGGGTTGCCGAACAGTTCTCGACACGCTTGCACGGTCGCGCTAAACGGGTTCCACTCGGCGACGTGGCGCAACCACGGCGTCATCTGCGCGGCCGACACGAACGCGATCGACACGAACGTGACCGGGAACAGCCAGATCAGGCCGCCGGACGTGGCTGCCTCGGGGGTGCGCACAGACAGACCGATCAGTGCCCCGATCCAGGAGAACGCGTATCCGAGCAGCAGCAAGAGCGCGAACGCCCCGATCGCCTTCGGGATGCCGTTGTGGATGCGCCAGCCGACGAGGACGCCGACGACCGCCAACACCAGGACGGTGAACGTCGTCTGCACGAGATCCGCGATAGTCCGACCGGTCAGCACTGCGCCGCGCGTCATCGGCAGCGACCGGAAGCGGTCGATCACGCCCTTGTGCATGTCATCGGCGATGCCGGCGCCGGCGCCCGCCGTCGCGAACGTGACGGTCTGCGCGAAGATGCCCGCCATCAGGAACTCGCGATATCCGGCCGGATTCGACGAGCCGTTGACGGTCACCGAGCCGCCGAAGACGTAGCTGAACAGCACCACAAACATGATCGGCTGGACCAGGCCGAAGATGATGATCTCCGGAATGCGGGTCATCCGGATCAGGTTCCGCTTCGTGACCACAAACGAATCGCGGACCGCACCGACGAGCCCGCCCCCGGACTTCGGTGCACCGCGTCGGGTCTTGATCGCGTCCGCCGCCAAGCTCACTTGCCCGCCCCCTCGTCAACCAGCTCCGGTTCCGCCGCGTTGTCCTTGACGTCCTTGTCGCGCCGACGCCCACGTCGATCGCGGCGCTTGTCCGCCGACTGCGCGTCCTCGTCGTTCAGGTCTTCGAGCTCCGCGTGGTGACCCGTCAGAGACAAGAAGACGTCGTCCAGGGTCGGACGCCGAAGACCGATGTCGTCGATCTCGACCCCGCGCGTGTCCAACTCGCGGATCACGTCGGCGAGCAGCCTGGCGCCGCCGACGACCGGCGCGGTCAGGCGACGCATGTGATCGTCCACGCTAAGGTCACCCTTGCCGAAACCGCGCAGCACGTCGCCCGCCGGGTCCATGTGCTCGCGGCGGTGTACGACGACCTCGATGCGCTCGCCTCCGGTCTTCGCCTTCAACTCATCCGACGTTCCCCGAGCAATCACCTTGCCGTGGTCGATGACGCAGATGTCGTGCGCGAGATGATCGGCCTCTTCCAGGTATTGCGTGGTCAGCAGCAGCGTGGTGCCGCCGGCCACCAGATCCTGGATCAGGCCCCACAGCAACTGGCGATTGCGAGGGTCGAGCCCGGTAGTGGGCTCGTCCATGAACATGACCGGTGGTGACACGACAAGCGCGGCGGCAAGGTCAAGGCGACGTCGCATGCCGCCGGAGTATGTCTTCGCAATCCGGTCTGCCGCGTCCGCGAGGCCGAACCGATCGAGCAGCTCGACAGCGCGCCGCTTCGCCTCGCGCGCCGGCAGCTGGTAAAGCTCACCGACCATCTGGAGGTTCTCCCGACCGGTCAGGTAGTCGTCGACGGCGGCGAACTGGCCGGACAGGCCAATGGCACGGCGCACCTCGTTCGGGTTCTTGAGGACGTCGATGCCGGCCACCACGGCTCGGCCGCTATCCGGCTTGAGCAGTGTCGTGAGGACGCGAACTGCGGTCGTCTTGCCGGCGCCGTTCGGGCCGAGCAACCCCAGCACGGTGCCTTCCGGGACGTCTAGGTCGACGCCATCCAGCGCTCGGACCTCCTGAAACGTCTTGACCAGACCTTCGGCATAAATCGCGCCCGGCATGCGACTCCCCTCGGTGGGCTGACTCAGGTGTCGTGGCTGCGTCACTGTCATGGCTCTGTCACAGTTGCTTGGTTCTGTCACGGCCGTGGTCGGCTCGATCCGTCGAGGGTACGGGGGACCCCCGACAGGCTGCACACCGGTTATCCAAAGGTCGGCCGCGACACGATGCTTGGCGGACCGGTCCGAGCTGCGCGAGCATCGGGTCGGGGGTAGAAGTGCAGCATGGAACTCAACGGTGTGCGTTCGTCGATCCTTGCGGCGATCGGCGCTACGCCGCTGGTCCGATTGCGGGGTCTGGTGCCCGCCGGATCGGCCGACGTGCTGGTGAAGGTCGAAGCTGGCAATCCCACCGGAAGCTACAAGGACCGCATGGCCCTGGCGATGATCGAGGGTGCGGAGCGCAGCGGCGCGCTTCGGCCGGGGCAACGGGTCGTCGAGTTCACCGGTGGCAGCACCGGCTCGTCGCTGGCGTTCGTATGCGCGGTGAAGGGCTATCCGGTCTCACTCGTGTCGTCCGATGCGTTCTCTGACGAGAAGCTGCGCACCATGCGCGCGTTCGGCGCCAACCTCACCGTGGTGCCGAGCGACGGCGGGCGGATCACCCCGGACCTGTTCGTACGGATGCGGGCCGAAGTCGATCGGATCGTAGACCGCGACGGAGCCTTCTGGACCGATCAGTTCCACAACGACGACGCGCTCGACGGGTACGCGGAGATGGGCCGCGAGATCGTGGCGCAGACGACCGCGGACGGTGTTGCCACCGACGTGTTCTGTGCGGCGGTCGGCACGGCGGGCATGCTCGTGGGCGTATCCGGCGCGTTGCGCGCGCACGCGCCGCTTCGCGTCGTGGCGTTCGAGCCGGCTACGTCGCCGATGCTGACGACCGGTGTCGGCGGACCACACCGCGTCGAGGGCACGGCCGCCGGCATCGTTCCGCCTCTGCTGCGCTCCGGTGGCTACGACGAGGCGCGAACAGTGGACGAGAACGAGGCACGCGCGCTCGCCCCACGGTTGGCGCGCGTCGAAGGTGTATTCGCGGGTACGTCGTCGGCGTTGAACGTGACTGGCGCGCTTGGGTTGGCGGCCGAACTCGGCACCGGCCGGACAGTCGTCACGGTGGCCGTGGACAGCGGGCTCAAGTACCTCGCCGGCGATCTTTACGGCGGCTGAGCCACGGCGCACCCCGGTTCGCGTTTCGCGGTGCCACGCTCCCGCCCGCGACACGGGTACGCATCGCGGGCGGGACGGGTGGCTCAGACTTCTTCTTGCAAGTGGTATATCTCGTCGGTCGGGTGGCCGGCCTCCTGATGCACGCGGAGCACCGCCTCCTTCGACGGACCTGTGGACAGGCAGAAGACCTTGCCGGACTCCGGGTCGAGCCAGGCGCGCTCGAAATGCACACCTTCCCGGTCTTCGATGGCAAGGTCGCGGTCGTGTGCCTCACGAAGTTGTTCTCCGGTGACGCCGAAGAACCCGCTGTGCACGTCCATGAACTTTTCCAACGCCGTGCTCCTTGGGTCGGGGTGTGCGCCGCGTGATCGTCGGACGCGCGTTCAGCCTGGTACAACGCACTACGCGCAACATCGGTCAGGTGACCTATCTGCGCGCGTCGACCGTCGAGACTTGGACGCCGAATCGTGGCCGTTCTCCAGTCGAGGAGACGGCGGCCGGGCCAGCCACTGGTGTGCCTACTTCGCGGGGCGCAGTCGATCGACGCGAGCTACGGCTTGGTCGATCGCTGCCTCGGTGAGATGGCCGTTGCGTACCAACCCGACGACCGTGTCCAGCGTCTCGTCGAACACGTGCGCGTTGTATGCCTGCTGGTTCGCGTACACCAGGAGGTCCACGCCCGCGCTCAGCGCCATGGCGGTAGCGGCCGACGCGCGGTATTTGCTCGTGATCGCGACGGCCTGCATGTCGTCGCTGACCACCGGACCGGTCCAATGCAGCCGGCCACGAAGCAAGCCGTTGACCACGTTGCGCGACAGCGACGCGGGCAGCGAGGGATCGAGCTGCCGATTGAGCAGATGTGCCACCAACACCGCATCCGCGAGACCGGCGGCGATCAGCCGTTGGTACGGAACGAGTTCGCTGGATCGCCACGTCTTCGAGACGTCGACGACACCGAAGTCGGTGTTGCCGGTCGCGCTGCCGAAGCCGGGAAAGTGTTTGAGTGTCGTCTTGATGGCGGCGGCGCGATGAACCTTGATCTCCTCGCTCGCGTTCGCGACCACGACGTTGGCGTTCGACGAAAAGCTGCGGCCGAGCGCGCCGATCGCTGGGTTGTGCGGGTTGATGTTCATGTCGACAACGGGCGCGTAGTTCAGGTTCACGCCGATCGACCGCATGCTGCCCACGAGACCCTGCGCCCACGTACGCGTGGTAGCCAGCGAGTTGGCCGCTCCGACTTGCGCCTCGGATAGCGACGCTGGGAAGCCGTTGCTCGGGTTCAGCCGCGCGATGCGGCCGCCCTCCTGGTCGATCGACACGATCAGCCGTCCGCTCGGCGCAGCCTTACGAAGCGTGGCGATCAGCGAAGTCACCTGCTTCGGCGAAGTGATGTTGCGCGGCGCATTGGTGAGCTGATCGCGATCGAACAGAATCACGCCGCCGAGACCCGCCTGGATGGCGTGGACGATCCAATCATTGGGCCCGACCGCCTGGCCGCGGAATCCGACCACGAGCAGGCTGGCGATCTTCCGGCGCACTGCCGCCTCGTCAAAGCGTGGCTTCGACGGGGTCACCGGCACCGTCGGCCGTGCCGTGGACGTCCCGGTCGTGGTCGGCGATGACGTACCGCCGCAGCCGGCCGCGCCAGCAGCCGTCGCTAGACCGAGGGCGGCGAGCGTCTGTCGGCGGGTGAGCCCGACCCGATTCACGTAAGTCACCGTACGGCCGACTGGGCAGCTCACGAGCGCGAACGCGAGGCGGATCGCCCGAGGAGATCATCATTCGAACGGTCACCTTTGTGACCTGCGTCACGCCGCAAATCGGATGCGCACGTGCTGAGCGTGAGGTCTCCCGTACCGGTCGTATTGGCATTTGGGGCGACCGACCGATCGGGTGACCTATCGGTTGCGGCCATGCGGCGCCCACGCCCGGTTCATGATCGCGATGCTGTGTTATCAAGACATGCCGGCTGACCTGGTCGGACGCACCCCCGGACACGCCGAGTCCCTGCCCGCCGGGCGGTGCGACCCCCGGAACTCATCCAGGGCGGGAGTGGGGGAACCCTCGATGGCGCCGTCTCCGCGGTGCCTTGGGGTGTAGCCGGGACCAACCCGGCCGGGCAACCTTCGCGCCCGAACCCGACAGCTAACCCCGCAGGCGTTCGAAGGGATAGCTGTGCATCAATCAAGCCTGCCCGGGTACGGTCAGCGGCGCGCGCCGCTCCGCCAGCCCGCGGTGCCACACCAGTACCACCGGATGGATCCTCGCCACGGTGACGATGCCTTCGCCCGTTTCTGGGCGGCCAGCGACGATGCCGGTCATACCTCCAACGGCCACCGTCGAAGCGGTCACCCCACGGCGAGCTTCGGTCCGACCCCACGGCCTCGCGACGGTCGTCGAGGCGTGCATCGCCACGCGCGGCGCGCCGGACGGAAGCGGTGGTTGCTGGTACCCGTTGCGGCGGCGGCCGCGATCCTGACCGGCGGCATTGCCGTGGCGGCCACTGGCGCCGCCGGCATCCAGTTCCGGGTCGCGTCCCCAGTCACCGTGCAGGCGTTGGGTGTCGACGTCAGTCACGCCGCGGTCGGCCAGACGGTTACCGCCGGGGCGAAGGTCGTCGCGGAGCGTACGACGACGTTGTCCGACGTGGCGCTCGCCGTGAAAGGTCCAGATGGCAAGCGGATCGACTTCCCGCACGTGTACGGATGGAAGCTCGGTACGTCGCAGAAGGTCCTGATCCGCAGCAAGGCGTTCAACCGTGCCGGCACGTACACGTACTGGTTCGCGTACAAGAAGGGTGCGCACTGGATCGGCGTCGGCCCACGGCAGACGTTCACCGTCGGCACCCCGACCACGCCGGCGCCGGGCGCGAGCACACCGGCCCCGACACCGAGTACGCCGAAGCCAACGCCGAGCGGTTCGACCCCAGCGCCGACGCCGAGCGGATCGTCATCGAGCGGCGGCTCCTCCGGCGGAAGCGCGCCGGGCGGTGGCTCGTCGACCTCGCCGGCGACCAACCCGGCGCTGCACGGCTGCGCCAGCAACCCGGGCAGCTGCGGCTACCCGACGACGGCCACCGCCGGCGTGCCCGCGGGCACCGCGCTGACCGTCATCAACGGCACTTACACCATCAAGACCAACGGTGCCGTGGTCGAGAACAAGGAGATCCACGGCTGCGTCGACGTGGACGCCGCGAACGTGACGATCCGCAACACCCGGATCATCGGCCAGTGCTTCTACGGCGTCAGCACGTACGGCGCCACCGGCACGACCGTCCTGGACCGCGTGGAAATCAACTGTGTGAACGGCAGTGGCACCGGCCTCGCCGGACCGAACTTCGCCGCGCACGCCGTCTACATCCACGACTGCGAGAACGGTCTGGAGATCAACGACAACTCGTCGGTGGTGGACTCCGTGCTGTCCGCACGCGAAGGCACGCCGGCCGCTCACGGTGACGGAATCCAGTCGCAGGACGGAAACAACGTGGTGATCCGCCACAACACGCTGCTGGAGATCAACCCGGTGACGTCCGCGATCATCGCCCACGCCACGCTCTACAGCGGCTGGGTGGTCGAGGACAACTTCATGGGTGGCGGTGCTTACACGATGTACTGCCCGCCGCAGGCGGCGAACTTCGTGGTACGCAACAACCGGTTCGTACCAACGAAGTCCGGTCTCTACGGCTCCGCGTACGGCCTGACCGACGGATGCAACCACGCCGGCATCACGTGGACCGGCAACTACCTGGATTCCAACGACAGCGCTGTCAATCCGTAGTCAGTTAGTCCACGGCGCAATCGGTGGCGGCCCGCCTCGTCTGAGAGGCGGGCCGTCCGCCGTGATGTCGGCCGTGCAGTCGATGCGCGGCGGCGGGCGTCAGCCGACAACGCGGGACGCTGGCTGTGGGATGCAGAAGAGCGCGAGGGCGGCTGCCATCAGGTAGGCGGCCGCGCCGATGGCCATGCTGGTTTGTACCCCGGTGCTGAAGTTGGCATTGGCGGCCAACAGCGAACCGCCCAACGCAACGCCGACCGCGCTGCCGATCTGTCGCGTGGTGTTGAACAGGCCGGAAGCAGCGCCGGAGAAGCTGTCCGGCGCGGCCGCCATCACGGTCGTCGTGGCGCCAGTAAGGGCGAAGGACGTGCCAAAGCCCACCGCCACCATCGGTGCGACCAGCAGTACGTAATCCGGGTTCGGCCCGGCGGCGGCCCAGCCCGCCAAACCTGCGGCCCCGAGCAGCATTCCGGTGAGCACCAGCGGTCGGTTTCCGGTGCGGCGGGCCAGACGCCCGGACAGCACTGAGGCGAACATCGTCATGGCCACCGCCGGAAACAGCGCAATACCGGTACGTAATGCGCTCAAGCCGCGCTCCTGCTGGAAGTACAGGCTTGCGGTGAAGATCATGCCGTAGAAGGCGAAGTTGAACAGCAGGCCGATGGTCGCTGCGCCACTCAACTGTCGGGAGCGCAGCAGCCACAGCGGCAGCACCGGCGTACCGGCCAGGCGCTCGCGAACGACGAACGCGGCGGCGGCCAGCACGCAGAGGCCGGCACCGACGAGGATCAGCGGGTCCGCCCAGCCGCGTCGTCCGGCCTCGTTGAGCACCGCGATGAGCAGCGCCACCATCGCGATCAGCGCACATTGAGCCGGCCAGTCGACGGGACGGTCCGAGCGCCGCGCCGACGCGTCCACATGCCGCAGTGTCAGCAATAGGCAGGCGACTCCGACGGGCACGTTGATGAAGAACACCCATCGCCAGCCCACCGTGGTGACCAGCAGGCCGCCGATGAGTGGACCGGCGGACGCGGCAATGCCGGCCATCGAGCCCCACAGACCGAACGCGCGAGACCGATCCGCGGGCGAGGGATACGACTGCTGGAGCAGGGCGAGCGAACCGGGCACGATCAACGCTGCGCCGAGGCCCTCCAATAGCCGGGTAGCGGCGAGCGACTCGGTGCTCTGGGCGAATCCGCACCCTGCCGAGGCCACGATGAACACGACGACGCCGGTACAGAAGATCCGGCGGTTGCCCAACCGGTCACCCAGCGCGCCAGCGGTGAGCAGCAGCCCGGCGAATACCAACGTGTACCCGTCGGTGATCCACTGGATCCCAGTAAGCGAGGCGGACAGTTCCCGTCCCACCACCGGTACGGCGACATTGATGACGGTAACGTCCAGGATGACCATGAAGTAGCCCGCACACACTGCCAGAAGCGGCGCAAGCGGCTGGCCGGAGGCGGTTCGTCCGTCCCGTCGGTCGGACTCGGGGCTAGCGCCTCGCACCATGGCCACACGTTATCCAGGCAGTGCCGACGGCCGTGGCTGCTCAGGGTCTTCGTCGCTGAGATTCGGACCGGCCGACGGCGGCCAGCGGCGTGCCGTAACTGGCGGTGACGTGTTGCGCTAGGGCTGGTTTACCGTGGCCCGCATAACCCATCGCCACTTGGCGATTCGCCGCACCCGCACAAAACCGTGCTGTGTGAACAGTTCTTCGGGGCCAGTGTGTAGGTATGCGCCGCGCTGTGGCGGGCGGTCTTCGGTCTGTTCGGGATATGCCTCGACGACGCCGCCACCGGCATGCCTGATCTCCTCGAGCGCCCCGGCAACGGCCGCGGAGGCAATGCCTTTGCCGCGATCTCGCGAATTCGTGAAGATGCACCCGATCCGCCAGTCCGGCGGGTCCTGCAAACCTTGCTCGTATTCGCGTCGGCTCTTGATGTTGGGGAGCTCTGGTGGTGCTCCGAACTGGCACCAGCCGACGCACCGGTCGCCGTCGTAGACGAGAACCTGGTGGACCGCGCCACGTTCGACGAGCCGCCGCTTCGCATCTCGGTTTCCCTCGAACGTGCCCACTCTGCCGACGGCCTTCGGGTGGAAACCCAGGCACCAGCAACCGCCCCACACACCGTTGTTCGCCTCGACCAAGGCTGCGAAGTCGCCCCAGGTCTCCGGTGTCAACATCCGCGTCGTGAATGCCATGACGATAATTGTGACGCCACTTGGCGGTCAGCCTACGTAGGCAGCGGCGGTCTTGGCCGGTTCCAAGAGGCCCTTCACACCGGCGTACGTTAGGCGCCAGTAACCCGCGCCGGGGTGCACGAACGCCTGAGAGAAGCTGGACGCCGGGTTGCCACCGAGGTCGATGGTGCCCACAGTCTGCCAATCAGTTATGCCATCCTTGGAGAACTGCGCCGACACGACGGTATCGACCGGTATGTAGCCGGTTAGCTCGAGCCCACTCGCGCCGACGGTGACCTGGCCGGTGCCGGGATCACGGCTGGCGAAGAAGTCGTTGAACGACGTCGGCATCAGCACAGTGATCTTGGCCGAAGCGAACGCTACTGACTGGACGAACATGTCGTCGGAGGTCACCGCAGCCATGACCATGTCGGTGTCGAACGGGTTGAGGACGAAGCTGTAGTGTCCGGTAGCGTCGGTTGACGTGGTCGGCCCACTGAAGCAACTGTCCGGGTCGTCGTTGCCGCG
>DATFRR010000108.1:0-13962 GCA_035263025.1 Micromonosporaceae bacterium
AAGCTCCGGGAGCAGTGGGACTTCACGGGTACGCCGGTGCAGATCTCCGTACGGCCCCGCAAACGTACGCCGACCCGTTGACCGGTGATCGGTACGCAAACGCGCGGGCGTCGTCGACCCAGCATCCTAGGACGCTTTACAGGATGTGACGCGGGTCGACACGCGCGGCGTGAGGCACCATTGACCGCGTGCTAACGACCCCGGCTGGCGGCCACTTAACAGAACCTGCCGCCGACGGTGTTGCGGGCCCGCCCGCGACGGACGGGCTGCGCCGGCTGACGGATCTTGTGGCCGGCGGGGGAGTCGTGGTTCTGAGCGGCGCCGGCCTCTCCACCGAGTCGGGTATTCCGGACTATCGAGGTGAGACTGGGGCGCAGCGCCGCGCCCAGCCGATGACGTACCAGACGTTCACTCGCGATTCCATCGCCCGCCGGCGCTACTGGGCGCGGAGCCATCTCGGCTGGCGCACAATCGCAGGCGCTTCGCCGAATGCCGGCCATGACGCCGTTACCGCATTGCAGACAGCTGGCGTCGTCGCGGGCATCATCACGCAGAACGTCGACGGCCTGCACCAGACCAGCGGCGCACGATCGGTGATCGAACTCCACGGCAACCTTGCCCGCGTGATCTGCTTGCGCTGCGGCGACTTCATGGAGCGCCACGAGCTGCACCGGCGGCTCACCGAGGCGAACCCGGCGTTCCAGGCCGAGGTCGCGGCCGTGAACGCGGATGGCGACGTCGAGCTCGACGATGCCGACCTGACGTCGTTCCACCCGGTCGACTGCGGCGTGTGCGTCGGCGGGATGCTGAAGCCCGACGTGGTGTTCTTCGGCGAATCGGTTCCGCATGCGCGGGTGGCCGAGTCGTTCGCGCTCGTGGAGTCGGCGCGCACGCTGCTTGTCCTCGGGTCGTCGCTCACCGTCATGTCAGGTCGGCGCTTCGTGCTGCGCGCACTCAAGCTCGGCATTCCGGTGGCCATTGTCAACCAGGGCACCACGAAGGAAAGCCACCGCGCCGACGTGGTGATCGACGGTCGGCTCGGCGTCGTACTGCCCGCGGTCGCGCAGTCCGTTACCGGTTCCGGCGGCCTGGAACTCGCGATCTAGGTGCGGTTCGGTCACCCTCGCGTCGGGAACGCACCTAGATCGCCAAAGCCAGCCAGCGCCGGCATCCGCCGAGCGCGCCGTAAGACTCGCGATCTAGGAAGAATCACCGGGCTGGAGCAGGGCAACCGTTCCTAGATCGCGAACATCAGCCAGCGGCGGCGGGCGCGTCGACGGTGCTGTCGGCGCCGTCCGCATCGCTCGCGCGGCCAGCGCCGGCCTCGCCGCCAGCGCTAGCTGCGCCGTCAGCGCCAGTCGCGCCGTCAGCGCCAGTCGCGCCGTCGGCGCCAGCCCCGCCGTCGGAACCGTCGGCGCTGTCAGCACCCGTACCCTCCTGGTGCCGGCGCTCGACGGCCGACTGACGACTCAGCGGAAGCTCCGGCAGCAGCAGCGTGACGGCGAGCGTGAGCAGCATGATCGCGGCGGCGATGTAGTAGACGATCGTCATCGATCCCGAGAAGCCGACCTTGAACGGATGCGACAGTGCACTGGCGAGGTGATTCAGGAACGACGTATCAGACACCGAACCGCTGTTCGACGGTGCGGACTGCGTCAGCAGCTTCACTTGATCCGGGTGCTGAGCCGCCGCGGAGCGGAACGCCGGCGTGGACGATGCGTCGGCGTACGCGGACTGGATCTTGCCAGGCAGCCGCGCGAACAGGATGGAGAGGAACACCGCGGCACCGATCGTGCCGCCCATCGACCGGAAGAACGTCACGGACGACGTCGCTACACCGATTTCTCGTGGTGACGCGGCGTTCTGCGCGGCGGTGACCATCGGCTGCATGGAACCGCCCAGGCCGAGGCCCATGATCAGCATCGGCAGTACGACGAAGGCGAACGAGGTATCCGCGGACAGGCGCGAGAACAGCAGCATCGATGCGGTGATCAGGACACCGCCGACGACCGGGAAGATCTTGTATCGTCCGGTACGCGCGATCGTCTGGCCGGCGACCACGGAGCCGGTCATCATGCCGACCACCAACGGAAGGATCTCGAGGCCGGCCTTCGTCGGCGAGGCGCCCTTGACCACCTGCAGGTAGAGCGGCAGCAGCAGCAACCCACCGAACATCGCCATGCCGATCAGGAAGCTGGACGCGACGGACACCGAGAACGTACGGCCCTGGAACAGCCGGATCGGCAACAGCGCCTCATCGCCGTAGCGGCGCTCGGCAAGTAGGAAGGCGACGAGGCCGACCGCACCGACCACGTAGCAAGTCAACGCCGTGCCGGACGACCAGCCCCACGCGCTGCCCTGTTCGGCGATGATCAGCAACGGTACGAGGCACACGATCAGCGCCACCGCACCCGGCCAGTCGATGCGGTGGTCGCGCCGGTGGTGCGCGAGGTGCAGCACCTTGGTCACCACGATCAGCGCGGCGGCCGCGATCGGTACGTTGATGTAGAAGATCCACCGCCACCCGGCGATCCCGAGGATCTCACCGGACCCCGCGAAGAAGCCGCCGAGCACCGGGCCGAGCACGCTGGATGTCGCGAACACGGCGAGGAAGTAGCCCTGGTATTTCGCCCGCTCTCGGGGCGAGACGATGTCGCCGATGATGGCCAGCGCGAGCGAGAACAAACCGCCGGCGCCGATGCCCTGGATGGCGCGGCACGCGGCGAGCTCGTACATCGACTGGGACAAGCCGCACAGCATGGAGCCGACGATGAAGATGATGATCGCGAACAGGATGAACGGCTTGCGGCCATAAATGTCCGACAGCTTGCCGTAGAGCGGCGTCGAGATCGTCGACGTGATCAGGAACGCGGTCGTCGCCCAGACCTGCAGGGAAAACCCGTGGAGGTCGTCTGAGATGGTCCGGATCGCGGTCGACACGACGGTCTGGTCGAGCGCCGCGAGGAACATCGCAAGCATCAGTCCGGTCAGGATCGTGACGATCTGCCGATGGCTCAGGGCGCCGGTGCCGTTGGTCGACTGTTGCTCCACCGCGGACGTTGTGGTCATCGGCTCCCCCAAATGCGATACGGCTCCGTCCGCATCCTATCCGCCGCACCCGTGCCTGCTGGCCGGCCGGCAGGCAGGGGAAGTGAGTGTCCTGCGTCACGCACCGTCGCGCGCAAGGCCACGATCCGCGGGTACGTTCAGCCGAGCGTTGACTCGGCCGGATCCGATCCGGAGTGCGCCTGGACGAACGACCGGATGTGCTCGGCCACCACGGACGGATCGCTGAGCATCAGCCAGTGTCCGGCGTCGACACGCACGACGGTCAGGCGCGACACCCATCCGTCGACGTCTGACTGGACGCTTGCGCGGACGTACGGATCACGGGTTGGCACGATGACCTGCACCGGCACCTCAAGCCCGGCCGGCGGACGGCGGTCGCGGCCGAGGAGGTTCGCCCGGTAGATCTTGAGCCCGTGCCGGAGATCGGTACGCGCGACCCGGGCGCCCCGCCGCGACCTGTCCCGCGCCACGAGGCGGCCGATGATCCCGATCCGGATCGCAAGGTCGATCGGCCCGGGCAACAGGAACCAGCCCAGGTACGCCGAGGACCAGCCCTGACCGGCCAGGCCTACCCATCCGCGCGGCCCGCGCTGCATCTGCCGGCGTACCCAGGACCGGACGTGCCCGAGGTGCGGCCCGGAGATCGACGTGAACGAAGCGACCCGCCCGCGCAGCGTCGTGTCGAGCGCGTGGTACGCGGCCGTCGAGCCCCAGTCGTGCGCGACCAGGTGCACCCGGCCACCCGGGGCACCTGAGGCATCCGGCGCGACGGCCTCGACGACGTCCCGAAGATCGGCGGCCAGCCGGTCAAGCCGGTAGGCCGATCGCTCCGCCGGCGCCCCGGACGCACCCGAGCCGCGGACGTCGTACGTGACGAGTTGTCCAAGATCGGACAGCGCCCCGATCACCTGGCGCCACACGTGCGAGTCGTCCGGGTACCCGTGCACGAACACGATCACTGGCCCGGTCTCAATGCCGGACCGGTGTACGGACAACGCGACGCCGTCGCCGGTCGCGACGGTGGCGACCGAAGACGGCGTGCCAGACGGCGCCTCGCGGCTGACGCTGCTCATCGGCGTGCCAAGTGCGACATGTCGTCATGGTAGGGAGCGGCAGGCGGAGGCCGACACCGCGGACACATGAACGGGAGCGGACACATGAACGGCAGACGCCGCGCCCTGCCGAACAGACGAATCGTCCGGCGCCCACCGGGGGGAGGGGACGCCGGACGATTCCGGGATCCGCGCGACTCACGTCATGCGGACTTGGTTCGCTGTCGAACCGGATTCAGTTGGTCACCGACCGGGTGCCGGCACGGCCTGCGCGGCGTGTGCCGCGGCCTGCGCGGCGTTCGCTGCGTAGACGCTGCCAACCACGCTGGCCGCGAACTTCTCCCACTTGGCGTAGGCCTGCGGGAACGCGGACACCTGGACCTTCTGGATCGCGACAGTCAGCGGCAAGCTCTTCCAGCCGTGGATCGCGACGAGCCGCTTGTAGAACGACTGCGCGGCGTGGTGGGCGTTGGTCACCTGCGACGGCGAGCCCCAGCCCGACGACGGCCGCTGCTGGAACAGACCCAGCGAGTCGTGGTCGTTGCGGTTGCCCAGGTTGCCGTAGTTGTGAAGCGTCGACTCCTGCATCGAGCACGCCACGGCCATAACCATCGCGCGCGGCGGGAGCCGCAGGTCACGACCGGCCTTGACGATCGCAGCCGCGTTGGCGCGCTGCGTCGCGTTCAGCTTGAACGACGACTGGTTGCTCGGCATGCCCTTGGGCAGCAGCGTCCGACGGGACGGCACGGCGACCGGCGCCTTCTTGGCGGGTGCCTTCGGCGCGGGCGCGTGCGGAACCGGGGCCTGCGCGACCGGGACGGTCATCGCCGTGGACGGCGCGGTCGGCGCGGTCCGCGCTGCCTGGTCCGTCTGTGCGTAGGCGGTAACTACCGCGGAGGCGGGCAGTGGAACGCGGGTCGGGGAGTTAGCCGCCGCCGCTGGTCCAGCCGCAACGCCGATGATCGCGGCCGTCGCGACGCCAAGCATGGCAGCGCGTCGCGCGAAACGGCTACGGGGGGTAGCCGCGGTCTCGGTGTGGGGGTGGAGGTTCACGGTGTTGGTCCTTCCGTCGATGGCGTTACGTGCCGTGCAACCGAAGGTACAAGCCAGAACTTTCCGAATAATCGGGTTTGTGGAGTAGGTTACTGAGCGTCTTTTTAATTGCGTTAAGGACTTGATTAGTGCTCGGTGATGGGCCGATTACGGGCCGTTGATTATTCGGCCAGGACCAGGTCACAGGCGTTGCCCGGCGTCACAGTGGTCGCCGAATTTGCGTACGCATCAATGCGGATCCGGTGGGGCGAACCAGGCCGCATCGGCGGCAGTGTGACGCAGGGTGATCGCGTCGCGGGAAAGCACGAGCCGCGGCATACCTCGCCCGCCCGCGCCGGGGTCGGGTGATGGCCGCGCCGGTGGCGGTCCCGCCGCCCAGCGGACCTTTGGGCGGTTTGGGCCATTTCGGCGGTACGCAAGGACGCGGCGATCAAGTGGGCGCCGTTGCCGGGAACGGGTCGGCTCGCTCGCGTATGGTGCGGCCATGGCGACGCCTCGTGAAGTGCTCGACGTCGACGGCCAGGACGTGACGATCACCAACCCGCAGAAGGTTTACTTCCCAGCAGTCGGCATCACGAAGTTGGACCTGGTGCGCTATTACCTCGCGGTCGCGGACGGCGCACTGCGCGCGTGCGGCGGCCGGCCGATGGCGCTCAAGCGCTACGTGAATGGCGTGGACGGACAGGCGTTCTACCAAAAGCGGGCACCCGAGAACCGGCCGGCGTGGATCGAGACCGTGGAGCTCCGCTACCCATCGGGCCGCAGCGCCCACGAGATCGTGCTCCGCGACCCCGCACAGCTGGCGTGGGTGGTGAATCTGGGCTGCCTCGACCTGCACCCGCACGCGGTACGGGCTGATGACCTGGACCACCCTGACGAACTGCGCATCGACCTCGACCCGATTCCGGGCGTGCCGTGGGAGCACGTGCGCGAGGTCGCGCTCGCCTGCCGCGACGCGCTGACCCACCACGGCATCGTGGGCTTCCCGAAGACGTCCGGCTCGCGGGGCATGCACATCTTCTGCCGCATCGAACGTCGGTGGAGCTTCGTCGAGGTACGCCGTGCCGCACTCGCCCTCGCCCGCGAGGTAGAGGCGCGGGTGCCCGATCTCGCCACCAGCCGCTGGTGGAAGGAGGAGCGGCACGGCGTTTTCATCGACTACAACCAGAACGCGAAGGACCACACCACAACGAGTGCATATTCGGTGCGGCCGACGCCGGATGCGCGCGTCTCCGCACCGCTGGAGTGGGACGAGGTTGGCGACTGCGATCCGGCCGACTTCACAGTTGCGACGATGCCGGCACGATTCGCTGAGGTCGGCGACCCCGCCGAGGGGATCGACGCGGCCGTGGGCGACCTCAGCAGCCTGGTCGCGCTCGCCGCCGAGCAGAACGCGGCCGGCATGGACGATCCGCCACCGCCGCCGCCCGCCGGGAGCTCACGATCAACATCCGAGGGTACGGAGCCGGTCGCGCCCAGTCCGACCGGCCGCCGTCGCTCCACCATGCCGTTGATCGAGATCGCCCGGGCCGCCGGCAAGGACGAGGCGATGGCCGGGCTGGAGCGCTGGAAGGCACGGCACCCGAACGTGTGGATCCAACTGGAGCCGGCCGACGTACTGGTTGACTCGATGCGCGGCCGGAGCAGCACGTGGACGCGGATCCGGATCAACCTGCGGAACGTACCCGAAGAGGAGCGGCCGCCGCAGGAACCGCTCGAGGTCGACTTCGACCCGTGGGCCGGCGTGGATCCAGAGACCCTGCGCCGTGGACGCCCTGGACAGAGTTAGGCCATCGCCGTCTAGGTGATCGGCGTCATTTTGCACGCCGATGAGTAGCGTCAGCCGCGAGGCGTCATTTTATGCGTGTAGTAGTGCACCGTGACGCCGTCGCGTTCGACCTGGTTCTCCGCGACGACCTCGCAAGCGAAGCCGTGCGCATCCGCGAGCGAGCGCAGGTACGCGATGTCGCCGGACGTACCGAAGAAGATCAGCATGCGGCCCGAATCGGTCAGATGGGCACGCGCGTCGCGGAAGAACGCTGTCATCGCTCGGTAGTTCTGGTCGGTGCTTGCCATCTCGCGAACGTCACGGGGCGCGAACCACCGGAACGGCGGATCGAAGACGATGACGTCGAAAGCGCCGTCCACGGTCGAGAACACGTCACCGTGCCGGATGTCCATCCGGTCGCCCACGCCGTTGCGTTCCGCGTTCGCGATCGCCGCCGCGACGGCGTACGGGTTGATGTCGACCGCGACGACGTACGCCCCCTTCGTTGCCGCGAGGATGCCGTTGACGCCGCTGCCGGTGCCCATGTCCAGCACGCGCTCGCCGTCACGTACCTCGGCGAGCACCGCGTCGCCGAGCGTGTGCGACACCCGCGTGATCGGCATCACCTCGGGCGGCACCACCAGCGTGAGCCCGAGATAGTCGAACGTCTGCGTGGGCTCGGCGGCCGCCTCGGAACGTCCGATCGCCTCGGCACGCCGGTGCCACCGGGTGATCCGCTCGACGTCATCGGGCGACATCATCGGCGTATAGGCGGAGTCGCCGATCACGACGAGCGCTCGCCGGCCGTACGCTCGCCGACGTAGAGCAGGTGTCCGGCGAGGCCGAGCAGGCTGGGATCCGCGGCGGTATCGATCAGCAGTCGCATCGCGGCATCGTAGGCGCGCGGATCGGCGTCTCGCATCGCGATTAACTCGTCCTCGATCCCGTTCGCAAGCCCGTGGGTGGACACGAGCGTACGGGCGGCAAAGCCGTACCTCTCGAAGTACGGCGTGACCTCATCCGGGCGTACGCCGTAGCCGCCGGTGAACCGTTCGGGTACGTCATTGAAGAACTGCCCGTGATCGCGTAGTGCGCTGACGAACTCCGCGTCCGCGAGGTGCCGGCGTTCGTCGGCGAGAAAGATGGTCCGGCGTACGAATGCGAGCCATGGCATCAGCGCGACGAACACGACGCCACCCGGGCGCACCACGCGAGCGAGTTCGGCGGCGGCGCGCGCACGATCGTCGGCGTTCGGCATGTGGTACATCGGACCGAGCGATAGCACCGCGTCGAACGAGGCATCCGGCCATCGCGACAGGTCGCGGGCGTCCGCCTCGATAATCTGCGCGATCGTGCCGCCGCTGGCGTGCCGAGCCGACAATCGGGCGCGCGCGATGTCGAGCAGCTCCGGCGACAGATCGGCGAGCGTGACACGGAACCCGTGGTCCGCAAGCCATTCCGTGTAGCGGCCGGGCCCTCCGCCGATGTCGAGCACGCACCCGCGCTCGGGCAGGTGGGCCTCGAGCATCGCGGTCGTCACGGTGAACTCGACGATGCCTTCCGCCCGCTCGAGTCGCGTCCACTCGCGCTGACCGAACGCGGCGTAATACGCCCGTATGTCGCCGGAGTTCATGCACGGCCCTCCGTACCCGTATTGGTCCATGATGCTATCGAGAACGGCGGGCGAGGTCCGTCCCTAGACGCGGCTACCGTGACGGGCGTGGATCCGGTGGCCGCGGAGGCGCGCGAAACGGCACGGCAACTCCTTGAGGACACGCTGCCGATGCGGTGGTCGCATGTGCGTGCGGTCAGTGCGATGGCGGAACGGGTCGCGTCGGCGCTCGACGAAAGCGATCGGATGCCGCTCGTCGCGGCCGCGTGGCTGCACGACATCGGATACGCGCCCGCCTTGGTAGATACCGGTTTCCACCCACTCGACGGTGCGCGGTGGTTGCGCCGCGCGGGATGGCCGGCGAACGTCGTCGGCCTGGTCGCCAATCACTCGTACGCGTTGGTCGAGGCGGCCGAACGCGGACTGGCCGGCGAGCTCGCTGCCGAGTTCCCGGCCGAGCAGTCGGCGGTCGCTGAGGCGCTCGCGTACTGCGATCTCACCACCGGGCCGGACGGGCAACGCGTCGACGTCGTCGATCGGATCGCCGAGATCAGATCCCGCTACGGGCGGGATTCGGTGGTGGGTCGTTTCGTCGACCGGGCCGAGGGAGACATGATCGCGACGGTACGCCGGGTCGAGGCTCGCCTTCGCGCTGAGCGGTGAGTCCTACGCGCGACGCACGGCACCCGAAGTCGCGAGGCCATCGCTATCCAGGACTTCCGGCGCAACGCCGAACGCGCTGACGAAGGCCTGTCGACCGGTGTCCGTCACGGTGACAGCGCGGGCGTTGCCTACTCGACTGATCCAATGCGCATCGAACGCGTGCCGGCATACGGCCGCGGCGACGGCGCCACCGAGGTGTGGCCGGCGCTCGGTCCAGTCGAGGCAGCTCCGCAACGCCGGTCGGCGGCTGGCCGGCCGGTCGTCGACGCGTACGTCCATCGCGGCAAGCCAGTCGGCGCCGTCGTCGGTCAGCGCGAGACCGTGGTCCCACGACACGAAGCCTCGATCCGTCATCGCATCGGCGATCGCGACGCCGAGCCGGCCAGCGAGATGGTCGTAGCACGTGCGGGCGTACGTGAGCGCGCGTCGCCGGTTGGCCCCGCCGAGCGAGGAGACGGTCATCGGGCGCCGGCCAGCCGCCGACGTGACGGTCTCGATCAGGTGCGCGACGTCCGGGTCGGCGATGCGGACGTACCGGTGGCGGCCCTGCCGTTCCTCGGCCAGCAGCCCGCCGCCGACGAGCTGCGTGACGTGTTCGCTCGCGGTCGACGCGGCGACGCCGGCCTGCCGCGCGAGCTCGTTGACAGTCCACGCACGGCCGTCCAGCAACGCGAGGCAGAACGTGGCGCGGGTCTGATCGGCGAGCAGCCCGGCCAGCGCCGCCATCGCCTCGCCGCTGCGCAGCGGGTCACGATCATGCATGTGTCCCAGTCTTGTCCGACTACGTTTCGGCGTCGACCGAAACGTCCGGCCGGCCCGCGCGGATGGCTGTGCTCGGCCGGCGGTGCCACCCGGCCGGATCGCGGCCGGGCGGCGCCGCAGATCAGGGCGCCGGCGACGGGGCGGCGGAGCTGTCGACGCACGGTCCGCCAACCATGGCGTAGAAGTCCGATGATTCGAACAGCGGCGTGCCGATCATGACCAGCTCGCCAGACTTGCCGTCGATCGTGTATCGAACATGAATGTCGATCGGTTGCCGGTCGGGCAGCGGACCACACACCGGCGTACCGGCGATGATGACGGTAAACCCCACTCCGACCGGCAAGGTTTGCAGGGACTGCAGACCGCCCAAGTCGCTGCCCTCCGCCTGCTTGGCGACGTCGGGCGGCAGGAAATACACGCGGACATCGGTGAGTCCGTAGATCGGTTCGACCGAGGCCGTGACCTTGCTGAACGTTTCACTTGGCGGGACAACGTCGAACTCGAGCCAGAACATCGCCGTCGGCGGTCCCGAAACGTAGCCATAACCGCGCGCGCCGGCGGCGTACAGGATCGGGCTCTGTGCGTCGGTCGACGCAGCGGTCGAGGTCTTCAGCGCCGCGCGGTGCGTCGACGCACGGTTCGAGAGGTACACACCGCCAGCGATCACGACGATCGCCAGCGCGACCAACGCCCAGTGGCGCGCGCGCGGCTGCGGACCCGGTTGGGCCGACCCGCCGAACTCGATGAGGTCGCGTTCTTCGTCCCCGTTCATGGTGACTGGCATGGTAGGTGTCGGACGCGAACTTGGCTGCCCCGACGCGGCCCATCAGAGCGAAGGGACACATTGCCGTGAACAGCACACGGGTTGCGCACGCGCGAGTCAGCACGGTGGCGTGGGCGGGTGCGGCATGAGCGGGGTACGCATCGAGCGATCCGGGCCGGTAACCACGGTGATCCTCGACCGACCGGAGGTGCGCAACGCGGTCGATCGTACGACGGCAACGGCACTTGCCGATGCGTTCCGGGCGTTCGACGTCGATGACGAGGCCTCGGTGGCGGTGTTGTGGGGTGCGGGCGGAACGTTCTGCGCCGGCGCGGATCTCAAGGCGTTCGCGGCGGGGGACGGGAACCGCGTCGAACCCGATGGCGACGCACCGATGGGCCCGACGCGGTTGGCTCTGTCCAAGCCGGTCATCGCCGCCGTCGCTGGCCACGCGGTGGCTGGCGGACTGGAACTCGCATGTTGGTGCGATCTGCGGGTAGCGGAGGAGGACGCCGTGTTCGGCGTGTTCTGTCGCCGCTGGGGCGTACCGCTGATCGACGGTGGCACGATCCGCTTGCCGCGGCTGATCGGTATGAGTCGCGCGCTCGACATGATCCTCACCGGCCGTGCGGTGGCCGGACCGGAGGCCTACGCCATCGGGCTCGCCAACCGTCTCGTACCGCCCGGGGATTCGCTTGCCGCCGCTCGCGAACTGGCCGCCGAGATTGCGCGCTTCCCGCAGGCGACGATGCGCGGCGACCGTGCCTCGGCGTACGCCCAACAGGGCCTGTCGCTGACGGAAGCGCTGGCGAACGAGTTCGCGCTCGGCCGGGCAAGCCTCGACGAGGCGCGCGCCGGTGCCGGCCGTTTCGTGGCTGGCGCCGGTCGCCACGGCACGTTCGAGGGGACCTGACGTCCATCGTCACGCTCACGAACAAATCTGCAACGGCCCGGTGGCGCCCGGCCGCACCGAGAACGTCACGTGGTGACCGACGGAGTCGCTGAACTCGAACCGTGTCGGCGACAGGAACGTGATGGTGCCGGCTTGGTACGGGTTGCCCCAACCGGCCGGCGGATTGCCCGAGCCGTCGGAGAGCGGAGTGTCGGCGACGTACCAACGATTGTCGACGTTCGCTTCGCGGATGCCGCAGTGCGTGTATAGGTCGTACGGCGACGCGCTGGGTGCGGGCGCGCGGCCGGCCGGCGAGGCAGCCAGTCCAGCGCCACAACCGGCGAGCGCCACGGCGAGAACCACCGCCGGCAATGCTCGACCCACACGGCTTGGACGCGCCGAAACGTTAGCGCGTTCCAATCCGGATTGTCTGCGGTCGGCCTACCGTCGCGCCTGGTCGAACGGCAGGCGGTCGAAGATGAAGCGGCTGTAGATGATCTTGCCATCTTCGACAGTCACACACTCCGCTCCGGGCGCGCTTGCCACCGGCGGCGTTTGCGTGTCGTAGATGAGCACGGCGGTCGTGTCGTCGCCGAACGACGCGATGAGATCGGTCGATATCAGCATCCCGGCGAACGGCGCGAGGAACTCGCGGTAGTCGTCCACGCCCGAGATGCGGCCGGCCGGGGCATCGCACACGATGTCGTCCGCGACGTAGCTCATCGCGGTATCGATGTCCTTCGTGGTCCACGCCTGGTAATACTTCTTTGCGACGTCGAGCGCCGCGGCGGTTGCGGTCATCGAGGTCCTCCGATCACTGCTGTCGATATGCGCCATCGTGCGCCCGGGGTACGACAGCGCCACCCAGTGCGCCCGCACACGCCCGCCGGTGTACCACGTTCGGCTGCCGCCCGGCCGCCGTATGCCCTAGCGTGAGCGGGGGAGACGAGGGTTGGAGGCGACCGTGCGGCTGAGCATCCGGAACCAACTCGGCGGCACCATCCAGTCCGTGAGCCGCGGCGAGGTGATGGGCATCGTGCGCGTTCGACTCGACGGTGGCCAGGAACTCACTTCGGCGATCACTCTTGAGGCCGTCGATGACCTCGGCCTGGTCGACGGGAAACATGTCACGGTGCTCGTCAAGTCGACCGACGTGGCGATCGCGTCAGACGGCGCGGGCGGGCTGAGCGTACGCAACCTGGTCCGGGGTACGGTCGAGCGAGTCGACCACGGCGTCGTGATGACGACGGTCAAGGTGGCAATCGCGGGCGGCCAGTCGATCGTTTCCGCGATCACCAAGGACGGCGCCGAGGATCTGAACCTCGTCGCGGGGGACCGTGTCACGGCACTCGTGAAGTCCACCGAGGTCAGCATCGCGGTCGACTAGTTCGATCCCGCGGACACGCTTCGTACCGCCTCCGTCGCGCTGCGACGACACGTCGCGGTCGAGAATCACCATGCGTCGATGCGTTGGACCGTGCCGCGGCGCATCCTCAGGAATCTGGCATGAACGCGGGTCACCTTCGGGTTTGGACAGTCCCGCCGTGGGTACGCGCACGATCGCGGGCAGCGCGCGGGTGTCCACCTGTTGCCGTCGCGGCACCGCGGATATAGACCGTATCTAATTCTCCGCCCATACCCCCCGGAGGTGGAAGATGCGTCGAAGTCGCTGGTTCGCTATCGCGGTTGCCGCCGCGATGGTGGCGATGCCCGTCCTCGCCGGCGATCCGGCCGTGGCCGCCAAGCCCCAACCGGGCGCGGTCATGCTCAACGGCATCAACTTGGACACCGCGACCGTGCTCGACCTGCAGAAGGACATTCGCAACCACAAGCTCAGCTCGGTTGCCCTGACTGCGTTCTACCTGGCCCGCATTCACCGACTCAACCCGTCGCTGCACGCTGTCATCGAAACGAATCCGGACGCGATTCACGACGCGATCGCAAGCGACCTGCACCGCGTGATCCACGGCGCGCGAAGTCCACTCGAGGGCATTCCGGTGCTGCTCAAGGACAATGTGGGTACGGGCGACCGGGAGCACACGACGGCCGGCTCGTTCGCGCTGATCGGTGACAACCCGGCCGACGCGTTCCTCGTCACCCGGCTCCGCGCCGCCGGCGCAATCATCCTCGGCAAGGCGAACCTGTCGGAGTGGGCGAACTTCCGCTCGCTCACGTCGTCGAGCGGCTGGAGTGGTCGCGGCGGACAGGCGAACAACCCGTACGTGTTGGACCGCAACCCATGCGGCTCGTCCAGTGGTTCCGCCGCGGCGGCCGCCGCCGACCTCGCCACGGTCACCATCGGGACGGAGACCGACGGCTCGATCGTGT
>DATFRR010000109.1:0-11698 GCA_035263025.1 Micromonosporaceae bacterium
CGACGGCGCCGAGATCGGTGTCGACGATCTCGCGCATGCGGGCGGCGAGCGGATGGTAGCGGTAGTGGAACGCCTCCATGACGGTCACTGCGTGTCCCGTCCGTCGGCGTGCGTCCACGGCGTCGGCGATCTCCCGCGCCTGCGTGGTGTTGGACGTGAACGGCTTCTCGCAGAGCACGTGCTTGCCGGCCGCGACCGCCTCGAGCACCCAGGGCGCGTGCAGGCCGTTGGGCAACGGTACGTAGACGGCGTCGATGTCAGGATCGGTGACCACCGCCGCGTAGTCGTCGAAGACTCGGGCGATCCCGTGCCGAGCCGCGAACGCCGCCGCGCGCTCGCGGTCCCGCGCCGCGACCGCGGTCACCGTCACGCCGTCGACCTGATGGGCCGGCGCGATCAGCGCGGTCGGCGTGATGCGCGCCGCGCCGAGCACCCCGATCCGGAGGTCGGTCACGTGGCCACCGTACGCGGCGAATCGTGGGTCATCCGGTGCGGCGGTCAGCCCGCACAGGCTGGCCGTTCATCCGATCGTGCGAAATGGACGGCGGACGACAATGGCGTCGTGCACATGCTCGAGATGGTGAGCCTGATCGTGTCGATCCTCGGCGGAGTCGCCGGGTTGATCGCCACGCTGGCCGGGTTGCGACGCAAACCGAACGCGGCGATGGCTGGCGGACCGGGCGGCGTTGCCGCCGCTTCAGCGTTCGGTGCGCCGCAGCACCGGACGCCCGCGACCGCCGTCTACGAGCCACCGTCGGCACCACAGGGATCCGGATTCCAACCGACGGTCGTGCAACCGCAGCCATCGACTTACCAGCAGGGCCCGCCGCCGTCGTACCAGCCGCAGCCGCACTACCCGTATCAGCCGCAGCCCCAACCCCAACCGCAGTACGCGTTTCAGCCGCAGCCGCAGCGCCAGGCTGTGCCGCGGTCGAACGTCGCCGTTGCGTGGTGGTCGATCGTCTTCGTGTATTTCGGCCTGCCCGCGGTCATCTACGCCTACCGGTCGCGCGACGCATATCGTCGTGGCGACTACGTCACTGGAGACAAGGCGTTCAAGGTATCCCGCTGGTGGAGCACGGCGTCCTACATCGCGCTCGGCGCGTATCTGATCTTCTACATCGCGGTCGCCGCGTCCGGAAACACCGCCTCCTGATCCGAGCGCGTCGCGGGAGTCAGTCGGTCGCCAGGCGTGCCGCGCGGGCCAGCAAGTAACGCCGTTCGGGAACGCTGGTGGTCTTTCGTGCCGCGGCCTCGTACGCATGCCGCGCCGCCGCCGCATCGCCGGCCATGTCGAGCAGGTGCGCGCGAACCGCGTCGATGCGGTGGTGACCGGCAAGCTGCGGATCCTCGTCCAGCGCGGACAACTCGTCGAGACCGGCCCGCGGACCGAACACCATGGCGAGCGCCACGACTCGGTTCAACGTCACCATCGGGTTCGGTGCGAGCACCGCGAGCAGATCGTAGAGCGAAAGGATCTGCGGCCAGTCCGTATTGTCGGCGTGTGGCGCCTCGGCATGCACCGCGGCGATGGCGGCCTGGACCTGATATGGGCCGACCGGCCCGTGCGGCAGTGTCTCGGCGAGCAGCGCGAGACCCGCCGCCATCGCGTCGCCGTCCCATAGCCCTCGATTCTGCTCGGCGAGCGGGACGAGTTCCCCGCTCGGGCCGGTGCGAGCCGGCCGGCGTGCGTCGGTGAGCAGCATCAACGCGAGAAGCCCGGCCGCCTCGCCGTCATCGGGGCGCAGTTCGTGGACGGTCCGGACGAGTCGCATCGCCTCACGCGTCAGATCGGCACGGGCGAGCGCCGTACCGGACGTGGCCGTGTACCCCTCGTTGAAGATCAGATAAAGCACCTGCATGACGACTCGCATGCGCTCGGACAGCTCCGGATCGCCAGGCGTCTCGAAGCGCGCGCCGTCGGCCTTGATGCGCTGCTTCGCGCGGCTGATGCGTTGCGCCATGGTGGCCTCCGGCACGAAATACGCCCGCGCGATCTCCGCGGTCGTCAGGCCGCCGACCGCGCGCAGCGTGAGCGCCGCCTGCGACGGTGGCGGCAGCGACGGATGGCAGCAAAGCAGTAGCACGGTGAGCGTGTCGTCGCGGTCGAGGATCGGATCATCGGCAGCCGGCGCGACAAGCTGGTCGCCGCCGGCCATCGTGGCAACCGCCTCCTCGCGCCGGCGGCGTGCGATGTTACTGCGTACCTGGTCGGTGAGCCGCCGGGACGCAACCGTCACGAGCCACGCGCGGGGGTTGTCCGGCACCCCGGTCGCTGGCCACTGCTGGCTCGCCGCGAGCAGCGCCTCTTGCACCGCGTCCTCGCACTCGTCGAATTCGCCGTACCGTCGGACGAGCACACCGAGGACCCGCGGCGCGGCGTCGCGCAGCAGGCCCTCGATGCGGCGACCGTGGGCGCCGTCGCCCTGGCTCATCTTCCGATCAGATCTCCAACCCCGACTCGTCCATCACCGGTCGCACCTCGATCGCGGTCAACCCGGCATCCGGGATCATCGCGGCTAGCTCGATCGCGCGGTCCAGCGACTCGCAGTCGACCGCGTAGTAGCCGGCGAGGTATTCCTTCGTCTCGATGTACGGCCCGTCGGTCGCCGACGTCACGCCGTCGCGCACCCGTACCGTCTTCGACTGGGTCGGGTTGGACAGCGCGGCGGTGCCGACGAACTCGCCGCTCTCGCGGATCTTCGGCATGAACTGCTCGTGCCCGGCGAAGATCGCGTTGCGTTCGGCCTCGGACAGCGACTCGAACACGTCGTCGTTCATGTAGATCATCAACAGATACTTCACGGCGGGTCTCCTCGTCTCGCGGGGCGCCGACCGGCGCCTTTCCGGTGGGTCGGAGCCGAGGCGTCGTTCTCGACATCCCGCGCCGTCGCGTGCGCCGCCCGCACTGGCCGCAGTGCGACCAACATCTTGGAGGCTACAAGATCGCGAAATTCGTACCGGCGGCATGTCGAGAACCGAAGCGCGGCTCCGACCCACTCGCGACAGCCCCGCACGGCGGGTGCTCCACGACTGGGAGGAACCGATGACAGCCACGACTACCGAGGTCGGTGCGGCAAGGCCACGCAGCACCGCCGACGTGCCGCCCCGCGCCGGTCGCCGGGAATGGATCGGCCTCGCCGTGCTGGCGTTGCCGACCTTGCTCGTCTCGATCGACGTGTTCGTCATGCTGCTCGCGCTGCCACGGATCAGCGAAGCGCTGCACGCCGGCAGCACGCAACAACTCTGGATCATGGACGCGTACAGCTTCCTGCTGTCCGGCTTCCTGGTCACCATGGGTACGCTCGGCGACCGCGTCGGCCGCCGCAAGCTGCTGATGTACGGCGCCGCGGCGTTCGGCGTGGTGTCCGTCATCGCGGCCTACTCGACGTCGGCGACGATGCTGATCGTGGCGCGTGGTGCGCTCGGCATCGCGGGCGCCACCCTGGCACCGTCGACACTCGCGCTGATCACCAACATGTTCCGCGACCCACGGCAGCGCAGCCTCGCGATCGGCGTCTGGTTCTGCTGCTTCATGGGCGGCGCGGTGATCGGCCCGGTGGTCGGCGGCCTGATGCTCGCGCACTTCTGGTGGGGATCGGTGCTGCTGATCGGCGTACCCGCGATGGTGTTGCTGTTGCTGCTCGCACCCAGGTTCCTGCCGGAGTTCCGCACCGAGCGGTCCGGGCGCCTCGATCCGCGCAGTGTCCTCGCGTCACTGGCCGCCATCCTGCCGATCGTGTACGGCGTGAAGGAACTCGCGAGGTCCGGCGTGCACCCCCTGCCGTTCGCCGCTATCGCGGTCGGTGCCGCGTTCGGCGTCTACTTCGTCCGCCGGCAACGGCGCCTCGCCGACCCGTTGATCGACCTGCGGCTGTTCGCCAACCGTGGCTTCACGATCGCGCTCGGCACGATGTTCGTCGGCACGATGCTGACCGGCGCGATGATGCTGTTCCTCACCGAGCACCTCCAGCTCGTCGAGGGCATGTCGGCGCAGCGGGCCGGCTTCTGGGTGCTGCCGGCGGTCGGCGCGTCGGTGATCGCGATGTTTGTGTCGCCGTTGCTCGCCCGGCGCATCCGACCGGCGTACCTCATCGCCGGCGGTCTCGTGGTCACGGTCGCCGGTCTGCTCCTCGTGACTCGCATCGGTCCGGCGTACGGCCCCGTACTGCTCGCCGTCGCATGGGCGGTGTCGAGCATCGGCGCTGGACCGTACGTGTCGCTCGGGACGAACCTCGTGGTCGGCGCGGTGCCGCCTGAGCGCGCCGGTGCCGCGGCGGCCCTGAACGAGACATGCGGCGAATTCGGGTTCGCGCTCGGCATCGCCGCGCTCGGCAGCATCGGTACGGCGGTGTACCGCTCGGTGTTGGGCGGTGCCATGCCGGCTGGCGTACCCGCCGACGCGGCCCGCTCCGCTCACGACACGCTCGCCGGCGCGACGACCGCGGCGGCCGGGTTGCCGTCCGGTGTCGGCAACGCACTGCTGCACGCCGCGCGTACCGCCTTCACCGACGGCATGCATGCGGCCGCGACGGTCAGCGCCGTGCTGATCCTCGCGCTGGCCATCGTGGTGATCGTCGGCCTGCGCCGTGTCCCGCCGATCGGCGCGGCACCCACCGAATTCAGTGACGACCGCGAAACCAAGCCCTAATCACGGCCGGCGATCGGGGCGGCGCGGTGTCGCTGTTCCTGACCGGAGGCGGCCGGCGTACCGGTCGAGATGGTCGCCGGCATGCGCGGCGCGCCGTGGGCCGGGGTACGCACTCCGACACTCGTCGCGGACGGCGGCGCGAGTCCAACCACGATGCGTACCGCCGCGGACGCGCTTGCCGCGCTGCTTGACGATGCGCACCGCGTCACGCTCGCCGGCCAGGAGCACGCGGTCGAGCCGAAGGTCATCGCGCCAGTGCTCATCGAGTTCTACACGGGTTGAACGCCAACGCACGCGAGCGATCCATGAGCGGTGCGAACGGTCGGCCGGAGCCAAGAGGCTCCGGCCGACCGCGCATCGTTGGTGTCGATTAGTTCTGTACGGGTTCGCCCGTGACCGCGTCGAGGAACAGCTTCGCGTTGTTCCCGTGATGGCCGTGGAAGTCGAACATGTTGGCGAGCGTGCCGGCGATGGCGTCAGACGAGCCGGCGATCCGTGGCAGTGACCAGTTGTCTTCGATGAACTTGAGGATCGACGACTGGTCGGTCAGCGTGTGGTCAACCGCGTTGTGCTTGGCCCACGGCGAGATGACCAGCAACGGAAGACGCGGTCCGTAGCCGCAACGGCCGTTCTGGCCGCCCAGCGGTGTGTGCGCGGTCGTGTCGCCACACAACCCGAGTCCGGACAGGAAGTCCTGCGGGCCGGGCGGAGTGGCCACGTTGGCCGTGTTGGACGGGTTGTGTACGCCGCTGAACACGTGGTCGTAGTAGCCGTCCGAGTCGTCGTACGAAACGATCACCGCCGTGCTGGACCAGTCCGGCGTGTGCTCGAGCGCGTTGATCTCGTCGACGATGAACTTCTGCTCGTCGAGCGGGTCAGAATACGCGGCGTGGCCGTCCTGGTAGCCCGGTGCCTTGAGGAAGCTGACGGCCGGCAGGTTGTCCGGCGAGAGGTACCCGCGCGAGATCGCCGCGACCAGTGCGTCGAAGTCACTCGTGTCGTACTGGTGGTTGGCGGTGTCGAACTGCGGCACGCCGTTGGTGATCGTCTGCGTGTCGGTTCCGATCGCTGCCAAGGACGCCGGCGGCAGGTGGTGCGGGTTAGCCGTCGAGGCGTAGTACTGGAACGGTTCGTGGTGGGCGATGTAGTCGTCCTTGTTGCCGTAGTTGTTCGGTCCGGGCGCCGTGCCGCCGACGCCGCCGACCGCCGGTCCGACTGCGTGCACCGCGTTGCACAGCCCTTGATCGGCCGCGGGTGCCTGCGCGAACTTGCCCTTGAACTGGTCCGGAGTGAAGGTGCTGGTCGGTTGCGTACCGCCGGTCGCCGCCGCGAAGGTGGTGGTCGGCCGGAAGCCGCCCTGGAACCATCCCCACGACAAGCCGGCATTGTTGAGTAGGTCGCCGACGTTCAAACCGGTCAGGCTGACCGCGTCACGGGTCGAGCAGTCGTCGAAGTAGGGCTGCGCGTCCTCGATTAGCGAGTTGCCTCCGTTGCCGTCCGAGACGGTGTCACCGTCGGTGGCCGCGCCGTTGATCATCAGTCCGACACCGCCGGTGTCGCCGGCCGCCAGGTTGATCGCACCCGGCGCGGACGGTCCGAACGTGGTGCCGAAGGAGTTGTCGCTCATCGCGAAGTTCTGTGCGTAGTTCCACAGCGCGGTGACGGTGTTGCCGTCGTAGTAGTTCATGACGTCGCTCTTGCTGCACGTCTGACCCGTCGGGCTCTTGTTCGCGCCGTTGCCGACGGTCGTCACGAAGTCGTCCATCGCGCCGCCGTCGAACGCCTTCTGCTCGTCGTTGTAGTTGTGGTCCTGGTCGCACAGCAGAATGTCGTTGATCGTGGCCGGATCGAGTCGCCGTGGGTTGACCTGGTTGCCGGAGGCGTCTCGGTTCGGGTTGTTGGTCAGTAGGTTCCCCTTGCCGCCCAGCCCTTTGGTGTCGACGAGGTTGTTGACCTTCGGCGTGCGGTGCGCCGCATCGAAGGGCTGGCCCGAGCTGTTGGTTGCCTGGGGGTACGTACCGAAGTAGTGGTCGAACGAGACGTTCTCTTGGAAGATCACCACGACGTGCTTGATCGGCGTTGTTGTATCGCCAAAGCTCGTCTGCATCGAGTTGCCAGCGGCCGAGGCCGCGGCTGCCCCAGCCGACGCAAGCACCAGCGCGGCTCCCGCCGCGACCAGTGCCAACGACCTGCGGGATCTGACCATCACCGGGGATCCTTTCGGTTACGGGTGGCTCAGCACAGCACTGAGATCGTGCGGAATCTATGGACGCAAGGTGAACCCCGGGCGGCCGGTGTCCAAACGGGACCAGCCTCAACCGGAAATATTTGCCACCGACATCCTGTCGTGAGCGACCATCGATTCGCCGGCCAGCCGACCGCTGTTGCTACGGCCTTGCCGATGCTGGTGATCAGTCCTTTCAACCATCGCGCATGCCAGCCACACCCGGGGTTGTCGAGGTGCGGCTGGCTTTCTAATCCGCGAGCCGGAACAACAACGTGGTGCGCCACTTCGACATGTCGGGCTCGTCGTCCGGATCGGTCAGGTTCACGATCAGCCGGCAGCCCCACCGGTCGCCGTCCGGCGTTGCCGACTTGTCCCAGACCAAGCGTTGTTCGTCGGCCCAATCCAGCACCGCGGCCGTCACCTCTACCAGCTCGTCGACGTGACCGACGTGGGTGTAACGGACGTATCGTCCGGCCGGCAGGACGCCGATGAACACCGGTGCCGCACCGACTGCGGCCGCGTCGACGATCGGAACGCCGGTCTCGCATCGCAGCTCGCGAGCCATGTCGATGACGTTCAGCCGGAAGAATGGTGCGCCGGCCGCCGCAATGCCTCGCTCGCCGAGCCAGTCGAACAGCTCGGAGACGCGGTCGGCCAGCTCGTGGAAGGTGTCCATGGTGATGGTGCGGGCCACCCCGACATATCGCTCCGTCGTGCGCAGCACGATCTCTGGTTGGTCCGGAAGGTCGTAGGGCATATCGCGATTCAATCGGTGGAGTGCGACAACATCCGACGGCACGCCGACCGACGCGCGTGCCGCGGTGTCATGCGCCGAGCAGCTTGCGCACGCGTGGCGCACCGATCGCCAGCAGCAGCGTTGGCAGGCGCGGACCGGTGTCACGTCCCACCAGAAGGTGGTAGAGCAGCGCGAAGAAGCTCCGCTGCGCAACCTTCAACTCCGAGGTCGGCGTGGTGTCCGGCGGCAGGCCGAGCTGGCGCTTGGGTACGCCGTAGACGAGCGTGGTGAGCGCGCCGAGCGACCAGTGCTCGTCCAGCCCGTCGAGCAACATCGCGAGCGCCGTGCGCTGCCGGTCGTCAAGCGACGCCAGCAGCTCGGTGTCCGGCTCCTCGCGGACCCGAGTGCGCTGCTCGGCCGGCACCTCAGTGGTGACCCACCGGACTGCCTTGTCGAGCCGTGGCCGTGTCTCGTCGAGCGATGTGATCGGGTTGTCCGGGTCGAGGTCGCGCACGATGCGCAGGGTCTGCTCGGGATCGCCGGTCGTCACGTCGGCGATCGATGCGAGCGTCCGGAACGCCACCGGTCGGGGCGTCGTCGGTAGCGGCCCGTTCGTGGTGCCGACCGCGCGCGCATGGGCGAGCACGTCGGCCGCGGTTGCCGAGCCGGCCGACACGCGGGCACCGAGCGCGTCCCACTCGTCGTACGTACGTTGAATCTCCTGGTCGAAGGCAATCTTGAACGACTGGTTGGGGCGGCGGCGTGCGTAGAGCCAGCGCAGCAACTGCGCCTCCATGATGTCCAGGGCCGCCGCCGGCGTCGGTACGCCGCCACGGGAACTGGACATCTTCGCCATGCCGGTGATGCCGACGAAGGCGTACATCGGGCCGATCGGCTGAACACCACCGAACACCGGTCCGACGATCTCACCGCCGACCTGGAACGACGATCCCGGCGACGAGTGGTCAACGCCGCTCGGTTCGAAGTCGACGTCCTCGTACGCCCACCGCATCGGCCAGTCGACCTTCCACACGAGCTTGCCGCTGCGGTGCTCGCGAAGCAGGAACGTGCCGCCGTGCCCGAACGCGCACGTGTAGGTCATCTCGGTCGTCTCGTCGTCGTACCCGGTCACGGTCGTCGTGTCACGGCCGCAGTCGTCGCAATACGGCCGGTACGGGTAGTAGCCGGTGGCGGCCGCGCCGTCGTCCTCGGTGGCGGCACCCGAACCCTCCGCCGCGTCCTCGGCGGCGGCCGCGTCGTCCGCGTCGAGCCGTTGCGCGCGCGCCGCCGTGACCGCTGACGTGGCCGCTGTCCGACCCTTCGTGCGGTACTTGTCGAGGATCGCGTCGATCTGCCGGCGCGCTCGCATCGCGGTGAGCACCGACTCGACGTACGCGCCGGACGTGTACATCTCGGTCTGGCTGATGCCGCGGTAGTCGATGCCAAGTTCTGCGAGCGCCGCGACCATCGGCGCCTTGAAGTGCTCGGCCCAGTTTGGCGCGGCGCTGTCCGGCGGCGGTGGCACGCTGGTCAGCGGCCTGCCGATGTGCTCCGACCACGACGCGTCGACGCCGGCCGGTACGCGGCGGAAGCGGTCGTAGTCGTCCCAGGAGAGGACGTGCTCGCAGGGCACGCCGCGGCGCCGGATCTCGTCGGCGACCAGGTGCGGCGTCATGACCTCGCGCAGGTTGCCGAGATGGATCGGGCCGGACGGGCTGAGGCCAGACGCGCACACGATCCGCTTGCCGGGCGCGCGGCGACCCGCCTCCGCGATCACGTCGTCGGCGAATCGAGCCACCCAGTCGGCGTCGTTGGCCTGCGTCACGGTTCTGGAACCCCCTTGGTGTCGACAGCTTCAATTGTCCCGGATCGAGACGTCAGGTTGTCGACCAACCCGGTCACCAGCGCGCCGAGGCGCCGCCAACGGGCCGGCTGGCCGTCCGGCGACAGGCCGCGGCTCGGGAACTCCACGATCATGAGCAGGTACAGGTAGAGCTGGTACAGCCAGACCCGGCGGCGTACCCCGTCGTCAACGTGGACCGGCCGCACCCGTCGGTATCCACGCAGGAAGGGGTGGCCCGGCGGGTCGAGGACGTCGCCGAAGAGCGCCGGCGATGCGAAGTCGACGAGCGGGTCGCCGTAGAGGTATCGCTCGCCGTCGACGAGGCCGGACAGCCGAGCCACGCCGTCCGAGACGGTGGCGAGCACGTTGCCGTCCCACAGATCGAAATGCACGAGCGCGGGCCGACGTACGGTGGCCAACAGATCGTGATGCGCGACCACGATCGACCGCAGCTCATCCGGTGCGATCGGAAGGTCGACGTGCCACGCGACTGCGTCGTCGAGCAACGCCTCGAGCATCGCCGCGAACGCGTCCGGCCATGTGTCGGCGTGCGGTCGCTGGCCCGGATAGCCGTAGAGGTTGCCGGTGATGCCGTGTACGCGCGCGAGTGCGGCACCGCAGTCTTCGCGTACCGCCGTGGTGTCCGTACCGGTTGGGAAGTCGGGCAGCGCCACGCCGGGCAGGTATGTCATGAACAGCCAGTCCGCCGTCTCGTGGAGCAGCCGAGGCACCGGCACATCGGGCGCTCCGGCGGCGACGGTGCGCAGATAGTTCGCCTCCTCGGCGAGCATCTCTCGCTCGTACGTGAGCAGCCGCGCATCGGGCGTGGCGCCGACCTTCAGCGCGGTGCTGCGCCCGTCCGCGAGGTCGACCCGCCAGACGCTGCCGAACGTTCCGCCATCGCACGGTTGCGCGCGCACGACCGGCACGTCGGCGCCGAATGCCGCAGCCGCCGCGTCGACGACGTACGCCTGATCCACGTCGCGCTGCGTCGGGCCGGGCACCGGGACATCATGGCGTATCGGCCCGCGCCCCTCGAGCCAAATTCGACCTGGCACACTGGCGAGACGTGACCAGTGCGCTACTCGTGATGGATGTCCAGAACGCGATCGTGGCGCGGTTCGCTGCCGATGATCTACTCGCACGATTGAACCGGGCGATCTCCGCCGCGCGCGCCGCCGGCGTACCAGTGGTCTATGTACGCGTCGCGTTCCGCGACGGCTATCCCGAGGTCTCGCCGTCAAATCGCACGTTCTCGGCCATCGCGGGTCAGGGCGGATACGGCTTGGACGATGATGCGACGCGGATCCATCCGGCCGTCGCGCCGCGACCGGGCGACGTGGTGGTGCTGAAGAAGCGGGTCAGCGCGTTCGCCGGCAGCGATCTCGCCGAGGTGCTCCGCGCAGGCGGCGTCGACACGCTGGTGCTGACCGGCATCGCCACCTCCGGTGTCGTGCTGTCGACCATCCGGGCCGCCGCCGACCTCGACTTCCGGCTCGTCATGCTGGCCGACGGATGCGCTGATGCAGATCCGGAGGTGCACCGCGTGCTGATCGAGAAGGTGTTTCCGCGCCAGGCCGAGGTGCTCACCGTCGACGCGTGGGCGGAAGGTCTGACCCGGCTGTGACCGCGTCGCCGAGCCGATGGTCTCTTCGCCCACGCGACTTCGCCGACCTCGTCCGCGTACACGTCGAATCGAACCGTCGGCCGGTGCGGGTGACACGCCTGGCGGGCGGCAGCAAGAAAGGCGTGTACCGCTTGGCGCTGGACGACGCCTCGGCGGCCACGCTGATCGCCTACGTGTGGCACGCGGACGAGAACTTCTGGCCCGCCGCTCCGGACACCGATCCGGACGATCCCTTCCGCCACAGTTCGGGCATCGCCCTGTTCGAATCGGCGCATCGGCGGCTGGCGAGCATAGGCGTACGTACGCCCGAGGTCATCGCGCTGGACCGGTCCCGCACGCACCTTGCCGCGGACGTCGCATTCGTCGAGGACCTGGGTGGTGGCACGCTGGAGGCGCTCATCGCGCGCGATCGCGCCGCCGCCGACGGTCCGCTCTCGATGCTGCGCGATGCGCTGACCGCGATGCACGGCGCGACGGCGCCGAGCTTCGGTACGGTCGCTGCCGTGGAGTCCGGTGCCGGCGTGCGATCGCGCCCTGCCGCTGAGGTCGTATTGGCCCGTGCGGAGGCACACCTCGCCGAGGCGGCCGGCTACGAGCCGCGCGTCGAGGCACAT
>DATFRR010000110.1:0-9352 GCA_035263025.1 Micromonosporaceae bacterium
GGACTTCTCGCGCGCGAGTTGCAGGGTCTCCTTCTTGGTGTAGCCCTGCGCGGTGCCGGACAGCTCGATCGCCTCCAGCTCCTTCATGCGCTGCAGCCGCTTGTGAACGGTCTGGAAGTTCGTGAGCATGCCGCCGAGCCAGCGGTGGTTGACGTATGGCATGCCGACCCGCGACGCCTGCTCGGCGATCGCCTCTTGGGCCTGCTTCTTGGTGCCGACGAACAGCACGCTGCCACCGGACGCGACGGTGTTCTTGACGAACTCGTAGGTCTTCTCGATGTAATCGAGGCTCTGGCGCAGATCGATGATGTAGATGCCGTTGCGCTCGGCGAAGATGAACCGCTTCATCTTGGGGTTCCAGCGGCGGGTCTGGTGCCCGAAGTGGACACCGCTCTCCAACAGCTGGCGCATGGTTACCACGGCCATGACGGTGGACTGCTCCTTGATCCTGGTTGTTCGGCGGGCCGGTCGGCCAGCCGCCTGGCGCCCGTCGTTGGCCGCATGCCACCCGATGCAAGCATCGGGACCAGGGCGGCCGCCGCGTCGATCCGCGTGAACCTCGATCAAGGCCGGCGGATGTCAGGGCGCGCGAAGTCGATCACCACGCGGTGATCGCCACAAATAGTGTACGCGTTCGGCCGCGCAGCCGGTAAACCGCCATCGCTAGTCAAAGCGCCTGGACCTTCGGTCGGCGCACAGTCCCTCCTCGTGACACGAAAGGTCGTCCGAGCCCCGAACCGGTGAACGTTGTCGCGATCTTGTCGCGATCAGACTGCGAGGCCGGCGGCGATCAGCAGGACGAGCCCGACCGGCAGGTACGCGAGCGGCGTACGCAGCCATGCCCGACCGACATTGGGTCCGCCCGCGGTCGCGGCCCCGGTGGCGAGGGCGTACATGCCGATCGCAACGAGCGGGACACCGCACATCGCGAGCAGGCCGCCGAGCACTCCGGCCGGGTTCACCGGGTGCGAGGTCAGCGAGTTCGCGAGGACCCGGAGCAGCAGCAGGATCTCCGCGATCACGGCCACGGTGCCGAGCAGCGCCGCGATGCCGGAACGCCGTGCCCGGTAGGCCTCGTTCGTTCGTGAGGCGGCTAACGGCTGGGTCGGCGTACCGCTGCCCTGATAGACCGTGGACGACGGCGCGACCGGGCCGGATGAACCGGGCGGTGGGCCGGCCGGGCCTGCCTCGCCTGCGGGCCGACGAAGCTGGCCCCGGTCGAACATCTCGGTGCGATACCGCGCCGACTGGTCGTCGCGGGTCGGATCGGCGTCGTCTCCTGGCATGGCGAGGCCGGACCGCGGGCCTCGGCGGCCGCCCTGCGTCGTCCGTGCGCCCTCCGGCGCGTCGAACAGCGGGTCGGCACCTTCGAACCGGTCGCCGGAATCGAACCGGGAGTCGTCACCGGGGTATCCGGCGCCGTACGCGTCGCGGTGCCGCCCGTCGTCGGGGTAGCCGCCGTCCTCCCCGAACCGGGCGTCGTCGGGATACCGGTCGCCGTAGCGCGGGTCGCGCTGACCGGGCGTGCGGCCCGGGTCGTCACGATCGCTATACCAAGGCGGGGGTTCCGACGAATACGGCCGTTGTGCGTCCACGACCCCTGACCGTAGGCGAACGGCCCGCCGACCCGCCAGTTCCGTGGCCGGCTTGTGTCGGTTTGTCGCCCCAGCGCATCGGGTGCCCGTCACCGCATCGGGTGCCCGTCCTGGCGTCCGGTGCCGGTCACCGCATCGCGTGGGAAGGCGCCGGACTGCACCATGTGATCACCGTCGCTGACGCCGGCACACAATCGGCGCACGATGACGGACATGGCAGCCGAGAACCGCGCCGCGCTGTCCGACGAGACACAGTCGAATGCCGACCTCACGCGGGTCGCCGACGCCTTCCGGCAGATCGCAGCCGTCGAGTTCGCGCGCGATTCGCCGCTGTACGAACGGCTCGCGTACGACGTTGCGGACCGACCGGAACTCCTGATGCCGTTGCTTGCCGCGCCGCCGACCCAGCGCCGGGCGTTGCTCTACTTCGCAGCCGTGGCATACCTGCTGCGCGCCGAACCGCATCACCCGCTGGCCGAGTGGTACCCGGTCCTCGGCGGCCGACGCGCGGCCACCGACGGCGATCCCGTCGCCGCGCTCACCGACTTCGTCGATGCGCGTCGCGACGCCGTCGAACGGATCTGCGCGACGCGGACGACCCAGACCAACGAGGCGCGCCGAGCGGCTCTGCTACGTCCCGCGTTCGGTCGCGCGGCCGAGATCGCCGCCGACGTCGCGACCGAGTCCCACGGCGGTTCGCGGCGGGGGTCGGGTGCGATTGCCCTCATCGAACTCGGCACCAGCGCCGGGCTGCTGCTCGCGACCGACCGGTACGCGATCCGGTACCACGGAGGCGAGCGCACGCAGACGTACGGCGACGGAGCGCTGACGATCGACTGCGACCTTCGTGGTTACGGTTGGCCGCTGCCCGCCGGCACCGCGGTCGCGGTCGCCAGCCGTACCGGCATAGATCTGGCACCGATCCGACCGGGCGACGCCGACGGCGCCGCCTGGCTTCACGCGTGCATCTGGCCGGAGCACACCGAGCGCGACCGGCGGCTCGACCTTGCACTCGCCGAGGTTGCGAAGGTCGGCCCCACAATGATCGCGTCGGACATGCGTGACGGACTCGCGGCTGCCGTCGCGGCGGTGCCCGCGGATGTCATGCCGTGCGTATTCGCATCCCATGCACTCGTTTATCTCAACGCAGCTGGGCGCGCCGAGCTGGTTCGGATGCTCGCCGACATTGGCGCACGACGCGACCTGGTGGTCATGACGAACGAGGCTCACCAGCTGCATGCGTGGACCGACCCGATGGCAAACGTGACGCCGGACGCCACCACGCACATCACCGTCGTCGCGTGGTGCGGTGGCGCGGCCACCGTCGAGGTCCTGGCCGAGGGCGACGCGCACGGCAAGTGGCTGCGCTACGAGCCACGCGGGTACGCGTTCGCGCCGCCTGCGCTGTCCGGCGGACCAGACGCCTGAGCAACCGCCTCATGGTCCGGCCCCGCTGCCGGCGTACCCGCACGGACGCTGCTGAGAAATCCTGCATCGGCTGTGCAAAATCGAGGGTCGTGCCGCGGTTAACCCGGCCTTAAAGTCACAAACGATCGACTCCGGCCGTCCCCCGCTCGGAGTCATGCCTGCACGTGCCCGTCGTTTGTGCACGAAGGAGTTGCCATGAGTCGTCTGCTGACGACACGCCGTCGAGTGGTGCTGTGTGGGGCCGCGGTCATCGCCATCGCGATCGCGGTGCCGACCGCGGCGTCCGCGACCGGCCCGGACCACTCTGGCCCGTCACACGCACGAGTGAGCCTGTTCCCCAGCAACAGCCTGACCGTTCGTGATAGCGGCCAGCTCACCGGCCGACGTGTCGCACTGCCGCTGCCGGACTGCACCACGCATCCCACCGACTGCAACACCGTCCGCCAGCTCAACACGCTGGACGGCTTCGACATCGACCCGCAGCTCGCGCTGACGTTCAGCCAGCCGGTGGACGCGACCGCGGTCGCGGCGCGTGTGAGTGTCAAGGCCTTGAATGACGAGGATCTGCCGGCCATCGGTGTGGATCGCGTCGTCTACGACCCGACCACGAACACCGTGTACGCGCACCCGGTGAACCAGCTTGCCCCGGACACGCAATACCAGTTGCGGCTGCGTGGCGACGGCCATCTCGGCATCCCGGACGCGCACACCACGTTCACCACCGAGAGCGCGACCATCGACCTGCTCGACATCCGCAAGCAACTGGACTCCGGTCTCGCGTACGCGATGGCCGGCATCGCGCCGGGCGACCGAGGTCTGCAGATCGACGCGGACGTGCCAGCCGCCGGCACAACGCTGACGTACACGCGTGATCTGGGTACGGTCGGCGGGCTGCAGACCATCCCGATTCCGATCACGTCGGCCACCGGTGCCGGGCGTTACGTGTTCGGTTCGTTCCTCGCGCCGAACTGGCTGAACGCGGACAGCGTCATCCCGCAGACACCGACGCGTGGCATCGGCCCGCGGGTCACCGGAGCGGCGCGGCTGCCGTTCGTGCTCATCGTCCCGGCCGGTACGCCGCCGCCCGGCGGCTGGCCGGTCGCGATCTTCGGTCACGGCTTCGGCGAAACGGATCAGGATGTCTTCCTGGCCGCCGACCTGAACGCGAGCCGCGGCATCGCGACCATCGGCACCGACGTCGTCGGCCACGGGTTCGGACCGCGCAGCACGTGGAACATCACGACTGCGACCGGCACGATCTCGGTGAGCGCGCACGCTCGCGGACACGACCAGAACGGTGACGGTGTCATCGCCAGCACCGAGGGTGTCGGCGCGCCGATTCAGCCGGCGCCGGACGCCGAGGTCGCGAACCGTGACGGTCTGACACAGACGGTTGCCGACGTCATGTCCCTCGTTCGTGCGATCGGGCACGGACTCGACCTCGACGCCGACGGGCACAGCGATCTGCGCGAGACCGGCGTGAGCTACTACGGCCAGAGCTTCGGTGGCATCTACGGCGTCATGCTCGGCGGCGTGGACCCGAAGGTCGAGGTGCTGGCGCTCAACGTGTCCGGCGGCCCGATCACCGAGATCGCTCGACTGTCCCCGTCGTTCCGGCTGCTGATCACGCAGGACCTGGCACTTCGTGTGCCGAGCCTGGTAAACGGCGGCTTCGACGGCTTCACCGAGTCGATGCCGCTGCGCGGCGACCCGCCGGAACTGAACCCCGCGCCGGGCGCCGTCGCCATCCAGGTCGCACTCGCCCAGTCGACGTGGCTGGATCGGTCGGGCGACCCGGAGACGTACGCGCCGCTGCTGCGCCTCGATCCGCCACACGGCAGCCAGCCGAAGCGGGTGCTGTTCCAGAACGCGTACGGCGACCAGACCGTACCGAACCCCACCAACTACACGGTGCTCGCCGCCGGCCACCTCTTCGACGTCGAGAGCCTCTACCGCAACGACCTGACGCCGCAGTCGACGAAGAACCCGCACGGCTTCTTGTTGGACCCGTCGTTCCCGCAGGGCAACGTGCCGGGCCAGTTGCAAGTCGTGACGTTCTTCGCCTCGAACGGGCAGACGATCATCGACCCGGATGGCCCGGGTGCGATATGGGAGACGCCGATCGCCGACCCGTCGGAGTTGCTGACGCTGAACTTCCCGAGTCCGATCGTTCCGTAGCGTCCACGGTTCGCGATTCGGCGGGCGCCACCGACTACGTCGGTGGCGCCCGCCGTCCACATGCGCCCTCGTCGTCCACACAGCGCGGGACTACGGTCGCGTTCGGTCCGCCGTACCCACGATTGTTGATTCATGGCCGCCAAGGACGCAGTCGGCAGATATGGCGAACGCGTAGCCGTCGACTACCTCGTCGCGCAAGGCATGCGGCTGCTGGAGCGCAACTGGCGCTGCTCGGCCGGCGAGATCGACGCGATCCTCCGCGACGGCGAGACCATCGTGTTCGCTGAGGTGAAGACGCGCCGCAGCGACCGGTTCGGCACGCCGGCGGACGCGGTCGGCTACCTGAAGCAGACCCGGCTGCGCCGCCTCGCGGCGATCTGGCTCGCGCAGTCCGATGAGCATCCGCCAGACATCCGCTTCGACCTCGTCAGCGTGCAGCCGCAGCCGGCCGGTGCGGCGGCCGTCGAGCACCTTCGCGGCGCATTCTGATCGCGTTGACGTCGCGACCACGGATCTCGCGTTCTTTACTGCACAATGGCCGCGCGACCCGATGCGCCGTCCGGCCCGCGCCGCGCTCGAGTTCGCGCCCGACCGCGCAATCCGCCGGCTACGGCTGCGCCGGCGAGCATGACAGCAGCCCGGCGGTGTACTTCGTACGCAACACGTGCGTCGCGGCCGCGGTGAGCGTCGTACGGAACGAGGCCGATCCTTGCGCGGCGTCGACCAGACCGTCGATCATCGCCGGAGCCTTGGACGCCTGCGTGGTGAGCGCGAGGTCGCCACCGGCCTGAATGAACCGCACCGCACGCTGCCCGAGCGGCACGATGGTCGCCGCCGCGGCGCCGCCCAGCGCATCGGAGACGATGAGTCCGGTGAAGCCGAGTTGGTTGCGCAACAGGCCGGTGACGATCGGCTCGGAGAACGCCGCGATGGTGTGCGAATCGAGCTTCGGGTAGGACGCCAACGACATCATCACCGCTCCGGTGCCGGCGGAAATGCCCGCAGCGAACGGTTGGAGGTAGGGATCGTGCGCCGTCTCGACGCTGTCCACCGCGTCCTTGGAGAAGTCGGTGTTCTCACGCACCCGACCAAGGCCGGGGAAGTGCTTGAGCGTGGTGATCACACCGGTGGACTGGATCGCCTTGACCACCGTACTGATAGCCGCCGCCACCTTCGTCGGGTCCGAGCCGTACTGGCGGTGGAATGCGCCGATCGGCGGGTTGCCGGTGCCGAGTGAGGCCGGCACGGTGTCCGCGACCGGCGCGAGGTCCAGATTGATGCCGAGCGCTGCGAGCCGATGCGCCCATGCCTCGGTCTGGGACTTGAGCGTCGACTGGCTGAGTTGACCCTGCGCCTGCGCGGTTGGGATCGGCGGGAAGTCCGGACCCTGCAGCGTCTGCACCTCGCCGCCCTCCTGGTCGAGCGCGATCAAGAACCCGACGCCTTGCGGCGCGGCGGCCTTCACGGTGGTAATCGCCGCGCGCAACGAGCTTGCGCTGGCCTTGTATCGGCCGGCGAGAAACACGCCGCCGACGGCGTACTGACGCGCCACGTCGTCGACGCTCGTCGGGTCGCCGATCGGCGTACCCACCAACATGACCTGTCCGGCGATCTGCCGCAGTGTCATCTTCGACAGGATGCTGGTCACGCATGCATCCTCGGCGGACACCGTCTGGGTGGCCGACGGCGTCGGGCTTGCCGTTGGCGGAGGCGCGGATGTCGGACCGGTCGAAGATGGGGGGTTCTGCCACGTCGCTCCGCGCGGCGCGAGGCAGCCGGCGGTACCCAGGGCGACGAGCGCGACGGCGACGACGACCGCGGCTGCACGCCGACGTTTCGGTGACATGCCGATCGGCCTCCGTACGTCGCGGGAACGCGGTGACACTTGTACGGCCACCGCGGCCCACTCATGGTGGGGCCCACTGTCCAGTAACGCCACTGGTCAGCCGGGTACGAACGTGTCCACACCGACCCTTGTTGTCCACAGATCGACCCATTCGCGGTCGTCGGAGTACCCAGACCGCAACCATCCTGGCTGGCATGTCGTACGCGAAGGTTCTCGCGATCGGGCTTCTCGGGCTGCAGGGCCACATCGTCGAGGTCGAGGCCGATCTCGCGTCCGGTTTGCCGGGACTGAGCCTCGTCGGTCTGCCGGACACCGCGTTGAACGAGGCACGCGACCGGGTCCGGGCGGCTCTCGTCAACTCGGGCGAGACCTGGCCGAACCGTCGCATCACGGTCAATCTGCTTCCGGCCTCATTGCCGAAGTTCGGGTCGTCGTTCGACCTGGCCGTCGCCGTCACCGTGCTCGCCGGCGCCGGCGTGTTGCCACTCGCGCCACTCGGCGGCGTCGCGCTGATCGGCGAACTCGGGCTCGACGGCAGCGTTAGGGCGGTCCGAGGCGTACTGCCGTGCATTCTCGCGGCGGCTCGCGCCGGCGTACGCCGTGCGGTCGTACCGTTGGCCAACGCGCACGAGGCGGGGTTGGTGCCCGGGGTCAACGTACGAGCGACCGATACGCTGCGCCGGCTCATCGACTTCGTACGCGGTGCCGGGCCGCTGCTCGACCCGCCCGATGCGACGGAGTCGCCCGCTGGCGAAGCGGCACCGGACCTCGCCGACGTCATCGGCCAGGAACTCGGCCGTCGCGCGATCGAGGTCGCGGCGGCCGGCGGGCATCACATGTTCTTGATCGGTCCACCCGGGGCCGGCAAGACAATGCTCGCTCAACGGATGCCGTCGATCCTTCCGCCGCTCGACGACGACGCAGCACTGGAGGTGACCGCGGTCCACTCGATCGCGGGTACCCTGCCGCCCGGCGCGCCGATGATCCGCCGCCCGCCGTTTCAGGCGCCGCATCACACCGCCACGCCCACGTCGCTGGTCGGCGGCGGACCGGGCCTCGCGAGACCCGGGGCGATTTCGCTCGCGCATCGAGGTGTGCTGTTCCTCGACGAGGCGCCGGAATATTCGAGTGCGGCGTTGGAGGCGTTGCGCCAGCCGCTCGAGGAAGGGCACGTCACGATTCACCGGTCACGCGGCTACGCCACCTATCCGGCACGCATCCAGCTCGTCCTCGCCGCGAATCCATGCCCGTGTGCGAAGCCGGCTGGCGACTTGTCGTGCGAGTGCTCGGCGCTGACCCGCCGCCGATATCTGGCGCGGCTGTCTGGACCGCTGCTCGATCGCGTCGACCTGCGCGTCGGCCTCGATCCGGTGACGTCTGCGCAACTGGTGCGCGACGACCACGCGGCCGAGACGTCGGCCACCGTGCTCCGGCGGGTGGTCGCGGCGCGAGCCACCGCCGCGGCGCGATGGGCGCGCTTCGGCTGCCGTACGAACGCCGACGTGTCGGGCGTCCAACTCCGCGACCGAGAGTTCCGCCTGCCCGTGACGACCACGCGACGGCTGACCGACCACATCGACCGTGGCCTGTTGTCGGCGCGCGGTTTCGACCGCGTGGTCCGCATCGCGTGGACGGTCAGCGATCTCGACGGCCGCGAACGACCCGACAAGGACGACATCGACGAGGCGCTGTTCCTGCGGGGAGGCACGCGGTGACCACCGATCCGGTCCGGCTGGCCCGCGTCGCGCTCGCCTACATGTTCGAGCCCGGCAACTTCGACCTCGCATTGGAACTCGACGAACGCGGTCCCGTCGATGCCGTGACACGCGTCTGCAGTGGTGACGCGGCGGCGCCGCTCGTGGAGATCGCGACGCAGCGACTCGCCGGACGCGACCCGTACGACATCGTGGCGGAACTGCTCGAGCGCACCGAGCGGGTCGGCGCCCGGATCGTGACACCGGAGGACGATGAGTGGCCGCCGCAACTGGAGGACCTGCGTCGCGTCTCCCGTCCCGGCGGCTCACGCGTGGACCGGGATGTGTTCCCGCCGCTCTGCATCTGGGCGCGAGGTGGCCCGTCGCTTGCCGACATGGCGCGCCGTTCGGTGGCTGTCGTCGGCGCGCGTGCGTCCACGCCGTACGGCAATCATGTCGCCACCGAACTGGCCTACGGCCTCGCCGAGCGCGGTTGGTGCGTAGTCTCCGGCGGAGCGTACGGCATCGATGCCCAGGCGCACCGCGGCGCTTTGACCGCTGGCGGCTGCACGGTGGTAGTGCTGGCGTGTGGCATCGATCGGGCATACCCG
>DATFRR010000111.1:0-6083 GCA_035263025.1 Micromonosporaceae bacterium
CGACCCTGTTCGAGGGTGCGAGGCGGCCGGCTATCGGATGACCGACACGGTCGGCGCTGGGCTACTCGCCCGGCGTGGACTGCGCGATCTGCATCAGGAACTCGATGTTCGTCCGGGTCTTCTTCAACCGGTCGAGCAGCAAGTCGATGGCCTGCTGCGAGTCGAGCGCGTGCAGCACCTTGCGCAGCTTGAGCACGATGGCGAGCTCGTCCGGCGCGAGCAGGATCTCCTCCTTGCGCGTACCCGACGGATCGATGTCGATCGCCGGGAACACGCGCTTGTCGGCGATCTTCCGGTCCAGGCGCAGCTCGGAGTTGCCGGTGCCCTTGAACTCCTCGAAGATCACGGTGTCACCGGTCGAGCCGGTCTCCACCAGCGCCGTGGCGATGATGGTGAGCGAGCCGCCGTGCTCGATGTTGCGGGCCGCGCCGAGGAAGCGCTTCGGCGGGTACAACGCCGTGGAGTCGATGCCGCCGGACAGGATCCGGCCGGAGGCCGGCGACGCGTTGTTGTAGGCGCGCCCGAGTCGCGTGATCGAATCGAGCAGGACCACGACATCGTGGCCAAGCTCGACGAGCCGCTTCGCGCGCTCGATCGACAACTCGGCGACGGTCGTGTGGTCGGACGGTGGCCGGTCAAACGTCGACGCGATGACCTCGCCCTTCACCGACCGCTGCATGTCGGTGACCTCTTCCGGCCGCTCGTCGACGAGGACGACCATCAGGTGGCACTCCGGGTTGTTGTGCGTGATGGCGTTCGCGATCGCCTGCAGAACCATCGTCTTACCGGCCTTCGGCGGCGACACGATCAGCGCACGCTGGCCCTTGCCGATCGGCATCACGAGGTCGATGACGCGCGTGGTGAGCACGTGCGGCTCGGTCTCGAGGCGCAACCGGTCCTGCGGGTAGAGCGGCGTGAGCTTGTAGAACTCGGGCCGACGCCGAGACTCCTCGACGTCCATGCCGTTGATCGTGTCGAGCCGGATCAGCGGGTTGTACTTGTCCCGGCGACCCTCGCCACCCTCGCGTACCGATCGGACCGCGCCGGTGACCGCGTCACCACGACGCAGGCCGTAGCGCTTGATCTGCGCCATGGACACGTACACGTCGTTGGGCCCGGACAGGTAGCCCGACGTCCGCACGAATGCGTAGTTGTCGAGCACGTCCACGATGCCGGCCACGGGTACGAGCACGTCATCGTCATTGACCTGCGGCTCGCCGCCGCCACCCTCGCCGCGCTCGCGGCCGCGGCGGTTGCGCTCGCGGAAGCGGCTGCGGCGGCTGCGCCGGCTGCCCTCGTCGTCGTCGCCGTCGCGCTGGTCGTCGCCGGAACGCTGGCCGCGGTCGTTGCGCTGGTCACGGTCGTTGCGGTCGCCACGATCGTTGGTTCGTTGCTGCTCAGCGCGGTCGCCACGGTTGTCGCGCTCGTTGCGCTGGCCGCGCTGATCGCGATCGCCTCGGTCGTTGCCACGCGGGTCACGGTCGCGCACATCGCCCTCCAGGCGGTCGCTGCTCGTCGTCCCGGCCCGACGGTCCCGGCCGTCGCGGCGTCCGTTAACGCGATTCTGGCCACCGGCGGCCGCCCGGTCCAACCCTTCGAGCGTGTCGGCGGTGTTTTCGATCCGCGTCTTGTCTGTTGCGTCAGCGCGCGGCTCGTCCGCCACGGGCGCCGCGCTGCGCGCGACCGGTTCGGCAGCGCGCTCGAAAGACTGCTTCTGAACGCCGGCTTCGTCGCCGGCATCCGACGTGTTGGCGCCGCGGCCGGTGTCCGCGGTGGTGCTCCGCGGTCCAGGCACTCGGCCGTCCGTGCGCTCCTGAATCGCCGCGATGAGCTCGCCCTTGCGCATGCGCGCGGTACCCGAAATGCCAAGCGAAGTCGCCATGGTCTGCAGCTCGGGAAGCAGCATCGACGTCAGGCCGCCGCCAGTGCGGCGTCGGCGGGACGCGCCCGCGCTCTCCTCCGGCGCCGTGGCGTCATTAACGCCCGACGTCACGTCGGTGGTGTCGCTCAATGGATTTCCTTCTCCCTCGATAAGGCTCGAGACGCGTCTGGGCAAAACACATCCAGATGGGTCTCGTCGCATCCGCGGCCGCAGGAATGGGGCGCGGACGATTGTTAACTGGACGTACGACGGGCGAGGAGACCAGGCCGTCGACGCCACGTAGGGGCCGCACACCTTACCGGCCGATCGGCCATGCGGAACCTACGGGAAACGGGGTGAGCCGCCAGAATGATCACGTCTTCCGGCTGTAGCCCTAGAGCCTAACCACTCTGTCTGCCTGCGGCAATGCTCACTTGGACATACAACGCGGAGATTGCGATCCAGACATCGCCGCCGTGCCGTGTTAGCCACCGTGTTGGCCAAAACCACAAAAGCATCACGAACAAGCAGCGCGGCGACTCAACGCAGGATCGAGTCTACCTCACACACGGCTCCGGTTACATCACAGGGCGGCGACAGTCGACGCCAGCCCGGCGTGTCGCCGATCCCGTCGATGCCGACACCCGGCCCGCTTTCGGTCGTCACCGCGAGCACGCTCGGGCCCGCACCACTGACCACGGCAGCCACACCGGCACCACGGAGCCGGGCCACCAGGTCGGCGGTCGGCGGCATAGCCGGAGCCCGATACGTCTGATGGATCCGATCTTCGGTGGCCTCGTACAGCAGCGATGGATCGGCCGTCATGGCGTGCACGAGAAGCGCGGCGCGTCCTACGGAATGGGCCGCGTCCGAGTGCGGTACGTCGACCGGCAGTGCCGCGCGGGCCTCCGCCGTCAGCCCGCGTTCGGCCGGTACGAAGAGCAGCGGCCGGATCGTGGGATGGGGCTCGAGGCGTACTGCCCGTGCACCGCCCGTCTCGCGCCACGCGATCGTGAATCCGCCGTAGATGCACGGCGCCACGTTGTCGGGGTGCCCCTCGATGTCGGTGGCGAGCCGCAGCACGGCCGCGTCGTCCAGCGCCGCCGAACCCGCCGGACCAGCCGGACCCGCGGCACCAGCCGCGTCCGCCGAGAAAACGAGCCCTCGCGCGAGCAGAATGCCCGCCACGATCGCGGCCGACGACGATCCGAGTCCGCGTGCTTGCGGGATCTCGTTCGCACACGTGATATCGAGTCCGTCCGGGCGCCCGCCGAGCACGTCGAACGCTGCCAGCGCGCTGGAGGCGACAAGATGGGTCGCATCCGTGGGCAGTTCGCCGAAACCTTCGCCCGAGACTCGTACTCGGATGCCGGACGGCACGACTCGCGCAGTGACGACGTCGTAGATGCCCAGAGCCAGCCCGAGGGCGTCGAAGCCGGGGCCGAGATTCGCGCTTGTGGCCGGCACCCGTACGCGAACCGAGCCAGCCGTGAAGCGGATCATCGGCACATCGTAGGTGCCAGCCGTGTCAACGGGTCCGGACGGCGTCGTATTCCCGAGTGGTGGCCGAGGTAGATGCGCCGCCCCGGATCCGAGACGTGACGAGTCGCCAGACAACGCCGTAGAGCAGAGTGACCGCGCCGCAGCAGGCGACGAGTACCCGTGTCGGCACGTGCCCCTCGAGTGCCCCGACGACGAGCAGGCTGGCCGAGATCGCGAGCATGGTGATCATCTGGTCGAACGCGAACACCCGACCGCGCAACACATCCGGCACCTCGGCCTGCAGCGCGTAGTTCGACATCGTCCAGTTGCCGCCGCCGGCGATGTGCGCGATCACGACCAGGATCAGCACGAGCGGGAACCACGTGGTGATCGAGACGCCGAGGTAGCTCACGCCGTACAACATCATCGAGATGGAGAGCCCGGCGAGCAGCAACCGGCCGTGGCCGAGCAATCGGCGCAACAGCAACGGACCGATCACCGCGCCGGCGCCGCGCGCCGCGAACAGCAGGCCGGTGCCGATCGAACCGACCGCGAACACCTCGGTGGCGAGCACCACGAAGAGCGCGAGGATGCCGTTGCCGAGGCCGACCGCAGACTTCACGGTGACGAGCGCGGCCACCCGCGGCCGGTGCACGATGTAGCGCGCCGATTCGCGGAGCGCGTGCCACGTCGCGGCCGAGGTCTGCGACACGTCGCGCGGTGCCTGCATCGGCCGGCGCACGCCGAGGGCGAGCAGCGCGGCCACGGCCAGCAGCGTCGCGGTAATGAGGAAGCACGTGTACGGCGAGAACGCCGCACTCAAGAGTCCGCCGAGCGAGGAACCGACGACGGCCATGGTGCCCCACGCGCTGCCGGCGATCGCGTTGGCGGCGGACAGGTCCTCAGGCTCGACGAGATTCGGCAACGCGGCCGTGGCGGCCGGTGAGTAGAACGCCTTCGCCACCGCCACGGCGCCCACCGCAACCGGGCCGAGCCACGCGGTTGAGGGCGTGCGTACCAACAAAAGAAGCAGGACCGCGACGAACGCCGCGACGTTCGACGTGATCATGATGCGGCGGCGGTCGATCCGGTCCGCGATGACACCGGCGAACGGCAGCAACACCGCCTGGATGCCGGTGTCCGCGGCGAGCGCGAGGCCGCCGAGGAATCCGTTGTGTGTCAGGCCGATGAGCAGGCCCTGCAGCGGCACCATGACGAGCCAGTCGCCGCCGAACATGACGAGTTCCGCGCCGAACAGCCGACGGAAGTCCCGATTGGTGGTAAGGACTGTCCACGGACTCGACACGTGACGAGACACTACCTGCCGCACTGCATTTTCCGCGATCTTGGCGAGCGTGCGTCGCCCTACGGTTCTAGGTGAGGTCGAGGGCCTTGGCGGCGGCGAGTACGTCGGCGGCGACCGTGATCGGCGCCGGTGCAGTGGAGATCGCCCACTCTGGATCCTTGAGGCCATGACCGGTGACCGTGCAGACGACCCGGCCGCCGGCCGGCAGCCGACCCTGTTCCGCCGCCTGCAGCAGCCCGGCAACGCTCGCCGCGCTGCCCAACTCCACGAACACGCCGACGGTACGGGCGAGCATCCGGTACGCGGTCAGGATCTCCCGATCGGTGACCGCGTAGATCGAGCCGCCGGACGCGTCCCGTGCCTCGATCGCCTTCGTCCACGACGCCGGGTTGCCGATCCGGATCGCGGTCGCGATGGTGGTCGGCTCGGGTACGACCTGCCCGCTCACCAACGGCGCAGCGCCGGCCGCCTGGATGCCGTAGAGCTTCGGGGTCTTCGTGGCACGGCCGGCGGCGAGTTCTTCGGTGTAGCCCATCCAGTACGCCGAGATGTTGCCCGCGTTGCCGACCGGCATGCAGTGCACATCCGGCGCGTCGCCGAGCTCCTCGATGATCTCGAACGCGGCGGTCTTCTGGCCGTGCAAGCGATCGATGTTGACCGAGTTGACGAGCGTGACCGGGTAGTCGATGGCGAGCTTCGAGGCGAGCGCTAGGCAGTCGTCGAAGTTGCCGGCGATCTGCAGTAGCCGCGCGCCGTGTACGAGTGCCTGCGCGAGCTTGCCGAGCGCGACCTTTCCTTGCGGTACCAACACGGCGCACAGGATGCCGGCGCGAGCCGCGTACGCCGCCGCCGACGCGCTCGTGTTGCCGGTCGACGCGCAGATGATCGCCTGCTGACCGTCCTCGACGGCACGGGTCACGGCGACCGTCATGCCGCGATCCTTGAACGAACCGGTCGGGTTCGCGCCCTCGACCTTGAGGTACACGTCGCAGCCGGTACGAGCCGAGAGTGTCGGGGCCGGTACGAGTGGCGTGTTTCCCTCGTGCAACGTCACGGGTACGGTGTCCGGCCCGACGGGCAGCCGGTCACGGTACGCGTCGATGAGGCCGTGCCACGGCCGCCGCTGAGGCGCTGACGCGCCCGCGCCCGCGTCCGCGTTCATCGCGAGCCGTCCCCTTCGACGCGAAGCACGCTGCCGATCGACCGGACCACCTCGAGCGACCGCAGATCGTCGACGGTCGCGCGCAGCGCGGCATCCGGTGCGGTGTGCGTGACGATGACGAGTTGCGCGCTCGCGTCGCGGCCGGACTGGCGAACGGTCGCGATCGACACGTCGTGCTTCGCGAACACGCTCGCGACCGCGGCGAGTACGCCGGCCTTGTCCGCGACGTCGATGCTCACGTGATAGCGGGTCGCCACTTCGCCCATCGGGCG
>DATFRR010000112.1:0-4932 GCA_035263025.1 Micromonosporaceae bacterium
GCGCGCGACGCGCTCGCCCTGACCGCGCAATATCCGGATGCGTCTCTCGCCGCCGACATCTGGATGAGCCTCGGATCGATACAGCATCTTCAACGGGTGACAACGGAAGCAGAGTCGAGCTACCTGCGGGCGCTTCGCGGGTTCGGCTCGACTGGCGACCAGATGAACGAGGCGATTGTATTGGTCAGCCTCGGCGGGCTCTACAGCGCGGATTCGCGGTGGTCCGAGGCCGAGGACAGCTTCGAGCGCTCGGCGGCGATCTGTCGTGACATCGGATTCCAAAGCGGTGAGGGATTCGCGCTCACTGGTCTGGGCATCATGCTGAAACGCCGCGGTGATCGAGGCCGCGCCGAAAGCGCCCTGGTCGCCGCCCTGTCGATCGCCCGCGATGGTGCGGACCAGTACACCGAGAGCACGATCCTGATCCACCTTGGTGAGCTGATCCAGCACGACGATCTGGCGATGTCGCATCAGTGGTACGCCGCCGCTGTCGACCGGACGGTCGACAAAGACATGCCCATGCTGCTCGCGCATGCACTAGTCGGGCTCGGCGAAACCGAGCGGCTCGGCGGCAACTTCGAGCAAATGCGGTCCGCATGGGAGCGCGCACTGCCCTTGCTCGACTCCCAGAGTGCCGACGGAGCCGCAGATCTGCGTCGACGAATCGAGGAGGCGGAGATCGAGCAGCGGTTGTCGACAAGCGACGCGCCGCGCGAGCCCGCAGTCGACGCCGATGCGTAACGTTTCAAGGCGGCCAGCTCCTGGGACCGGCCCGGCCGCTTCGCGGCTTGCAACGCCGTCGCGGCCGACGCGTATCACTATCGAACGACACGGCCGCGACCGCCCACCGGGCGGTCGCGGCGACATGCCGTCGAATCGCGCTACGAGACCGATTGCCACGCTGTCCGGATGACGTTCGCCACCTCGTCCGGGTGCGAAATCATCGGGACGTGCGAGGCTTCGACCTCGGTGATCTTCGCACCGGCCCGCTGCGCCATCGTCTTCACGACGTCGGCTCCGGCCGCCTTGTCGCCGGTTGCGACGACCGCCCAGGACGGCAGCTTCTTCCACGCCGGCGGACCGTTCAGCTCGCCGAACCCCGACTCGGCGACCGGCCGCTGCGTGGCACTCATGATGGCGGTCTGCTTGTCGGGTAGGTCCGCGGCGAACGCCTGCTTGAAGGACCCGGGCTGGATGGACAGCTCGGTCGCGTTTCCGCCGGCGGTCGGATACTCGGTTTGCCGCAGCGCACTGGTCAGGACGCTGTCGCGCGACCGGCCCTCGATGTCCAGCAGCGTCTCGCCCTCGTCCGGTGCGAAAGCGGCCACGTAGACGAGGCCGACCACGTTGTCGGCCTTGCTGGCCGCGTTGGTGATGACCGCGCCGCCGTACGAGTGTCCGACGGCGAGTACGTTCCCGGGAATCTGGCGCATGGCACTCGCCGCGTACGCCGCGTCAGCAGCCACGCCGCGAAGTGGGTTGACCAGAGCGGTCACCGGTATGTTGTCCGACTGGAGCCGCTCGATGACGCCGTTCCACCCGGAGCTGTCGGCAAACGCGCCATGGACCAGGGCCACGGTGACCTTGTCGGATGCTCCAGCATTGGTCATGATCGTCCTCCCGTCACGGGTTCCGGGGGGCCTGGCGTCCACCCCGTCGGGCGACGCTACGCGCGGGGCCGCCAGCCAACCGGTGGATGACCACATTCCGCGGTTTGTCACAGGGGTCGGCTGGCCACCGAAACAGCCTGCCCGGTTGCTGATCACCGCACCGCGAGCCGCCGCGGATCCTTCATCAAGCCTTCATTTTCGGCGGCGTAGGGTCGGTCATCGGAGGTCGACCCGATGCGAGTTCTAGTCGTCGAGGACAACCTGAAGATGGCCGCGCTACTGCGACGGGGCTTACAAGAAGCAGGGTACGCAGTCGATGTCGCCAGCGACGATGAGACCGCCACGACGCTCGGCCTCGACGTGGACTACGACGCGATCGTACTGGACATCGTGCTCGGCGGAGGCGACGGCGTCGAGGTGTGCCGGCGGCTTCGGAACGCAGGTCGCTGGGCGCCGATCGTCATGGTGACGGCTCGCGACGGCGTCGCGGATCGCGTACGTGGATTGGACGCGGGCGCGGACGACTACTTGACCAAGCCTTTTCACTTCGACGAGTTGCTTGCCCGCATTCGTGCCGCGAGCCGGCGTTCGACTGCCGAGCGGCCCGTGGCGCTCGTTGTCGGCGATCTCCGATTGGATCCGGCCAGTCACGAGGCGAGGCGCGGTGACTGGGGCATTGATTTGACGGCTAAGGAGTTCGCGCTTCTTGAGTGCCTGATGCGCCACGCCGGGCAGCCGCTGTCCCGCACGCGGCTTATCGAGCACTTGTGGGACTTCGCGTACGACTACGACTCCAACGTTGTCGACGTGCACATACGGAATCTCCGAAAGAAGATCGACGAACCGTTCGGGCGCAACACCGTCCAAACGGTTCGCGGTGTGGGATACCAGATTCGTGATGACGGCTTGGCGACGCGCACCGCTTAGGTTGCGGCTGACGCTGCTATTCGTACCCGGGATGGCCCTGGTGCTGATCGCGGTCGCGGCATTCACGGTCCACCGTACAAATCGGGATCTGCTCGCGGCCGTCGACGCGGGCCTTCGGTCGCGCGCCGAGGTGGTTGCCGCCGACGTTCGCACACACGGGCCCTCGCTGGTCACCATCAATTCGGATCTCATCGAAAGCGATGAGGCGTTCGCTCAGATCGCCGACGCGTCCGGCGCGGTGCTCCAGTCGAGCCCTATCGTCGCGACCGAACAGTTACTTCCGCCGCCATCCGCGCAAGCCCTTCGCGGCCCGACGCTGTTCGAGCGGCAGATCCGCGGAATCGACGGCACCACACGACTTCTGGCTGTGCCGGTGATCGATTCGGACGGCCGGTGGATTGTCGTGGTCGGCGCGTCGTTGCAGGACCGTCGCGATCAGGTCGTCGATCTCACCCGTACGTTCGCGCTGGTCCTGCCCATCGGGCTGCTGTTGGTGGCGGCCGCCGGTTGGGCATTGATTGGCGGTACGCTCCGGCCCGTTGAGCGAATGCGTGCCCAAGCCGCGTCGATCGCGACGACCGATCTTCAGGGTCGCTTGACGCCCGGACTGGCGAACGATGAGATCACGCGCCTCGGCACCACGTTGAACGAGTTGCTCGATCGCGTGCAAACTTCGATCGAGCGCGAACGACGCATCGTCGACGACGCAAGCCACGAATTGCGTACCCCACTATCGATCCTGCGAACCGAGCTGGAACTCGCGCTGGCGCAGCCGCGGACCGCGGCGGAACTGGAGTCTGCATTGCGCAGCGCGGCCGAGGAGACCGACCACCTCGTGCGCCTCGCCAACGACCTTCTTGTCCTAGCCCGCGCCCGCAGCGGCGACCTGCCGTTGCGGCTGGAGCGCGTGCCGCTGGGATCGTTTCTTGACGAGGCCGCCGCGCGACACCGAAGCCGATCGAGCGCGACAATCACCGTGCGCGTGTCCGATCCGGATGGCGAGATCTGTGCCGACGTCTCGCGGATGCGCCAGGTGCTCGACAACCTCCTCGACAACGCGATCCGGCACACGCCGGCCGGCGGTCGAGTGGACATCAGCGGTGAGGTCGGAGCGCGCGGCGCCGAGGTGACGGTTCGTGACTCCGGCGGCGGCTTCGCGGCAGACACGCTGGATCACGCGTTCGAGCCGTTCACTCGCGGCGCCGACCAGGACGGGCATGGCCTCGGGCTAGCCATCGTGAAGGCGATAGTCGACGCGCACGGCGGACGGGTGACGGCAACGAACGATGCGACCGGCGCCCGCGTCGTGATGATCCTTCCGCATCGTGAGCTCGAGGCGCCTTCATCGTCGCTTCATTGACGCGGCGCAAGGCTGTCCATGACAGAAAGGAGCTGTCATGAACAGACACTTGGCCGCGTGCGTCGCAGTCGCTGTGATCGTGGGTGCGGCAATCAGCGCGTGTACGTCGCACGCGGACACGTCGGCGGGCGGCGCGGCGCGGTCGGGCGCGCCCGGTTCGGGAACATCGGCGCCCGCGCGGCCCGCGGCGGCGCCGGGTTGCGCAGCCGCGTTCGATCCGTCGAGTTTCGTCGCGGTGGTGAACAACCCCTACTATCCGCTGCCGGTCGGCCGCACGCTTGTTTATCGCGGCGTTCGGGAGGGCGTGACTCAGACGGATACGGTCACTGTTACGTCGCAAAAGAAGGTCGTTGACGGGGTGACGACGACGGTCGTGACGGATCGAGCCGATCACAATGGACGCGTCCTGGAGCAGACAAGTGACTATTTCGCGCAGGACAGGGCCGGAAACGTGTGGTATCTAGGCGAGGACACCAAGTCGATCGACGCCGACGGAACCGTTGACACGTCGGGCTCGTGGCTCGCCGGCGTACGGGGAGCAACGCCCGGCATCATCATGCTGGCGGATCCGAAGGTGCCATGCGGATATCGGCAGGAGTATTTCAAGGGTGAGGCCGAGGACACCGCGTGGATCGTCGGGCGCGGCGCAAGCGTCACAGTGCCGTATGGCACCGTCCACGACACGCTGCGCTCGTTGGAGGTGACCGTGCTCGAGGCGAACGTGGTCGACGAAAAGATCTACGCGCCCGGGATCGGCATCGTGACTGAGCGGTCGCTTGCCGGACCGACCGAAGTCGCCGAGCTCGTCAAGGTCACCGGCTGACCTGCGGTCGGCACTGTCTTGCATTCGTGAGCCGGCGCCCGTTCGTAGTCAGCGCACGCGCACTCCGCGCACCACAACGGCTGCCGGGTTGGCAAGCAGGTCCGGATCGTCGCGCAGATACGCAGTCTGGCCCGCCCACCAAAGTGGACGGGCCTGACAGCGGGAGTGCGTCAGTGCACGTGAATCGTCACCGTGACGGTCTTGAGGACCGC
>DATFRR010000113.1:0-29431 GCA_035263025.1 Micromonosporaceae bacterium
TTCGAGCTCACCGTATTCGCTGCCGCTGAACCGGAAGCGGTATTCGATGTCGACCGTCCGCTTCGAGTAGTGCGACAGCTTCTCCTTGGGGTGTTCGTAGAAGCGCAAGTTGTCCGGCGAGAGGCCGAGGCCGACATACCAGTCCCAGCGCTGCTGGAGCCAATACTCGTGCCACGTCTCGTCGGTGCCGGGTTCGACGAAGAACTCCATCTCCATCTGCTCGAACTCGCGCGTACGGAAAATGAAGTTCCCTGGTGTGATCTCGTTCCGGAAGCTCTTGCCGATCTGCGCGATGCCGAACGGCGGCTTCATCCGCGCGGACGTCTCGACGTTGCGGTAGTTGATGAAGATGCCCTGGGCCGTCTCGGGACGCAGGTAGTGCAGGCCTTCGTCACTCTCGACCGCGCCGAGGTAGGTCTTCATCAGGCCGTTGAACATCTTCGGCTCGCTGAACGTGCCCTTGTTGCCGCAGTTCGGGCAGTTCAGGTCGGCGAGCGAGGTCGGCGGGTGGTTGTGCTTCTCCTCGTACGCCTCTTCCAGGTGATCGGCCCGAAAGCGCTTGTGGCAGAACTGGCATTCGGTGAGCGGGTCGACGAACTCGGAGATGTGGCCGGACGCCTCCCACACCGCCTTGGCGAGGATCACGGCCGAGTCGATGCCGACGATGTCGTCGCGCTCCTGCACCATCGATCGCCACCACTGCCGGCGGATGTTCTCCTTGAGCTCGACGCCGAGCGGACCGTAGTCCCATGCCGACCGGCTTCCGCCATAGATCTCGCTGGATGGGAACACGAAACCGCGGTGTTTCGCGAGGCTCGTGACGGCATCGATGCGATCGACGGGCATGGGGACCTCCGTAAGGCGCCGGCTGGCTGCCGGCGTAGCTCCGCGTTGCGGACCTGGAAACGCACTGATCCTTCCAGGCTACGGTGCCCGCCGCGCGTGCACCCCTGCATTTCCAAGTCCAAGATCAATTAATCGGTACGGTGCACCGGCTCATTCCTCGCCGCAGACCCGACTCGCCCCGTCCGACTCAACGATCACGACGATGCGGTCGTTCACGGTGCCGCCATCGTCGAACGTGAGTTGCACCGGCACGATCGTCGCGTCGGTGGAGATCTCCGGCTGGTCGAGCCGGAACGATTCGAGCGACGGGTTGGAGAAGTCCGCCGTGAACTCGGCGAGCGTCAACCGTTCACGCAGCGGTTCGCACTGAGCGCGGTACGCACCCGCGAAGTCCTCGTGCTCCAGGTCGGTGAGGAACTCCGTGACCGCCCTCGTCGCGTTCACGCTGCGCTCGTGGACGGTTCCGCGCACCAGCGCCGCGAATCCCGCGATGCCGCCACCACAGACGAGGACGAGCACCGCGGCACCGATGCCGAGACCGGTCCACAGGCGCCGGCGGTTGCCGTCGGTCGGCGGTGCGACAAACGGTGGCCGTACGCCGGGACCGGGCGGCGCGGCCGGTACGACAGTCGGCGGCGGCGGCATCGGCGGTGTGCTCATGCGCGGTCGCTCGTTGACGTGGTCACGGTGCCACCCGGCGCGGCGGTCGCCAGCACCTCGTACGCGGACGGCTCGTCGACGCTGCTCGCGAGCAGTGGCGTCGCGTGCACTCGCACGTCGAAGTTGCCTAGTGCCCGGCGGTACGCGCCGACCGACTCCCATTCGGTCTGCAGGCTCCAGCGGGTCGGGTCGTCGTACGCCCGGCCAACCGCTCCGCGCACGTATCCCGGCCGGGCCGCGAGCACCTCGAGCGCGGCCGCGGCACGCTCGGCGAAGTCCGCGTGGGCAGGCTCCTCCGGCGGCACGATGAACCGGTTCACGACGAGCATCGCGGCCCATCCTCGTTGGTCGGTCGGTGGTCGGTCTACCGTATCCAAGGTCGACCGCATCCAGGGCTCCACGATATCGATGCTCCGCCGCACCGGGGCGCCGCGACGAAGGCAGGACGCATGCCGAACGGGATCTTGCAACGGCTCGCCGGTGGCGGCCGTACCGGCGTGTTCCTCGGCGCGCTGGCGGTCATCCTCGTCGCGCTGTTCCTGCCCGGCTGGACCGGCGCGATCCTGCTCTTCGCGATCGTCTCCGCACTCGGATGGCTGCTCACGCACACCTGGCCGGTCATACCGCCACAGACCCGCGCGATGCGCGTGATCGTGCTGCTCGGCCTGCTCGCGATCGCGGCGTACAAGATCCACTCCTAGCGGCTCAACGATGTCGCTACGTCGCCGACGGGCTCCGTCGCGCAGATGATAATGATTGTCATCTGCGTTCCAGGCGGATACGTTGGGAGCGCCATGGACGCCACCGAATACCGGCGATACAACGTCGCGAGCGCTCTTTTGCACGCGCTCGCCGCGCCGTTGCGCCTCGCCATCGTCATCGAGCTCGCGAGTGGCGGCGTGCGGTGCGTCCACGAACTCGTCGACGCGCTCGGCGTGACGCAACCGCTCGTGTCCCAGCATTTGCGGATCTTGCGGTCCGCCGGCGTGGTCCGCGGTGCGCGGCGCGGTCGAGAGATTGAATACTCGCTCGCCGACGACCACATCTCCCGCATCGCGGCCGACGCGATCGTGCACGCTAACGAGGGTGCGGCGACCGCGACGTCTGCGTCCGCCGACGCCGACACCGACACATGCGCCGACGAGGGAGGCGACCATGCGCCTGCCTGACGACGCCGCCGGCCGACAGCGCAATACGCGGCAGCGGCACGCCGTGTCCGCTTTGCTGGCCGAGGTGAACGACTTCCGTACCGCGCAAGACCTTCACGGCCTGCTCCGCGGTCGTGGCGATCGCGTCGGCCTGACCACCGTCTACCGCGCGCTGCAGACGATGGCCGACGCTGGCGAGGTGGACGTCATGCGACTGCCCAGCGGCGAGCAGCTATTCCGGCAATGCAGCCGCAGCCACCATCACCACCTCGTGTGCCGGCGCTGTGGCCGGACCGTCGAGGTCGCCGGACCGACCGTGGAGAGCTGGGCGGATCGCATCGCGAGCGAACACGGATTCGTGGATATCAGCCACACGGTGGAGATCTTCGGTACATGTCGGGCCTGCGCGACCGGATGATGCGGAGCCGACCGCGGCGCTACGTCGAACGCTTCGGGATGCGACGGCGGACGTCGGTCGCGGTCGACGGACCCGACTCCCACGACGAGACCACGTCGCCGTCGCTCGGCGGCTTGACGACACCGTCCTCCAGGAACGCGTAACGCCCTTCCGCGACGCTGCGGCTGAAGGCCACGTCGCGCGCGTCGGTGTTGTTCCACAGTTCGTCGAAGAGGGTACGCACGCGCAGCCGCGCCTGCCGGCAGAACAGATCGGCGAGCTCGACGCCCTCCGGCCGGCGCTCGGCGTTCGCGCGTACACAGGCGGCCGTCATCGCGAACAGCTCTGCCCCGATGTCCACGATCCGGCCGAGGAACGCCTGCCTGCGCTCCATCTTGCCGCGCCACCGCGCCATGCCGTAGAACGTCTCGCGGGCCAGCCGGCGTGCCGAGCGCTCCACGAACCGTACGTGCGGCGCGAGCGCGCCATATTCGGCGTACCCACCCTTGACCTGGCCCTTGCCCACCGCGAGCGTGGGCAGCCAGCGGCCGTAGAACCCGGTGGCGGCGGCGCCTGCCTTGGCCTTGCGGCCGACGCTGGCCTCCGGATCGATGATGTCGCCGGCGACTGACAGGTGCTGGTCGACGGCCTCGCGTGCGATCAGCAGATGCATGATCTCGCTCGAACCCTCGAAGATGCGGTTGATGCGCAGGTCGCGCAGCATCTGTTCGGCACCGACGCCGCGCTCGCCACGAGCGCGCAGCGATTCAGCGGTCTCGTAGCCGCGGCCGCCCCGGATCTGGATCAGTTCATCGGCCATCTGCCAGGCCATCTCCGAGCCGTAGAGCTTGACCAGCGCCGCTTCGATCCGGATGTCGTTGCGGTCGTCGTCAGCGAGCATGCAGCACAGGTCCAACATGGACTCGAGGCCGTAGGTGGTGGCGGCGATGAACGCGATCTTCTTGGCGATCGCCTCGTGCCGACCGACCGGCAGGCCCCACTGCACGCGCTCGGTGGTCCAGGTCCGGGCCGCCGACAGGCACCACTTGCCGGCGCCGACGCACTGCGCAGGCAGCGACAGCCGGCCGGTGTTCAGGGTGGTCAGCGCGATCTTCAGGCCCTGGCCTTCGCGGCCGATGACGTTGTCGGCCGGTACGAAGACGTCGTGGAACCGCGTCACGCTGTTCTCCAGGCCGCGCAGGCCCAGGAACGCGTTGCGGCGCTCCACCGTGATGCCGGGCGAGTCGCCCTCCACAACGAAGGCGGTGATGCCGCCGCGGTGCTCGGCAGACTTCGGCACCTGAGCCATCACCACGAGCAATGTGGCGACCGTTCCGTTCGTGGCCCACAACTTGACGCCGTTGAGCCGATACCCGCCCTCGACCGGAGTGGCCGTGGTGGATAGCCGCGCCGGGTCCGAGCCGACGTCCGACTCGGTCAGCAGGAACGACGAGACCTCACCGGCGGCGAGTCGCGGCAGGAACGTCTTTTTCTGCTCGTCGGTGCCGAACAGTTTGAGCGGCTGCGGTACGCCGATCGACTGATGTGCCGACAGCAGTGCGCCCAGCGATCCGCTCGCCGATCCCGCCAGCGCAAGCGCCCGGCAGTAGTAGAGGTTCGACAGGCCGAGCCCGCCGTACGACTTGTCGATCTTCATGCCGAACGCACCAAGCTCGGCGAGCCCCTGGAACACCTCGTCCGGGATGCGGGCGTCCCGCTCGATCTGTGCGCTGTCCACGTTTGCGTGCACATAATCGCTGAGCTTCGTGAGGAAGGCCTCACCGTCGGCCTGCTTGTCGGCGGCCGGCGTCGGCCACGGCGCGATCAGGTCCATCCGCAGCCGGCCGAGGAACAGCTGCTTGCCGAAGCTTGGCTTACGCCAGTCGGTTTCGCGCGCGGCCTCCGCGACCTGGCGCGCCTGACGTTCGTCGACGTGGCCGGCCACCTGCGCGGGGGCGTCGGGTGCCGGGCCGCTCGCGGTTGTGGTCGTGTTGCCGGTCGGGTTATCGCCGGTGCGTGCTTCCGTCGCCGTCATGGCCACCTCCCGGATCGAAGAGCACCGCTACGCAATACCCACGTTACCCGCGGGTAGGCTCGTCCTAACAGCATCCGTTCCGATCAGATCCGGCGAGACGTCAGTCCTCGATGCGCGCGAGGATCGCGTCGGCCATCGCGCCGGGCACCTCGTCGGGGATCCAGTGACTCACGCCGGTCAGTGCGACGAACCGGTAGTCCGCCGACACGTGTCGTGCACAGCCGCGTGCCGCGGTTGGCCCGACTGCGAGGTCGTTGTCGCCCCACACGTACGTCGTCGGGACTGTCACGTCGGGGCAGGCGAGCGAATCCCGTGACATGGCGCGATACCAGTTCAACGCGGCAGTCAGCGCGGAGCGGTCGAGCATCGGTTCGACATAGTCCGGCACCAACTCTGGCGGGCAGCCGCCGAACATCGCCCGCAGCCGTGCCCCGTCGTCAGCAAGCAACACGTCCTCGGCGTGTCCGGGCTGGCGGAACAGCGTCATGTAGGAGGACCGCTGCTTCTGGTCGTCGTCGCTTGCCAGTGCCGCGCCGAATGCATTGGTGTGCGGCACCGACACCGCGGTCAGCGTCTGCGCACGGTGCGGATATTCGGCGGCCAATCGCCACGCGACCGCGGCGCCCCAGTCGTGGCCGACGATGTGCGCTTGCTCGAAGCCAAGTTCGTCGAGCAGCGCAATGGCGTCCGCGACGCACTCCTTCATTTCGTACGCCTCCGGCTCGGCCGGCCGGGCGCCCGGCGAGTAGCCGCGCTGGTTCGGCGCGACGGTCTGCAGCCCGGCCGCATGCAGCGCCGGCAATACGCGCTGCCACTCGGTGGCGTTCTGCGGGAACCCATGCAGAAGCAGGACGGCCGGGCCATCCGTCGGTCCTTCGACCGATACGTCGAACGTCAAACCGCGCACCGAGATCCTCATACGTTCGGACCTTATCCGAAATGGGTGAACTCAGTGGATCTTGACGGATTGGCTCACGGAGGGCAGCGATAACGACACCGGACGTCAGATGTTGGCGGGCGGCGGAGCAATCGGATTCGGGATGGCACCGCCGAATCGGCGGTCGCGTTGCGCGTATTTCTCGCACGCATACCACAAATGGCGGCGGTCGAAGTCCGGCCAGTAGGTATCGAGCGCGATGTATTCCGCGTACGCCGCCTGCCAGATGAGGAAGTTCGACAACCGTTGCTCTCCGGAGGAACGCACGACGAGGTCGACGTCTGGCATATCGGGTTCGTCAAGATAGCGCGCGAACACCTTCTCGGTGACCTTGTCCGGCTTGATCCGGCCGGCTGCCGCGTCGGCGGCGAGCGCGGCGGCCGCGTCGGCGATCTCGGCTCGCCCGCCGTAGTTCACGCAGAAGAACAAGTCGATCACGTCGTTGTCGCGTGACATCTCTTCGGCGATCTCGAGCTCATGGATGACGCTGCGCCAGAGCTTCGGCCGGCGGCCGACCCACCGCACCCGGACGCCCATCTCGACGAACTGGTCGCGACGGCGGTGGATGACGTCGCGGTTGAACGCCATCAGCCACCGCACCTCCTCCGGCGACCGCCGCCAATTCTCCGTGGAGAACGCGTAAGCGGACAGGTTGCGGATGCCGAGCTCGATGGCGCCCTCGATGACATCGAACAGCGCCGCCTCGCCACGCGCGTGTCCCTCGGTGCGCGGCAACCCGCGTTGCTTCGCCCATCGCCCGTTGCCGTCCATGATGATCGCGACATGGTTCGGCGCCGTGCCGGCGGGCAGGCGCGGTGGGCGTACGCCGCTCGGATGCGGCGACGGCGGCGCAAACTCACGGCGCGACGTCGCCCTGATCATGGCGCGTCGATCGTCGGTCGGCCGGTCACGTCCCGGCACCCCGACAAGTCGGGCTTCTTGATCACGCACGCTCCCGGTCGGCTCGATCAACCAGCGGCAGCGAGCGTAACTCGCGCTCAAGATGCCATTGCAGGTGCGCTGCCACCAGGCCAGATGCCTCACGTCGGCAGGCCGGCTCGGTGGCCTCCGCGTGCAACCAGTCGCCGGCGGCGAGCGCTGACATCAGTGACAACGCGGCCGGCGAAGGATGCGACGCGCCGGGCGGTCGGCAGTCCGGGCAAACGATGCCACCCGCTGGTACGGAGAATGCCCGGTGCGCGCCCCGCGTGCCGCACACCGCGCACGCGTCGAGTGCCGGTGCCCACCCCGCAGCGGCCATCGCGCGCATCAGATAGGCGTCCAGCACGAGTGACGCCGTGTGCTCCCCGCCGGCAAGCACCCGCAAGGCTCCGAGTGTGAGGAGGTACAGCGGGAGCGCGGGCTCGTTTTCGATCGCGGTTAACCGTTCCGCGGTCTCCGCGATCGCACTCGCCACCGTATAGCGCGGGTAGTCGCCAACGAGCCGACCACCGTACAGGTCAATGCCCTCCACCTGCGCGATGGTGTGCAATGCGCTGCGGCCCTCGGCGATCTGCACGTCGACGTGCCCGAACGGCTCAAGACGTCCGCCAAACTTCGACGTGATCCGCCGGACGCCCTTGGCGACCGCCCGCACCCGGCCGTGGCGTCGAGTGAAAAGCGTGACGATGCGGTCCGACTCACCCAGCTTCTGGCAACGCAACACCACCGCGTCGTCGCGGTAGAGCTTGCTGCGGAAGCCGCCGGCCACGCCGCCATTGTCGCCGAACGGTGCGACGGAGGCGCCGCGGCGCTCCCCAACTAAGCCTTTCCACCATTTCGATCCAAGATCGCGGATACCGTGAGGGCGACAGGACCCGGACGGGACGGAGGAACGGACCATGTCGTGGTTCTTCGACGTGCTGTGGGCGGTTATCGGCGGGGCGATCATCGGCGTCCTTGGTCGGCTGCTCCTGCCCGGCAAGCAGAACATCTCCATGACCGCGACCGTGATCGCCGGCATCGCTGCCGCTCTTGCCGGCGGGTTCATCGCGCACGGGCTCGGGGTCGGCGACACGAACGGTGTCGACTGGATCCGTCACGGCATCCAGATCGCGCTTGCGATTCTCTTCGTCTGGCTCGCTGCGAAGTGGTTCCCGAAGAAGGGATCGAAGCAGTCGGCCACGCAGGGCTCGCCGCCGCCGACCGGATACCCGACGACCTGACCGGATCTCGCAACGGGCAGCCGGCGACCGCGGCCTAGAATCCGAGCCGCCGAAGCTGCTTCGGGTCGCGCTGCCATTCCTTGGCAATACGTACGTGCAGGTCCAGGTAGACCTTGCCGCCCAGCAGTTCCTCGATGCCGGCGCGTGCCCGGGTGCCGACGTCGCGCAGCCGTCCGCCACGGTGGCCGATGACGATCGCCTTCTGTGACGGCCGCTCCACGTAGAGGTCCGCGAAGATCCGCGTCAGGTGCGACTCCACTTGCATTTCCTCGACGACCACCGCAATCGAGTGCGGCAGCTCGTCGCGGACGCCTTCCAGTGCCGCCTCGCGGATCAGCTCGGCAACGAGCACCTGCTCCGGCTCGTCGGTGATCATGCCGTCCGGGTAGAGCGGCGGCGACGCGGGCAGGCGACGGCACAGCACGTCGACGAGCACGTCGAGCTGATCGCCGGAGACCGCGCTGCACGGCACGATGTCGGCGAAGTCGGCGAGTTGGCTCACCGCGACGAGTTGCTGGGCCAATCGGCCGCGGTCGACGAGGTCGGTCTTCGTGACCACTGCCACCATCGTCGGCTTCAACTCGGCCATCTCCGAGCTGATGAAGCGGTCACCCGGACCGACCGGCTCGTCCGCGGGAATGCACAGCCCGATCACGTCGACCTCGCTCCACGTCTGGCGGACCAGGTCGTTGAGCCGCTCGCCGAGGAGGGTACGGGGACGGTGTAAACCGGGCGTGTCCACGAGGACGAGTTGCGCGTCCGGCCGGTGCAGGACGGCTCGGATCACATGCCGCGTGGTCTGCGGCTTGCTTGACGTGATGGCGATCTTCTGGCCGACGATCGCGTTCGCCAGCGTTGACTTGCCGGCGTTGGGCCGGCCGACGAAGCACGCGAAGCCGGCCCGGAACTCGGCACCCTCAGGCGGCATGGCTTCCCGGGTACGTCGACACCAGGTCGCCGGTCGGCGCGGCCAAGTGGATCGGTGCATCCGCGCTGACATCGCGGACCGCCGACCGGCCGGCGACGTCCAGCGAGCCGGACTCGCTCACCACGGCGGCCGCCTCGACGACGGTAGCGCCGGCGCTGACCGCCGACGCGACAGCGAACTGCAGCGCCGTCAACGTTAGCGATGGCAGGTGCACGCTCGAGCCGGCGTACGTTCGACCGTCACCGTCCCGTACCGCCGCTCCTTCGAGCGCACCGGTCCGTGCTCGCGCTGCACGCGCCAGGGTGACCAACTTCGCGTCCTCGGCGGACAGCCCGGCGCCGCGATCCGTGGCTGCGTCAGGCATCGGCCGGTTGCCTCTCCTTCTGCAACGCCGGCTCGCCGTCGTCCGGTTCCGCGGTGCGCACGAGGATGGTGTCGATGCGGTTGCGCCGGCCTGTCGTACCCTCGGCGGTGAGCAGCAGACCGTCCACAGTGGCCTGTGCACCCGGGATGGGTACCCGGCCGAGTGCCTGCGCTAGTAGCCCGCCGACCGTCTCCACCTCGTCGCCGTCGATCTCGACATCGAACAACTCGCCGAGATCCTCTACCGGAAGTCGCGCGGTGACCCGGATCGAGCCGTTGTCGAGACGCTCGACCGGCGGGCGTTCCACGTCGTATTCGTCGGTGATCTCGCCGACGATCTCCTCGAGGATGTCCTCGATGGTGACGAGCCCCGCGGTCCCGCCGTACTCGTCCACGATGATCGCCATGTGCGTACGGGCCGCCTGCATCTCAGAGAGCAGATCGTCGACTGGTTTCGACTCCGGTACGAAGATGGCCGGCCGCATGACGTCACGGGCGAGGTCGGTCTCCGCATGGCCCGCGTCGATCATCTTGATGACGTCTTTCAGGTAAACGATGCCGAGCACGTCGTCGACCGATTCGCCGATCAGCGGTACGCGGGAGAACCCGGACCGCAGCGCCAGCGCACGGGCCTGGCGCAGGGTCGCGTGCTCGACGAGATAGACCATGTCGGTGCGCGGCACCATGACCTCTCGCGCGATCGTGTCGCCCAAGGCGAACACGGAGTGGATCATGTCGCGCTCGCCGTGCTCGACAAAACCTCGTTGTTCCGCGAGATCCACCAGCTCGCGCAGCTCGACCTGGGACGCGAACGGTCCCTCGCGGAAGCCGCGGCCGGGGGTGAACGCATTGCCGATCAGGATCAGCAACGAGGCGAGCGGGTTGAGCACCCGACCGAGCCAGCGCACCACGGGCGCCGCATAGCGCGCGACCGGATACGCGTGTTGACGCCCGATCGTGCGGGGCGCGACGCCGACGACGACGAACGTCACGATCGTCATCGAGCCAGCCACGATCAATGCCGACAGCCATCGCGTATCCAGACTGTCGAAGACGACGAGCGCGACGAGCGTGGTGGCACCGAGCTCGCAAAAGACCCGCAGCAACAGCAACAGATTGAGGTGGCGGACCAGGTTGTCGCCGACGATTGCCTGCAACGCCTTGGCGCCGCGCGAGCCGTCGCGAGCCATCTCGGTGGCCCGCGCTGCGGAGACGCGCTGCAACGACGAGTCGGTCATCGCGAACAAGCCGCCGAGGAGCAACAGCAACACCGCGACGATGATGAGCTGGGTATCGGGGAGGCTGGTCTGTTGCATCGTGCGTCCTAGTTGCGCGCCGGGCCGGAACCGGCATCCGGTGCCGACGTCCCCGCTGGTCGGTCCGGACCCGAGCGGTCGCCCGGCCTCGCGGCATCGCTGCGCGTCGGCGCTGTGCCATCTTCAGGCCGCGCGGCATCGCTACGCGTCGGGATTGGTGGTGCGCCGACCACCGGCCGGCCGACGCTGCGCTGCCAGCCGCCCAGCAGCCGCGCCTGCAACGTGAACATCTCCCGCTCTTCTTCCGGGTCCGCGTGGTCGTAGCCGAGCAGGTGCAACACGCCGTGGACGGTCAGCAGATGCAACTCGTCATCGGCGCCGTGGCCGGCCGTCGCGGCTTGCTTCGCCGCCACCTCGGGGCACAACACGATGTCGCCGAGCAGCGCCGGCTCGCCGACGGATTCACTCGGACCGTGATCGACGCTCGACTCCTCCATCGGGAACGCGAGCACGTCGGTCGGGCCGTCGGCGCCCATCCAGCGATGGTTCAGCTCGGTCATGTAGTCGATATCCACCAACAGCACGGACAGTTCCGCCAGCGGGTTGACGCCCATCTCGTCGAGCACGAAGCGAGCGACGGCGAGCACCTTGTCGGAGTCGACGGAGGCGCCGGACTCGTTGGCGATCTCGATGGACACTGGTGCAGGGCTCCTGTTAGTGATCAGGTCGTGGGCGGTGGGCGGCTCGTGTCCGCAACGCCGTAGCCGCCTCGACGGCTCGGCGCCGTCGACGGTTGGGCGGCTCGGCGGCGTTCGGATCGACGCCTCGCGTCGGTGGGCCGGCACCGCACGATACAGCCGACTGTAGCCGCCACGATGCCGCCGCGGGGGAGTTGACGCCGTCGCTGAGCGGTTTGCGCCGTAGCGGCGACCGAGCGACGAAACGCCCGGTGTGGTGGATTACTCGGCCGCCACGCGGCACCGGGCCGCGCCGCGAACCACGGGTACCGTCCGGTGCCACGACCTATCGGCGCCGCCCGGCGCGACCACTTGACGCCCGACCGCCCGACGGCCGGTCTCGACCGCCGTCCCGGCCCGGCAGCGCTCGAACGCCCTCGCCCTGCTGCTCCTCGTCCCACCGCGCGTATGCGTCGACGATGTCGCTGACCAACCGGTGTCGGACGACGTCGGCACTGGTCAGAAGCGAGAAATAGACATCCTCCACGTCATGCAGGATCTGCTGCACGACGCGGAGACCGCTGCGAGTGCCGGCCGGCAGGTCGACCTGCGTGATGTCGCCGGTCACCACGATCTTCGAACCGAACCCGAGACGGGTCAGGAACATCTTCATCTGCTCGGGCGTAGTGTTCTGCGCCTCGTCGAGGATGATGAACGCGTCGTTGAGAGTGCGGCCGCGCATATATGCCAACGGCGCGACCTCGATCGTGCCAGCCTGCATGAGACGCGGAATCGACTCCGGGTCGAGCATGTCGTGCAGCGCGTCGTAGAGCGGGCGCAGGTATGGATCGATCTTGTCGTAGAGCGTGCCGGGCAAGAAGCCGAGCCGCTCGCCGGCCTCCACGGCCGGGCGCGTCAGGATGATCCGGTTGACCTGCTTGGCCTGCAGCGCCTGGACCGCCTTGGCCATCGCGAGATAGGTCTTCCCGGTGCCGGCCGGGCCGATGCCGAAGTTGACGGTGTGCGCGTCGATCGCGTCGACGTAGCGGCGCTGGCCGAGCGTCTTGGGACGGATCGTGCGACCGCGGCGGGACAAGATGTTGAGCGTCAACACCTCGGCGGGCCGCTCCTCGGTGCCTTGCTTGAGCATTCCCACGATGCGCTGCACGGCGTCGCGTCCGAGCGTCTCGCCCTTCTCGATCAACTCGAGCAGCTCGGCGAACAGGCGCTCGGCCAGCGCGTTGTCGGCCGGCGAGCCGGACACGGTGATTTCGTTGCCACGCACCAGGATGTCGCTGTTCAGCGACGACTCGATGAGCTTGAGCGTCTCGTCGCCTGGCCCGAGCAGGCTGACCATCAGCCGCGGGTCGTTCACAGTGATCTTGGTCTGAACCCGGGCGCCACGTTGCCCGGTCACGGGCGTTGAGGTCGCGGTGCTCGGTGGTGGGCTGGTGGTCATGGGTCGGCCGATTGGCCTTGCCGCCTCTCTCGGGCTGTGCTGGTCTCTGGGGCCGTGCTGGTCTCTCGGGCTGTGCGCCACGCTGGAACACCATGGTATCCAGCCGAACCGACACATCGCCGTCAACTATCCGGTTGCGTGCGCGTTGTCCGATTCAAGCGTTTCGCGCTACGCGCGTGGTGGCGGCGTCAACCGGCCGGGTCGGACCTCGTCGGCTCGCTCGGGCGCGCCCGCTGCAATGAGTCCTGCGGCGCGCTGCGCGGCGTGATCACCGGCAGGACCAAGGTCGAGTCGTCCATTCTCGGCGGTGCGGGTGGCCGTGGACCCGAGGTAGCGCCGAGCGATGTGCCACCGGTTGCCGGGGAGGGCGCCGGTTGCGCGCCATCGCCGGCCTCGACCGCAGGAACGGCCGCTTCTCCGTCCGGAGCACTCGCGTCATCGCGCGACGACGCCGTACGACCGGATTGCATCGCGTTGCCGAGCCAGGCGGTCGCTGCCACGAAAACCATCGAGCCGACGCCGATCCCGATGAGATTGATCAGCACGCTGCCGTACCCGTGCAGGTCGACGTCGAGGAACGGGTACGGGTACCAATGCACGACGGCACCACGGATCAGCGAGTAGAGCGCGTACCCGAGCGGAAACGCGGTCCACCACGCCGCCGCGCGGAGGTTCACCTCGCGACGCGGCGGGACGAACAGCCAGTCGAGGAACACGACTAGTGGCATCAGGTAGTGCAGCACCTCGTTCACCCACGGCACGGTCGCGTCGACGCTGGCGGGTACGTCGGACAGCAGCGCGGCGTACACCAGACCGGTGATCGACATGTACGTCGCCGAGGCACCTCGCGCGCCGTCGTACCACGGCTTGCTCGGTCGCCATCGGGGCACCGCGCCGACCAGGAATACGGCGGCGGCAACGATGTTCGCCTCGATCGCGAACAGGCTGAAGAAGTCCACGGCGCTGCCGGCCGGCGTCGCGGTCTCGGTGTGGACCAGCTGGACGACAACCGCGACGAGCACCAGCACGGCCATGATCGACCGGTACGCGATCACCACGAACCGTGCCATGCGCGCGATTTAACCCCCTATTTCGGTGTACGGCCATCAGCCGCGCAGTTGAGGCACCGCATCGAGCGGCGCAGAATGCCGGGGTGCCCTCCCGATCTCGATCGATCGCCATCGTCACGATCGCGGTCGCGCTGACCGCTGGGTGCACCGGCGCCCCGCACCGCCTGACGAGCGGCGAACCGTTGATTGCCACCCAGCCGAGGATGGTAGCCGGCAGCCCGACTCCATCACCGTCCGGCTCGCCGTCTCCCGGTGCGAGCGGCACACCGTCTGCGACCACTCCGCCCGGCAGCTGCTCGATCCTTCCCGACGACAACGTCTGGCGCGCCAACATCTCGCACCTTCCGGTGTTGGCGAAGTCGGCGACGTACGTGAAGAGCATCGGCTCGACCGCGCCGGTGCACGCCGACTTCGGTTCCGGGCAGTATCAGGGCGCGCCCATCGGGATACCGATCACCACGGTCTCGGCCACGCAGGCCAAGACGCGGGTCACGTTCCAGTACGCACCGGAGAGCGACAAGGGCCCGTACCCGATCCCGAAGAACCCGGCGATCGAAGGCGGGCCATCCAGCACCGGCGACCGACACGTGATCCTCTACGACCCGGCGCACTGCATCGACTACGAGCTATACGCGGCGTACCCGACGAGTACGGGGTGGAAGGCCGGTTCCGGCGCGATCTTCAATCTGACGAGCAACAAGCTTCGACCGGCCGGCTGGACGTCCGCGGACGCGGCCGGACTCCCGATCCTGCCCGGCCTCGTGACGTGGGCCGACATGAAGTCCGGCCACATCGACCACGCCATCCGGGTGACCGTGCCGGACACCCAGGCCGCTTACATCTGGCCGGCGCGCCACCAAGCATCGTCGTCGAGCAACACCTCGTTGCCGCCGATGGGCCTGCGGCTGCGACTCAAAGCGAGCGTCGACATCTCGCACCTGCCGTCACAGGCGCGCATCGTGGCGCAGGCCATGAAGACGTACGGCATCATCGTCGCCGACAACGGATCGCCGTGGTTCATCTCCGGCGCGCCCGACTCGCACTTCAACAACGACGCGCTGCACGCGCTCGGCACGCTCGTCGGCAACGACTTCGAGGCGGTCGATGAGTCCAGCCTGATGGTCAGCTCGAACTCCGGGCAGGCGCGCTAGCCAGCGCCGCAGCCCACCGGTCAGGCGCGGCGCGCGCCACCCGCCGCGCGCCTACCAGCGGCCGAGACGCGTGGCGAGGGCGCTCAGCGCCGCGGCGCCGGCGGTCGACGTACGCAAGACGTGCGGTCCGAGCCGTACCGGCACGGCACCCACCGCCATCAGCGTGACGAGTTCCTCCGGCGCGATGCCGCCCTCCGGACCGACGACGATCACGATGTCTCCGACGGGCGGCAGCGGCACCACGGTCAGCGGTGTGCTGGCATCCTCGTCTAGCACGAAGACGGCGCCGGGCGGTGTGGTACCAACCAGATCCGCCGTACGCGTGGCGATCGCGGCCGTCGACACCGCCGACTCAGCGACGACGGGTAGCCACGGTCGGCGCGCCTGTTTCGTCGCCTCGCGCGCGGTGGCCGCCCACTTGTCGCGAGCCTTCGCAGCACGGTCTCCGCGCCAGATCGCCACGCACCGGGCGGCCGCCCAGGGCACGATTTCGTCGACGCCGACCTCCGTCATGATCTGCACGGCGAGTTCTGCGCGATCGCCCTTCGGGATGCCCTGCGCCACGACGAGGCGAGGGCGGGGCGGTTCGACGTACCACCGGTCGTTGATCGTGACGCCGAGATCGGCGCGGCCGACGGTGGTGACCACCGCGGACGCCATGCCGCCCCGCCCGTCGCCGAGCAGCAACCGCTCCGAGACGCCGAGTCGCTGCACGTTCGCGGCGTGGTGGCCCTCGGGGCCGTCGAGCGTGTACGCCCCACCGGCCGGCAACTCCGACACGAGGAACATCGGTGGGCTCATATGGCGGGCTCGGAGGTAGCCGCTACGCGTGACCGTTGAACGCGTCCCGCATGCGCGAGAAGAACCCGCCTTGCTTGGACAGCTCGGCGATGTCCTCACCGCGCACGGACGCGAACTCGCGCAGCATGCGTTCCTGGTCCGCGTCGAGCTTGGTCGGCGTACGGACGTCGAGGTGCACGAACAGGTCGCCGCGGCCGACACCGCGCAGGTGCGGCACGCCGCGTGCCTTCAGCTTCAGCGTCGCGCCGGGCTGCGTGCCGGCCGACACGTCCACCGATTCCTCGCTGTCCAGCGTCTTGATGGTCAATCGGGTGCCGAGTGCCGCGGCGGCCATCGGTACGGTCACTCGGCAGTGCAGGTCGTCGCCCTTGCGGGAGAAGACGTCGTGCGGGCGCTCGTGGATCTCCACGTAGAGATCGCCGGCCGGGCCGCCGCCGGGACCGACCTCGCCCTGCCCGGCGAGCCGGATGCGCATCTGGTCCTCGACGCCGGCCGGGATCTTCACGTTCAGCTGACGTCGGGTGCGCACCCGCCCGTCGCCCGAGCACGTCGGACACGGATGGCGGACCACCGTGCCGTAGCCACCGCATGCGGCGCACGGACGTGCCGTCATCACCTGGCCGAGGAATGTTCGCTGGATGCTCTGCACTTCGCCGCGACCGTGGCAGGTGTCGCAGGTCTGCGGATGCGTACCCGCGGCGGTGCCGGCGCCGTTGCATGTCGTGCACACGATCGCGGTGTCGACCGTGATGGGCGCGTCGACTCCGAACGCGGTCTCGAACAGGTCCAGTTGCAGCGGCAGGATCGCGTCGGCACCCGGACGGGTACGCGACCGAGGCCCACGCGTCGCACCACCGCCGAAGAATGCGTCCATGATGTCCTGGAAGCCGACGAAGGCACCGCCGGCCGGTCCGGCGCCGCCGCCGTTGGACATCGGGTCGCCGCCGAGGTCAACGATCTGCCGCTTCTGGTCATCGGACAGCACTTCGTACGCCGTCGTGATGTCCTTGAACTTCTCGTGCGCGGACGGATCCGGGTTGACGTCCGGGTGATATTGGCGGGCGAGCTTGCGGTAGGCGCGCTTGATCTCCTCGGCCGACGCGTCGCGCGCCACGCCGAGAGTCTGGTAGTAGTCGATCGCCACTGCCGTAGGCCGTCCTCAATCCGTCGTCTCGAAGCATCGCAGGCGTGCCCGCTTGCCGTGGTGTGTCGGGCGGTCCGCGATGGGCTGGGTCACGTGGCCGGCCGCGCTGTCATGCCAGCACGAGCAGCCGGTGTCATGCCAGCACGAGCAGCCGCTGTCGGGCCGGTACGAGCAGCCGCGGTCATGCCTGTGCCAGCATCTCGCCGACGTACCGCGCTACGGCACTCACCGCGGAGATGGTGGCCGGATAGTCCATCCGGGTGGGACCGAGCACGCCAAGGCCGCCGACGATTGTCGCACCCGGGCCGTAGCCGGTGGACACCACCGATGTGCCACGCAAGTGCTCGATCTCGTTCTCGTCGCCGATGCGCACCCGCAGCGGCTCCTCGCCGGCCGAGCCGATCAGCTTCAGCAGCACGACCTCCTCCTCGAGAGCTTCGAGGATCGGCCGGATCGAACCGTGGAAGTCCAGCACCCCGGCGCGGGTGAGATTTGCCGTCCCGGCCAGCGCCATCCGCTCGTCGGTGCGCTCGATCAGGGTCTCGAGCAGCACCGCCGCAATAGACGACATCATGCCGATGCGGGTCGGGTCGACCTCGTCGACGAGCGCCTGGATGTGGATCGGCGTTTCCGACAGGCGCTTGCCGACCAGCTTTTCGTTGATCACCGTACGGATCGCGCTGACCTCGGCGTCGTCGACGGTCTCCGGCAGCTCGATGACCCGCTGCTCGACCCGGCCGGTGTCGGTGATCATGACAAGCAGCAGGCGGGTCGTGGACACGCCGACCAGTTCGAGGTGCCGGATCGACGAGCGCGACAGGCTCGGATATTGCACGACGGCGACCTGTCCGGTGACCTGTGCGAGCAGCCGCACCGTGCGGTGCACCACGTCGTCCAGATCGACCGCGCCGATCAGGAAGCGCTCGATCGCCCGGCGTTCGGCCGGCGACAGCGGCTTGATCCGGGAGAGCTTGTCGACGAACAACCGGTAACCGCGATCGGTCGGCACCCGGCCGGCGCTGGTATGCGGCTGACGGATGTAGCCCTCGTCCTCGAGGAACGCCATGTCGTTGCGCACCGTGGCGGCCGACACTCGCATGTGGTGCCGCTCCACGAGCGCGCGGCTGCCGACCGGTTCCTGGGTCGCGACGTAATCCTCGACGATCGCGCGCAGCACGTCGAGTTTGCGCTCATCGAGGGGCATGGACACTCCGTTGGCGATCACGACCGGCCGCGGCAGCGCCGCCTGGCCGACCTCGTGGGCGGAGCCTGGCACTCCAGGGTAGCGAGTGCCAGTCTACGTCGACGCTCCCGCGGGCGCGATGATCGTTATCACGAGTTTTGCGGACGTAACGGACGGCGTTCGGGCCAAACCGGTCCGGCCAACCTGGTCCGGCCACCCTGGTTGGGTCAACCCGTTCGGGCCAACCCGGTCCGGCCCACCCGGTCCGGCCCACCCGGTCCGGCCAAGCTGGTCAGGCCAGGACATCGCGGATCACCGCGTCGGCGAGCAGGCGGCCCCGGCGGGTCAAAATCGCGACACGCCGCGCGTGGGCGGCCGGGTCCAGCAAGCCGTCGTCGACGGCGCGTGCGGCCGCCGCCTGCCCGACCGGGTCCAGCGCATCGAGCGGCAGTCCGCTGGCCAGGCGCAGCCGCAACATCACGTCCTCGGTGTGCCGTTCGGTGTCGGTGAGGATCTCCCGACCCGCTCCCGGCGCGGCACCGGCGGCGAGGCGGTCCGCGTACGTGTTCGGATGCTTCACGTTCCACCAGCGCACGCCGCCCACGTGGCTGTGCGCGCCGGGACCGAACCCCCACCAGTCGCCGCCGGTCCAGTAGAGCAAGTTGTGACGGCAGGCCGCGTCCGCCGACGTCGCCCAGTTCGACACCTCGTACCAGCCGAAGCCGGCCGCCGATAGCGCGTCGTCCGCGGCCACGTAACGGTCGGCGGCCACGTCGTCCGACGGGTACGGCAACTCGCCGCGACGAATGCGTGCCGCCAGTCGGGTGCCGTCCTCGACGATCAACGCGTACGCGCTGACGTGGTCGACGCCGGCGCCGATGGCGTTGGCCAACGACGCGGCGAAGTCGGCCGCGGTCTCCCCCGGTGTGCCGTAGATCAGGTCGAGATTCACGTGTGCGAACCCGGCGTTACGAGCGTCCGCCGCGGCATCGACCGCTCGGCCCGGTGTGTGGCGGCGATCCAACGTGGCGAGCACAGCTGGCGCACTCGACTGCATGCCGAGCGAGATGCGCGTGAAGCCGGCGTCGTGCAGTGCTCGCAGCGATGCCGGGTCGACCGACTCGGGGTTCGCTTCGGTGGTGACCTCGGCACCCGCCCGCAGTCCCCACGTGTCGTGGATCGTGTCGAGGATCCGGGCGAGATCCGCCGGTGGCAGCAGCGTGGGCGTGCCGCCGCCGAAGAACACCGTGTCGACACCGCCCGGTGCCGGATCGAGCACCCGTGCAGCGAGCTTGATCTCGGCGAGCACCGCGTCGACGTACCCGTCGCGTCGCGCACCCTCCCCCGGCGCGTACGTGTTGAAGTCGCAGTAGCCACAGCGCGACGCGCAGAACGGGACGTGGACGTACACCCCGAAACCGCGCGCACCGACGGCGCCGAGGGCCTGCTCCGGCAGTTCTCCGGAGCGCGGCACCGGCTCTCCGTCCGGCAGCTGGCTCGCCACGACGTCTAGTCTGCCGGCATGACGGTTCTTGTCCGCTCTCAGGTGCTTCGCGGCGTTGCCACGCTCACGCTGGACAGCCCGGCCAACCGGAACGCGCTGTCCTCGGCGCTCATCGACGAGCTGCTCACTGCCCTCGACGAGGCGGACCGCGACGACGCCGTACGGGTGATCGTGCTGAGCCATACCGGCACCGTGTTCTCGGCGGGCGCCGACCTCAAGGAGACCGCCGAGGCGCTCGCCACCGGCCGCCTTCCGATCGCGCGGCTGGGCGACGTCCTCGTTGCGATCTGGGAGTCGCGCAAGCCGGTGGTCGCTCGAGTCGGCGGCGCGGCGCGGGCCGGCGGGCTGGGTCTGATCGCGGCCGCCGACATCGCGATTTGCGCGCGCGAGGCCACGTTCGCGTTCACCGAGGTCCGCATCGGTGTGATCCCGGCGGTGATCTCGGCGACCGTGCTGCCCCGGCTGTCCGGACGGGCCGCCGCCGAGCTCTACCTCACCGGGGAGGTGTTCGACGGCGACCGCGCGGCCGAGATCGGTCTGGTTACGTCCGCGGTCGGCGGGGGCGAGCTGGACGCCACCGTCGCGCACTACACCGCGGCACTCGTCCGTGGCGCGCCCGGCGCGCTCGCCGGTGCTAAGTCGCTGCTGCGCCGCGACCGCCCGGCTACGCTCCGCGACGACATCCGCATCCTCACCGAGCTGTCGGTTGGATACTTCGGCTCGGAGGAAGGTCGGGAAGGCATCGCCGCGTTCCGTGAAAAACGCGACCCGAGGTGGGTGCCACAGGGCTGAACCGGCACGCCAACTTCTGCCGGACACCTTGGCACGACCGTTACCCTGGCTTCGCGGCGGATGGCAGCCGACGTCGCCGCACGCCGACAGCGACGCATGACGACTGCGGCGCATGACGACTGCGGAGCGTGAGACTGTGCGAGCACGGGTGATCGTCGCGTGCTTCGCCGTGTTCGCCGTTTTAAGCCTCATCGGGGTGGTGATCTGGAAGGTCACGTCACCGGGCGGCCTACCACTGCCGCCACCGCTCCGTTCCGAATACTGCACGGCGTCCACCACGAGCGAGGTCACGCTCGGCCTTGATCAGATGGCCAACGCCGCGACGATCGCCGCGGTCGGCATCCGCCGAGGCGTGCCGGAGCGCGCGGTCGCGGTCGCGCTCGCCACCGCGCTGCAGGAGTCGAAGCTCAACAACCTCGAAGGCGGCGACCGCGACTCGATCGGTCTGTTCCAGCAGCGCCCGTCGCAGGGCTGGGGCACGCCGGAACAGATCGCCGATCCCCGCTACGCCGCCGGGCGGTTCTACTCCGCGTTGCTGCACGTCAAGAACTGGCCGAAGCTCAGCGTCACGGCCGCCGCGCAGGCCGTACAGCACAGCGCACACCCGAATGCGTACGCGAAATGGTCCGACGACGCGACCGTGCTCGCGGGTGCGTTGATGGGCGACAAATCGGCGGCGGTGGCCTGCAACGTCTCGACGACGCCGCAGACCCGTGGCCCCCGAGCGCTCGCCGATCTCACGAGCATCCTGCAGAAGGACTGGGGCAGCCTCAGCGCGTCGCTGCGCACCACGACGCCGGACACCCTGAGCCTGCAAGTGACCGGTACGCAGGCCGGCTGGCAGTACGCGCATTGGATGGTCGCGCACGCGTCGGAGAGCGGGCTGCAGCGCGTGCAGTTCGGCGACCTGGCGTGGACCGCGGCCGGCGGCGTATGGGGCGCGGTGCATGAGTCCGGCACACCGCAAACCGCCTCGGCGCCGCCAAGCGCCGTCATCGCGCAGGTGTTCGCCGCGCCCTCGAAGTAGCCGTGGCTACCGCTTCGCGGCGCGTCAAATAACAGCTACTTCTTCGCGGCGCCCCGAAGATCCGTGGCCGAGTCCGATGAGGACAGTGCGGCGATGAAGGCCTCCTGCGGAACCTCGACGCGGCCGACCATCTTCATCCGCTTCTTGCCCTCCTTCTGCTTCTCCAACAGCTTGCGCTTGCGCGTGATGTCACCGCCGTAGCACTTGGCGAGCACGTCCTTGCGCATCGCGCGGATGGTCTCGCGCGCGATCACGCGGCTGCCGATCGCGGCCTGGATCGGCACCTCGAACTGCTGGCGCGGGATCAGCTTCTGCAGCTTCGCGGTGAGCGAGACACCGTAGTTGTACGCCTTGTCCTTGTGCACGATCGCGGAGAACGCGTCGACCGGCTCGCCGTGCAGCAGGATGTCCACCTTGACGAGGTCGGCAAGCTGCTCGCCGGACGTCTCGTAGTCCAGCGACGCATAGCCCTTCGTCCGGCTCTTCAACTGGTCGAAGAAGTCGAAGATGATCTCGGCGAGCGGCAGCATGTAACGCAGTTCGACACGCGACGGTGACAGGTAGTCCATGCCGAGCAGCGATCCGCGCCGGCCCTGGCATAGCTCCATCACCGCGCCGACGTAGTCGTTTGGTGTGAGTACGGTGGCCCGGACCACCGGCTCGTACACCTCCGCGACCTTGCCGACCGGGTATTCGCTGGGGTTCGTCACGGTGGCCTCGTCTCCGTCGTCGAGCACCACCCGATAGACGACGTTCGGTGAGGTCGAGATCAGATCGAGGTTGAACTCGCGTTCCAGACGCTCCCGGATGATCTCGAGGTGCAGCAGGCCGAGGAACCCGCAGCGGAAACCGAAGCCGAGCGCGGCACTGGTCTCCGGCTCGTAATGCAACGCCGCGTCGTTGAGCTTCAGCTTGTCCAAGGCGTCCCGAAGATTCGGGTAGTCCGAGCCGTCGATCGGATAGAGGCCCGAGTAGACCATTGGCTTCGGGTCCTTGTACCCGCCGAGCGGCTGTGCGGCCGGCCGCGCGTTGATCGTCACGGTGTCCCCGACACGCGACTGGCGGACGTCCTTCACGCCGGTCATCAAGTAGCCGACCTCGCCGGCGGCGAGACCGCGGGACTTCGTCGGCTCCGGCGAGATGACGCCGATCTCCAGCAACTCGTGTGTTGCCCCGGTGGACATCATCTTGATGCGATCGCGCGCCTCGATCCGGCCGTCCACCACGCGGACGTAGGTGACGACGCCGCGATAGACGTCGTACACCGAGTCGAAGATCATCGCCCGGGCCGGCGCGTTCGCGTTGCCGACCGGCGGCGGGAGCTGTCGCACGATCTCGTCGAGCAGGTGCGGCACGCCTTCGCCGGTTTTGCCGGACACCCGAAGACAGTCGTCGGGCTCGCAGCCGATCAGGTGCGCGAGTTCCTCGGCGTAGCGCTCCGGCTGCGCGGCCGGTAGATCGATCTTGTTCAGCACCGGAATGATGTTGAGGTCGTCCTCCATGGCGAGGTAGAGGTTCGCGAGCGTCTGCGCCTCGATCCCCTGCGCCGCGTCGACCAGCAGCACGGCGCCCTCACACGCCGCGAGACTGCGACTGACCTCGTACGTGAAGTCGACGTGCCCCGGCGTGTCGATCATGTTCAGGACCGCCTGCTCGCCGGACCGGGCGCCCTCCCGGACCGTCCACGGCAGCCGTACGGCCTGGCTCTTGATCGTGATGCCGCGCTCGCGCTCGATGTCCATCCGGTCCAGGTATTGCGCACGCATCTGCCGCGGGTCGACCACGCCGGTCAACTGCAGCATGCGGTCGGCCAGCGTGGACTTGCCGTGGTCGATGTGCGCGATGATGCAGAAGTTGCGGATGAGGGCCGGGTCGGTGGATCCGGGCTGGATGCCGAGCCGGGTCGCCGCGGACGAGTCGGGCGTCGCTGACACGAGTCGTGTGGTCCGTTCCGTTGGAGGCGGTCGTGGCGCCGTTTCGGTGCGCAGTTCACGTTCGGTGCGCAATTCGCGTTTGGTTCGCGACTCAATCGTCCCATGCGGCGGTGCCGCGCCATACATCACTGCGGGTGGGCAGGTCGCGGTCAGCGCGCCGGTCCGCTGCGGGTGGGCGCTGCGCGCACGTCTCGGTGCGTCTGGTGGATTTTGGCCGGTACGGCGAGAGCCTGGTAGTCTGACTCTTCGCGTGTGGCGCGTCGGTGTGGCGTGCCCAGCGCACACCTCGAAAATCTCGATACAGAATCCTCGATACTACGGACGAGAGCAGGACGGCTGTCGCGTGGCGAACATCAAGTCCCAGATCAAGCGGAACAAGCAAAATGAGAAGGCTCGGCTGCGCAACAAGGCGGTCAAGTCCTCGCTCAAGACTGCGATCCGCAAATATCACGCCGCCGTCGACGCCGGTGACAGCGCGGCGGCCGGCGCGCTGATGCAAGAGGCGTCCCGCAAGCTCGACAAGGCCGTGAGCAAGGGCGTCATCCACGCCAACCAGGCGGCGAACCGGAAGTCAGCGATCGCGAAGCGGCAGAACGAGATCAGCGCAGCAGCCTGATCTTCGCCCCGCGGCTGCGCCGCGCCGACCGCGCCCCGACCATTGTCGGGGCGCGTTTCGTTTGCCCGGCGCGCACCCGAGGTCGGACGGAACGCGTCAGTTCATCGACGGATCGGCGGGGAAGATCGCTACGGCCGCGATCAGGCCACCCTGCCGGCGCAGCACCATCGGCCAGAGTTCCTCGGGTCGGCTCATGAACGCGTCGCCGGGCAGCGCGTCGAACACGAACCACGAGCCGGTGCGGATCTCGGTCTCGAGCTGGCCCTCCTCCCAGCCCGCGTAGCCGGCGAACACCCGTACCCCCATGATCTTGTCTTGGACGGTCAGCGGATCCTGCGACAGATCGAGCGTTCCGACCGCACCGGACACGCGGTTGAAGCCCGCTACCCGGCCCATCGCGGTCCGCGTTCGGGCCAGGCAGATCGCCGACTCGGGTTGCATCGGTCCACCTTCGAACACCACCGACGGGTCACCGGCAAGGCTGCCCCAACCGTCGAGCACATCAGCAACCGAGATCTCGGTGGCGCGGTTGAGGACGACGCCGAGCGTGCCGCCGGTCTCGTGCGCAACGAGCATCACCACGGTGCGCTCGAAGTTCGGGTCCTTGAGCGTAGGTGTGGCGACGAGCAGACGACCGGTGAGGGATTCCATCGACATCCCCCCGATCCGCCCCGACTCGCCAACCGCCGACATGCCCGACTACTCCTCCGCGCCGATGCAGAACACGTTGGCATCCGGATCGCAGAGGACGGTCCAGCCGAAGCCCGGCATGGTGTGCTCCTCGACGATGCTTGCGCCGAGTCCGACCAGCCGCGCCACCTCCGCGGCTCGGTCCTTCGTGGACAGATCGAGGTGGACACGGTTCTTGCCGAGCCGCGGCTCGGGCACCCGCTGCAGTCCAATCGCGAGGTCACCGGCACCGCGGAGCACCAGGTATTCGCCGCCGAAGTCGGACACGATCTTCATGTCGAGCGCCGCGGTCCAGAAGCCCGCCAGCGCATGCGGATCCGCGGTGTCGATGGTCACCATGCCGATATGCGCCGCCATGAACGCACGATAGCTTGCGAATGTGCCGATAGATAAGGTCTGTACGTGAACCAAACGGCTGACGTTGCGGTGATCGGCGGTTCGGGTCTCTACGCCCTGTTGGACAGTGCGATCCAACTCCGGGTGGACACTCCGTACGGCGAACCGTCCGACCCGATCACGGTCGCCGACGTAGCCGGTCGCCAAGTCGCGTTCCTGCCGCGGCACGGCGCCGATCACCGCTTCCCGCCGCACCGGATCCCGTACCGCGCGAACCTGTGGGCGCTGCGCAGCATCGGCGTACGCCAGATCCTCGCGCCGTGCGCCGTCGGTGGTCTTCGGCCAACCCTCGGTCCGGGCAGCCTCGTGATCCCGGACCAGTTGATCGACCGTACGACCAGCCGGGTGCAGACGTTCTACGACGACGGCGCGGTGCATGTGAGCTTCGCCGAGCCGTACTGTCCGGTCGGTCGCCGTACCGCGCTCGACGCGGCCGCGCAGCGCGGTGTCACCGCCACGGATGGCGGCGCCATGGTGGTTATCGAGGGCCCGCGCTTTTCCACCCGCGCCGAGTCGCAGTGGTACGCGTCGATCGGCGGTGCCGTGGTGAACATGACTGGACATCCGGAGGCGGTGCTGGCCCGGGAACTCGCGCTCTGCTACACGACGATCGCGCTCGTTACCGACCTCGACGCCGGTGTCGAGGGCGACCATGGCGTCACGCAGGAGGAGGTGTTCCGCGTGTTCGCGGAGAACACCGAGCATTTGCGCGGCATCCTGCTCGACGCCGTCATCGGGCTGCCCGCCGCCGACGCCCGGGCATGCGCGTGCGGCCACGCGCTCGACGGGCTGACGCTGCCGTTCGCGCTGCCGTAGTCGGTCCGCCGGTCTCACGAACGCAGGCAGCCAGCCAGCCGTGTCGGGGTCAGGGCGCGGCCGGCAAGTGCACCAGGAATCGGCATCCGCCACCGACGTTGGTCACCGCCACCTCGCCGCGTTGCGCCTCCACGAGGCCGCGCACGATCGCCAGGCCCAGTCCCCCGCCAGCGCCGTCGTGGTCGTGGCCGGTTCGAGGGGTACGAGCGGCCTCGCCCCGGAACGCGACGTCGAACACACGTGGCAGGTCGTCGTCGGGGATGCCGCCACAGGCATCGCTCACCGAGAACCATCCGCCATGGTCGTCACGCCCGCCGCTGACGATGACCGACCCGTCCGGCGGCGTGTAGCGGATCGCATTGCGCAACAGGTTGCCGACGATCCGCGCAAGCTCCGGCTCGCTCGCTTGTACGGTCGGCCACTCCCCCCGCTCGGCGTGCAGCTGGATGCGCTTCGCGGTGGCGATCGGCTCGGCCGACGCGACCGCGTCCGACACCACGTCGCCGAGGGGTACGTCACCGAGCGACAGCCGCAGCGCGCCGGCGTTGATGCGAGACAGCTCGAACAGATCGTCGACCAGTTCGGTCATCCGGTCCGCCTCGATCCTGATGCGACGGTGATAGTCGGCGACCGTCGCGGCGTCGGTCACGACACCGTCCTCGAGTGCCTCGGCCATCGCCCGCAGGCCGGCGAGCGGGGTACGCAAGTCGTGCGAGACCCATGCGACCAGATCGCGCCGGCTCGCTTCCATGGTGCGCTCGCGTTCGCGCACCTCGTTTGCCCACATGGCATCGCGGGCGAGGCGCCGGCCGAGCCAGAACCCCATCGCGAGGCTGAACGCGCCGGCGATGCCCAGCACCACGAGCAGCACACGGAGGTCGTGATCGGAGATGAACATGCCGCGCGCGACGGCGACGACACCCGCGACCGCGGCAAGCACGGTGACGGCGAGCATCAAGCAGATGTGCGCGGTGATCGACCGGCCGCGCAGCAGGCGCTGCGCCACCGCACCAGGCACCGCGACAACGAGCACACCGAGGAGTGCGGCCAGCACGAGGCCGACCAGGTCACGCATGCGGGTTCCCGCCCGACCCTGCGCCCGGCCCGCCGGTGCCTCGGCCCGGCTCGCCGGCGTGGTCGCTTGCCTCGAACCGATAGCCGACGCCCCACACCGTGAGGATCCGGCGCGGCTTCGCGGGATCGTCCTCGATCTTCTCCCGGAGCCGACGCACGTGCACGGTGACCGTCGACTGGTCGCCGAACGTCCAGCCCCACACCATTTCCAACAACTCCGATCGCCGGAACGCCCGGCCCGGATGCGACATCAAGAACGCGAGGAGGTCGAATTCCCGCACCGTCAACGCCAACTCGCTGCCGCCACGGGTGGCCACGCGACGCGCGGTGTCGACCGAGAGGTCGCCGTCGACGAGCGTTTCGCCGGCCGTACGCGGGTCGGCGCTCGCCGCCACCGCGCCCGCGCGACGCAGCACGGATTGCACGCGCAACACCAACTCACGAGGCGAGAACGGCTTCGTGACGTAGTCGTCGGCGCCGTACTGCAGGCCGAGCACGCGATCGGACTCCTCGCCGAGGGCGGTCAGCATGATGATGGGTACGCCGTCGGCCGCCGACCGTAGCCGCCGGCACACCTCGAGACCGTCCATCCCGGGCAACATCAAGTCCAGCACGACGAGGTCGGGATGATCACGACCGTATGCGCTGAGCGCCGCCGGTCCGTCGGACGCGAGCGCGACTGCGAATCCGGCGCGCTCCAGATAGCGCCGGACCACATCGCTCACGGTCGGGTCGTCATCGACGACGAGGATCCGTTGGCCCACCTTCGAAGCGTACGGCCGGCGTCCGAGCACCGACTGGGCGCCGGCCCCGATGTTTCGCGTTCCGTAAGGCGGGTGGCTAACCGGATGTCGAGTCGGATACCGACCGCGACTTGCCGTCCGACTTCGAATCGTTCGACTTCGAACGCGGTGCCGATGGCTCTGTCGACCCTTGGTGGCCGGAAGGCCCCACCTTGCTCGGCCCGGTCTCCGGCGACGTGGGTCCGGGGTCGGCCGTAGGCCCGCCGGTTTCCGTCGACGGCGATGGTGAAGCCGACGGCGCCGGGTCCGACGGCGCGACACTCGGCGGTGCTGCGCTCGGCGGTGCCGCTGCGGGCGCGGACGGCCGGCCGCTCGGCGCGGGGTGCGACCGCCTGGGTACCGGCGAGTGCTTCGGAGTGGCCGGCGAACCGGTCCGTGCGTCGCCCGCGCCGGACGTCGGCGGCGACGTGCCGGCCGCGGCATCCGATCCGGATCCGGTGCCGTCACTGCCCGGAGGCACTGCGACCGCACCGGGCAGCCCGCCATCCGGCGCGCCCGATGGCGTCGGCGCCACCGGTCGATGCGGACGCTCCGGCTGCACGCTGGGTGCCGGCATGGGCGTCCCGAGACCACCGCTCGCCCGGACGTCGCTCATGCCGAAGCCGACGATCAGCGCCAGCAACAACAACGAGGGCAGCGCGAAGAACGCGCGCCGCCGCGGCCGGGGCTCTTCCTCGATCGGTTGGGTGGCCAAGCCGGGATCCGGCACGCTCGTCATGCCGTGCGGCATGATCCGGGTACGGCTGCCCTTACGCCCGCCGCGCGCCGCATCCACCGCGGCGGCAGGTCGCGCACCGGTCGCGTCGAACCCGTGTGGCACCGGCGAATGCGGCGCCGACACTGCGTAGGGCGGGCTGACCGGCCCGATGGAACGCACTGCCGCACCGGCCGGTTCAGTGGCCGCCGCCGGCTCCCGGATGGTCGTACGCACCGCTTGGCCGTGCCGAGCGTCCGGATCGCATGCCTGCCAGATCGCGGTCAGACAGATCTGCAGTTCGCGGCTCGACGGACGTTGGGATGGTTCCACCGCAAGGCATGCGGCGCACAGCGCCCGTACCCGGGGCGGCAGTCCAGCAACCTCGGGCAGCGGCGCGGGCGGTACGTTGCGGTGCGCCGCGACGACCTCGGTCGCCGTACCGTCCGGCCACGGCAACCGGCCGGCGAGCATCTCGTAGAGCAGGAGTCCGAGGCCGTACACGTCGCTCGCTGGTACGGCGCAGCCGCCCGCGCGGCGCTCCGGTGCAAGGTACGCCGGCGTACCGAAGACGAGCCCGTCCGCGTTGTCACCGGCAGTGGACGCGATGCCGAAGTCGATGATCTTCACGCCCTCGGCGGAGAGCATCACGTTTCCCGGTGTCACGTCGCAGTGCACGACGCCGCACCCGTGTGCCGCCGCGAGCGCACCGGCCACCTGGGCCGCGATCGCCACCGCAGTCGGCCATTCGATGTGTCCGCGGCGCAGCACCGCGCCGAGGCTCTCGCCCTCGACGAGCTCCATCACGAGGTACGGCCGCAGCGACCCGTCGAGATCGCTTTCGCCGTAGTCGTACACGCTTGCG
>DATFRR010000114.1:0-15570 GCA_035263025.1 Micromonosporaceae bacterium
GACGTGCCGTTCGACACGGCGCGCGGTCGCTTTGAGGCGCGTTATCCGCGGCACCCGATCCACGGCGCGTTGCCCGACGACGACGAGTGGGAGTTGTGCCGCAAATATGCTGAGCCACTCGGGCTCGGTGCAACGCTGCGCGTGGATACCACCGGTCCGGTCGACCTGGACGCGGACGCGGCTTGGATCGCCGACGAGTCGACGCCTCCGGAGCCCCGCGTCTCCGTCGACGTTGTGGTCGAACCGCGCTGAGCGCCTCGGCTACCCGCTCGCGACGAGCCAATCACGCGTCGCGGCGACGAGGCGGTCGTGCCGAGCGGCGTCGTCGGGGTCCCAACCGAGAAATGCCACGGCGTGTACGGCGCAATAGAGCGCCAGGTTCGCACGCTCCACATCGGACGGTGCCCAGAGCCGTACGAGTTCGTCAACGTACGATTGGCCGGCCACACCGATGTCGCTGAGCACTGCCACCTGCGTGAGCGCTAGCCAGTACATCGGGTCGCCGTAACACACCACGTCGAAGTCGACGATGCCCTGCAGTTGCCCGCTGGACACGATCACGTTCTTGATCGTGAGGTCGTCGAGGAAGCAGATCGGTTCGACGGATGCGAGCCGGCGTTCCGCACGGCCGAGGCAGTCGTACACGGCACGCATTAGGTCGCCAGCACCGGCACCCACAGGATCGCCGGCGGTCATCGCGGCGGCCCGGTCCGCGCGGATGGCGTCCGGCCACGTGCGGTGCGGGCCGGGCGCACCGATGGGTACGAACCCGTAGCCGTCGCCACGCGGCAGCGCCGTTGCCTCACGCTCGAAGCCCACGATCCGTTCAGCGAGCGCCGTCCGCTGCGGCTCCGTCATCGACGCCAACTCGTATCGCAGGTCGCGTCCGGGGAACGCGTCGGTCATCACGTAAGCGAACGGCAACCGCTGGCATGTCAGATCCGCTCGGAGGACGCGTGGCACCGGCATGCCCATGTCGCGCAAGCGGTCGAGGTTGGCGACCGTGCCGGCGTACGCGGTCGGGTCGGCGTTCGTACGCACGATCACCCGTACGTCGCCGGCATCGACTCGGTACGTGACGCTCGCGTGACCGAACGACATCCGTTCCATCCGGTGCACCGGCAATCCGACCGTCTCGGCAACGAGCCGTGCGACGGCCTCCGCCGTGCCGGGTGCGACCGCCCCGTGCCTCACGCCGGGTGCGACGCCGAATCACCCACGGCACGGATCGCGAGCGCCGCGTCGAGTGCCGCGACGGTAGCCGTGAAACCCTTGTCCTCACTGGATGTCGGCAGGCCGGCGCGGTCCACTGCCTGCGCCATGTTGTCGACCGTGAGCACGCCGTGCGCCACCGGAGTCGACGCGTCCAACGCAACGCGAGTGAGCCCATCGGTCACCGACCGGCAGACGTAATCGAAGTGCGCGGTCTCGCCACGGATGACAACGCCGAGTGCGACCACCGCGTCGCACGTACGCGCGAGCGCCTGCGCGACGACCGGCAGCTCGACGGATCCGGACACGCGCGCCACGACGGTATCCGTGACGTGGCACGCCTTCGCGGCGGCGAGCGCCCGGTCGAGCATCTGCTCGGTCAGGTTCGCGTGCCACCGCGTCACCGCGATGCCGAGGCGCAACCCCGACGCGTCCACCGTGAATTCGCTCGGTGAGCCGTGTCCCGCCATCGTCAATCCCCCCTACGTGCCGCAGTCGGCGGCGTCAGCGCGTGCCGCCGGCGATCTGGTCCAGCTCCTCGAGCAGGTGGCCCATCCGGTCGCGTTTGGTGCGGAGATATCGCACGTTCTCTTCGTGGACCCGGACCGGCATCGGCTCGCGGCCGCTGATCTCCAGGCCGTACCCTTCGAGCCCGGCGCGCTTGGCCGGGTTGTTCGTCAGCAACCGCATGCTGCGGACCCCGAGGTCGTGCAGGATCTGGGCGCCGGTGCCGTAGTCGCGCGCATCCGCCGGCAGCCCGAGGTCGAGGTTCGCGTCCACCGTGTCACGGCCCCGGTCTTGCAGCTGATAAGCCTGCAGCTTGTGCATCAGGCCGATGCCGCGACCCTCGTGTCCGCGTACGTAGAGCACGACGCCGCGGCCTTCGGTCGCGATGCGCTGCATCGCCGCCTGAAGCTGCGGGCCGCAGTCGCAGCGCACCGAACCGAAGACGTCACCCGTCAGGCACTCGGAGTGCACACGCACCAGCACGTCCCGGCCGTCGCCGAGGTCGCCCGACACGAGCGCGATGTGCTCGGTGCCGTCGTGTGTCGCCCGGTAGCCGTACGCGGTGAAGACGCCGATCTCGGTCGGCAACCGTGCCTCCGCGACGCGCTCGACCTGCGTCTCGGTGCGTCGCCGATGGGCGATCAGATCCGCGATCGAGATCAGTGTCAGGTCATGGTCGGCGGCGAACTTCTCCAGATCGGGCAGCCGTTTCATGGTGCCGTCGTCGTTGACGAGTTCGCACAGCACGCCGGCCGGTCGCAGACCGGCCATCTCGGCGAGGTCGACGGCCGCCTCGGTGTGCCCGGGCCGGCGCAGCACGCCGCCCGCCTTGGCCCGCAACGGCACGACGTGACCGGGCCGGGCGAGATCGACCGGCTTGGTGTCGGGCGAGGCGAGCAACCGGATGGTACGGGTCCGGTCGGCCGCCGAGATGCCGGTCGCGATGCCCTCCCGAGCATCGACCGTCACGGTGTACGCGGTGCCGCGCCGATCCTGGTTCGTGTGGTACATCGGCGGCAGCTCGAGCCGGTCGCACTCCGCGCCGGTCAGCGGAACGCAGATGTATCCGGACGTGTGCCGGACCATGAACGCGACCAACTCTGGGGTGGCCAGCTCGGCAGCGAAGATGAGGTCGCCTTCGTTCTCCCGATCCTCGTCGTCGACGACGATGACCGGCCGTCCCGTCGCGATGTCGGCGATGGCCTGCTCGATCGTTGCGAACATCTACGCCTGCCCTTCCAATGTTTCTGCGCCGCGCGCAGAGCGGTGCTCTCCGACGCCCATCAACCTCTCGACGTACTTCGCAATCACGTCAACCTCGAGGTTCACCGGCGCGCCGACGCCCTTGCGTCCCAACGTGGTCAACGCGAGCGTGGTCGGGATCAAGCTCACCGCGAACGTGTCGTCGGTCACCGCCGTGACGGTGAGCGAGACGCCGTCGACCGTGATCGAGCCCTTTTCCACCACGTAACGCGCGAGGCTCGCCGGCAGCGTGAACGTCACGACCTCCCACTGCGCGGCCGGTTCGCGCGCGACGACCGTGGCCACCCCGTCCACGTGACCCTGCACCAGGTGACCACCCATCCGGGAGGACAGCATCGCGGCGCGTTCCAGGTTCACGGGATCGCCGGCGGCGACCGCACCGAGCGACGACCGGCGCAGCGTCTCGGCCATCACGTCGGCGGTGAACGTGTCGCCGTCGACGTCCACGACCGTGAGGCACACGCCGTTCACCGCGATCGAGTCGCCGTGCCGCGCGTCTTCGGTCACGGTCTTGCCGCGCACCGCGATGCGCGCCGCGTCGCCGAGATCGACGATGTCGGCGACCTCGCCCAGTTCCTCCACGATGCCGGTAAACATCAACGGTTCCCTTCGCTAGTGGGGTGCGTCGCCGGTGCGGTCGGCACCGCGGTCAGCCGCAGATCGGGTCCGACCCGAGCGACATCGGTCAGCGTGAGTTCAAGCGCGTCGGCGATGGTTCGGCTGCCCGCGTGCGCCAGCGCCGCCGGTCCGGCGCCGAGCAGCTTCGGCGCGACGTATGCGACGACCTCGTCCACGAGTCCGGCGCGCAGGAACGACCCGGCCAGCGTCGGCCCGCCCTCCAGCAGCACTCCGCGCACACCGCGCGCGTGTAGATGCTTCAGCAGGTGTGCCACGTCGACGCGGCCGTCCGCGGTGGCCCCGACCTCCGCGGTGGTCGCGATCCAGGTGGGCGCGGCGTTGTCTCGCACCCGCGCGGTTGCGGGGGTACGCCCGGAGCTGTCGACCACAACGCGCAACGGGGTACGCGGTGCGCCGGTGCCTCGTACGGTCAGCGCGGCGTCGTCAGCCAGCACGGTGCCAACTCCAGCGACGATGGCGTCGACGGTGCCGCGCAGCCGGTGCACGTCGGCGCGTGCCTCCGGCGACGTGATCCACTGGCTGGTTCCGTCGGCTGCCGCGCTACGACCGTCAAGCGTGGCCGCGTACTTCCAGATCACGTACGGCCGACCCAGCCGTACGGCGGAAAGCCAGTAACGCAACCCGTACGCCGCTTCGGTTGCTCGTACCCCCACATCGACGGTGACACCAGCGGCGCGCAATCGTTCGATGCCACCGGCCGCCATCGGATTCGGATCGCGGACCGCGACCACGACGCGAGCCAGACCAGCAGTGAGCAACGCGTCGACGCACGGCGGCGTACGACCGGTGTGGTTACAGGGTTCGAGGGTGACGACGGCGGTGCCGCCGCGTGCCCGCGCACCGGCCTCGTCCAGCGCGCGAACCTCGGCGTGTGACCCACCGGCCGGCGCGGTGTGTCCGGCGCCGACCACGCTGCCGCCAGCGTCGAGGATGACCGCGCCCACGCAGGGATTCGGGCTCGTCGTGCCGAGCCCGTCGGCGGCAATCGTGATGGCGCGCCGCATCGCGTCGTCGATCGGATCGACGATCTCGCGCCCCGCGCCGTCGGCGTTCACCCGCCCGTCCCTTCCTGCTCGCGGCACGCGCCGGGCGGAAGGGCATGGTTGCGGGACGCTCGGACGGCGGCGGCCGGGCACACGCGCGGCCGCTTCGCCCCCGGAGGTTGGAGATTCGTTGCCGAATGTCCGCCTCAGGCCCGCGCGCTGCCTCCCATCCGGACTTTGACCGTCGGCCCCGGGTTCTCACCGGGTCCACCGATCACTGGATGTGATCGGGTCGCGGGCTGACCGGGACTCATCGAGGCCCCGGATCACCGCCGGTTCGGAGTTTCACCGAATCCCGCCAGCGCGTGGTGGGTATTGCCACAAGTCTCGCACGATCGGGCACCGCTGACGACGCCGACGCGAGATAGGTCACAGCGGCCTCATCGCTGCGCAGGCGTCGCACCGGCGAGACGAGGCGGCGGTGGCGCCGCTCGGTCAGTCGAGCCCCGGCCCGGCCGCCCCGGCCACGAACGCGGTCACCGAGAACTGGGCCGCACCGGCGTACGGCGTCGTCGCGATGCTGATCGGCACGGTCACCGTCGTCGCGCTGCCCGGCACCGTCAACGACAGCGCGGTGACGGTCTCGATCGGTGTGTCGAACGCAGTCGCCGTACCGATGGCGAACGACGCACTCCCGCCGGGTGCCAACGTGACGCGATGTGGCCCCGGGTCGCTGCGTTCATAGTTACCGCTGTCCACCACGTGGATCGGCACGCTGGCGCGTACCCCGGATGCGGTGCCGTACGCCGCCGCGATCGTCGGGTACCCGTCGAGGTAGCAGGCCGCGCCGCGGTTGCGCAGTGCGATGATCGCGAACGGCTGGTTGGCAACCGCGCCGCCGTCGGTGACCGATGCGACAAGCTGTCCGCCGGTGCACCTCGGCTGTTGGTTTCCCGAGGACGGAACGGATTCCGATGCCTGCGCGCCGCTCGACGCCCCGACCGGTAGCGCCGGGCGCGACAATGGCGTGGTGGCGCGCGGCGATCGCTTGCCGGCGCAACCGGCGGCGGCCGCCGCGATCGCAACAGTGAGCACCGCCAGCGCGACGACACGCAGCGGCGCTCGACGTTCCACAGTTCCCGACATGCGTCCCCCCGGGCACGGCCACGTTGACAATGGGCAAGACGCCTTGTCGCGACCGGATGGTTGCCGGCGTACGCGCCGACGTCGGGATGGAGGTTGCGGACCACGTGGAGACAGCGCATGTTCAAGTGACGACGACCGTTGACGAGCAGACCGCGGCGCGTGATCTGGCCAGATCCGCCGTCGAGGCGCGGCTCGCCGCCTGCGGTCAGGTGACGTCGCGGATACGCAGCATCTACCGCTGGAACGGCGAGGTGGTGGAGGCCGACGAATGGATGGTCACGTTCAAGACGACGGCGGCCCGATTCGCCGCGCTGGCCGAACACGTACGCGAGCGGCATCCGTACGAGGTGCCGGAGATCGTGGCCACGCCGATCGTGGACGGTGATCCGGCATACCTGGCCTGGATCGCGACGGAGACGAACTCGGTGTGACCGTCAGTCGTCGGCGCGATCGCCGGACGGCGGCTCGGGCGGCAGCCGGTCCGCGGCCGGATCCCGTTCGTGCGGCACGCGTGTCCACACTGGTGCCGTCCCGGTCGCCGGAGGCGGCGCACCGACCGTCGCTTGGCCGACCGCAGCTTGGCCGACCGCCGGGGCGGTGCTCACGACCGACGCCTTGCCGGTGAACCGCATGTCTGCGTACCGGTCGACGTCGGCAAACCCCTCGGCATCGGCGAAACGGTCGGCATCCGCGTGCCGATCCCGGTTCTTGGCACGGTCTGCTTCCCGTCGGTGGTCGGGATCCGCGAACGACTCGGCGAGCTGATCCGCATCCGAGAGTGCGTCCGACAACGGATCTTCGTCGGCCAACGCGTCCGCGCCCGTTAACGCATCCACGCCCGTCAACGAATCCGCGCCGGTCAACGAATCCGCGGACAGCGGATCGTCGGAGGGCTCGAACCAGTCTTCGGCCGACACGGTCCAATCGGTCTGGTCGCCATCGGCGCGACTGTCCGGCCACGGCTCGGTCGGCGTCCCCCGCCGTGGCAGCGGAATGCCGCCGGACGCGGTGGTGGACATGCGCTCGTCGTCGTCATCGTCCACCGAGCGACGATCGATCGCGACGTACGACGCCGGCTGCGTCTTCGCCACCGACTTCATCTCCGACGCGGCCGCCAACACCTCGCGAGGATCGGTGAACGCGCGCGATGTGGACAGGCTCACGCCGATCGAAATCGTGACGAGATTGGCGCGATGCACGTTGCCCTTGCGGTCGATGATCTCGAGGTATCCCCGCTGGGCGTCGACCGGGTCAGACAACGCGTCGGCGGCCGCCTCGAACGCGCGCGTGGCGTGGTGCGTGAGCGGTACGACCTGCTCGGGCGTACACACGATGACAAAGTCGTCGCCGCCGATGTGGCCGATGAACGGTGGCGGCTCGGTCCCGACCGCGTCGGCCGCGTTCTGCAGGCACTCGGCAAGCGCCGCGATGAACTCGTCGCCGCGGGCGAACCCGTACGCGTCATTGACGGTCTTGAACCGGTCGATGTCGATGTGACCGACCGCGAACGGTTGCTGTGACGACGCGCGCGTCGCAACCTCCTGCAGGATGCGCGTGTTGCCGGGCAGGCCGGTCAGTGGCGATGACTCGCGGATCTCCTTGGTGCGCCGCAACATCGACCGGATCCGTGCGACGAGTTCCATGGTGTCGAACGGTTTGAGCACGTAGTCGTCGGCGCCCGCGGTCAATCCGATGACCTTGTCGACGGTCTGCCCCTTCGCGGTCAGCATGATGATCGGCATCGACGACGTCGCCGGGTTGCTGCGCAGCAGGCGCGTGAGCTCGAGACCGTCCACGCCGGGCATCATCACGTCGACCACCGCGAGATCGGGGCGGTCGCGCAGCGCGATCTGCAGCGCCTCGCCCCCGTCAAATGCACTGATGACGTCGAAGCCCTCGTCTTCGAGGTTCATCCGGACGAAGTGCACGATGTCCGGGTCGTCGTCGACGACCAGCACGACATCGCTCGACCGGATCACAGCTGACCGTTCCGGGACGCCAATGCGTCGGTCGCGGTGCGCCGCAGCGCTCGTACCGCCGCCGCCGGGTCGCCGGCGCCGTAGACGGCCGTACCGGCGACGAACGCGTCCGCGCCCGCCTCCGTCGCCTCACCGATCGTGTCGTCGTCGATGCCGCCGTCCACCTCCAGTCGTAGCTCGAGGTGACCAGCGGAGATGTGGCGGCGTGCGGTGCGCACCTTGTCGAGCATCTGCGGCAGGAACGTCTGCCCGCCGAAGCCCGCCTTGATCGTCATGATCAGCAGTGTGTCGAAGTGTGCCAGCAGGTCAAGGTATGGCTCTACCGGCGTGTCCCGGTCGATCGCCAGACCCGCCTTTGTGCCGGCGGCGCGCAGGTCACGCGCCAGGCCGACCGGATCCGCCGCGGTCTCCACGTGGAACGTCACGTTGTACGCACCGGCCTCCGCGTAGCCGATCGCCCAGCGGTCCGGCGCCTCGATCATGAGGTGACAGTCGAACGGCAGGGGTGTCGCCTTTCGCAGGCTCTCCACGACCGGCAGGCCGATCGTCAGGTTCGGGACATAGTGGTTGTCCATCACGTCGACGTGCAGCCAATCCGCCTCCGTCGCGACCGCGTTCGCCTCGTCGCCGAGCCGCGAAAAGTCCGCGGCTAGCAGGCTCGGAGCGATGATCAGTGCCGGTTCCATGGCCACTGTGTGTGCGCGGTCGGTCACGGCGTCAGTGTACGGGTGGCGCGGTGCGAGTGGGAACGACCGCAATCGGCGGCCGGCTCACGCCGTACGGCGCGGGTTCACGCCATAGGGCGCGGGCTCATGCCGTGCGGCGCAGAATCGCCAGGAACATCGCGTCCGTACCGTGCCGGTGCGGCCACAGCTGTACGGTCGGCTCCTCACCGAGGCCGGGCATGCCGTCCGGCATCAACGGCCGCGCGTCGATCAGCTCGACTGGAATCGGGGATCGGCGAACCGTCTCCCCGATCGTGACCCGTGTCTCGGCGGTGTGCGGCGAGCACGTCACGTAGCCGACCGCGCCACCTGGGCGTACCGCGCGGATCGCCGCGGCCAGCAACTCGCGCTGCAGCTTCGCAAGCGGCGGCAGGTCGGCCGGCGTGCGTCGCCATCGCGCCTCCGGTCGGCGGCGCAGCGCGCCGAGCCCGGTGCACGGTGCGTCGACGAGAACCCGGTCGAAGCCGCCGGCTGGCAGCGCGGCATGCGAGCCGACGTCTCGGCCATCCGCGCAGATCACGGTCACGGGCAGGCCGGCGCAGGTGGCCGCGACCAGGTCGGCCCGGTGTGGCGCGATCTCGACCGCGGTCACCTCGGCGCCCGATTGCGCGGCCAGCGCGCCCAACAGCGCCGCCTTGCCGCCCGGACCGGCGCAGAGGTCGAGCCATCGCGTGTCGCTTGGGCCTGCCGTCGGCGCGTCGGCCAGCGGTGCGTCGAGGAGTGCCAACGTGACGAGCTGGGACCCCTCGTCCTGGACGTGTGCGCGCCGATCGGCCACCTCGGGTACGTCGGCGGGCGCGCCACCGGGCAGATACACCGCGTACGGCGAGAACGCGCCGGGCGCACCGCCGGTCGAATCGGCGAGGTCGAGCGCGTCGACCAGTCCCGGGCGCGCGCAGAGCGTGACGATCGGTCGCTCGTTGTCCTCGGCGAGCAGCCGATCGGTCTCGTCGAGGTCGCCACCGAGCGCTTCGGCGAACGCGCGCGTGATCCACACCGGGTGGTTGCGTACGACCGCGAGGTGACCGATCGGGTCCGTCGCCGCGTCCGGCGCCACGGTGTCGAGCCACGTTTCGAGGTCGCGCGCACCGATCTGCCGCATGACGGCGTTGGCGAAGCCGGCCGCGCTCTCGCCGGTCACCGACCGCACGAGGTCGACGGTCGAGGAGACCGCGGCGTGTGCCGGCACCCGTGTGTAGAGCAGCTGGTAGACGCCGAGCCGCAACGCGTCCAGCGCGCTGGCGTCGATGTCGTCCACGTCACGGTCGGCGCCGACCGAGATGATCGCGTCGAGCGTCTGTCCGGTGCGCAGCGTGCCGTAAGCCAGCTCGGTCGCGAACGCGGCATCGCGGCCGTGCAGCCGCATGCGCCGAAGGATCGCGGGTACCGCCAGGTTCGCGTACGCGTCGTCCCGGCGTACGGCGCTCAACGCCTGGTACGCCGCCTGCCGCGCGACGTCGACCGGTGACGTACGCCGTGCCGGCCCGCGCGACCGGTCACCCCTACCGGTGCGGCTCCGCGAGCGCCCGCCGTCCGGAGAAGTCACGCCTCCGCCTCGCCCACGCGGTCGCCCGATGCCACGTGTGCGCCACGAGCCCAGTCGACCGCCGGCATCGCGCGTTTGCCGGCGGCCTGTACGTCGCCGAGCTCTACCGGTGTGGTCGCGGTCCCGACCAGCACGCGGGATCGGTCCACATGCAGCTGGCCCGCGTCGAGGCCGTCGACGTCGGCAATCGGCCGGACTGGCATGATCTTGAGGCGCGCGCCACGCACGGTGGTCCACGCACCCGGCTCCGGCGTGCAGGCACGCACCCGGCGGTCTACCGCGAAAGCCGGTTCGGTCCAGCGCACGCGCGCGTCGTCCACGGTGATCTTCGGTGCGAGCGACACGCCATCGGTCGGCTGCGCAATCGCGTCCACGCTGCCGGACTGGATCCCGTCGAGCACGGCGACCAGCAGCGACGCGCCGTCCTTCGAGAGCCGGCCGAGCAGATCGCCAGCGGTATCCGTCGGTCGGATCTCCTCGATCAGCGTGCCGTAGACCGGACCGGTGTCGAGACCGGTCTCGAGTTGGAACACCGATGCGCCGGTGATCTCGTCGCCGTGCAGCACCGCGTGCTGGACCGGTGCCGCGCCGCGCCACGCCGGCAGCAGCGAGAAGTGCAAGTTCACCCAACCTTGCGCCGGAATCCCGAGCGCGGCCGGCGGGACGAGCGCGCCGTATGCCACCACGGGTACGCAGTCGGGCGCGAGTGCCGCCAGCCGCTCGAGGAACGCCGGTTCGCTCGGCTTCGCGGGCGTCAAGACGGGCACCCCACGTTCGTCGGCCCACTTGCCAACCGGCGACCGCCGCAGCGCTCGACCTCGGCCGGCCGCCGCGTCCGGGCGCGTCACGACCGCCAGCAGATCGTGCGCGGATGCCTCGATCGCGTCGAGAGCGGGCAGTGCGACCGTGGGCGTACCCGCGAACACCACGCGCATCAGCCGGACCGTCCGACGGCCGCCGCGGCCCCGCCTGTCCGGCCGACCGTCATCAGGCGAGCCGGCCCGATGCGAGTCCGGACAGTCCGCCCGGGCCGTGTGGGCTCAACTTCACGACCGGGGGCTTGTCGCCGTACCACTCCGCGGCCCGGATCTCCTTCATCGCGATCTTTCGTGTGGCCGAGTCGAGCCGATCGAGGAACAGCACGCCGTCGAGGTGATCCGTCTCGTGCTGGACGCACCGTGCGAGCATGCCCGAGCCGACGATCTGCAGCGGGTCGCCGAACTCGTTGAAGCCCTTGGCGACCACGTTCTGCCGACGTTTCGTGTCGTAGTAGAGCCCCGGGATCGACAGGCAGCCCTCCTGACCCTCTTCTTCCTCGTCATCCGGGAAGGTCAACGTCGGATTAATCAGGTGGCCGACGACCTCGTCGACGTCGAAGACGAATACCCGCAGCCCGACCCCGATCTGCGGGGCGGCGAGTCCGGCGCCGGCGGCGTCCAGCAACGTGTCGGTCAGGTCCGCGACGAGCGTGCGCAACTCCTTGTCGAAGTCGACGACGGGATCCGCGGGCGAACGCAGCACCGGGTCGCCAAACAAGCGGATCGGGGTGACGGACACGAACACTCCTCGCGCGGATCATGGGCGATGCGGCGGTCGCCGCGGACGATCTCCAGTCTACGGGCGCGCTCATGGCCGTCCGGAGGCGTGAAGGCGGCCCGCGCGAATCGCGGCAAATGCTACGGTTTTTGAAGCGGCGGAGACGGGCCCGACGGGGCCTCGACAGGTCCGCCGTGTGGGAGGACGCCATGAGCTTTATCCAGATCATCGAGTACGAAACGGACAAGCCCGAGGCGATGCAGGCGCTATCCGACGAGATGGAAGACGCCGGCATGCCCACGCGAATTACCCGGGTGGCAGCGACCAAGAACCTCGACAAGCCCAACGGGTACGTGACAATCGTCGAGTTCCCGTCCTACGAAGAAGCGATGGAAAACAGCAAGTCTCCGGACACCCAGGAGTACGCGTCCCGGATGGCAGCGCTGTGCACCAGCCCGCCACGCTTCACGAACCTCGACGTAATTCGCGATCTCAGCTAGAGCTTGCTGAAGCGCCTGGACCTCCGGTCGGCGCACCTCGACGTGCTGTGATAACGGCGAGTGATGCCCGGCCGGCGCCGTGTCATCACGGTCGGTCGGAGTGCGCCGACCAACGGTCCAGGCGCTTTGATTAGTAATAGTTAGGGCTGTTGGAAGTCTGGGGTCTTCCAGATCTGCTCGGATTCGTACTGCTTGACCTTCGTGACGTAGCTGTCGCTCGCACTCGTGTGCCATCGGCCGGAGAACCATCGGCCGACGCAGCCCCATGCGTCGCCGGCTTGGTACTGCTGGCCGTGGTCGACCGAGTTCAGCCACGTCTCGTAGCCGTCGAAGCAGGTCCGCCAGATGCCGTACGCAAGGTCGGCATCCATCGCTGTCGACCGACCGAATCCGGGCCAGCCCTGCTTCATGTACGGCCACCGGTCCTGCAGGATGCCGTAGCTCTGCGGGCACTGTCCCGCCTTGCCGTCGGCGCCTAGGCCGTGGCCCGGCGGGCACGCGCTCGCGTCGGAATCCCAGTCGCCCAGCGTGTCCTGACGCCACCAGCTCTCCACCGCGGCCTGCGCGAACACGATGTTCTCGTCGATGCCCCACTTGCACGCGACCCAGCGCAAGATCTCCTGCGTGGTGCCGGTGAAGTTGCCGTCCACGCGCGGCGCGATGGTGCTAGCCGCCTTCGACGAATCGCCGGAGAATAAGGAACCGTCGATGTGTTGGCCGGTCTGATGGTTCGGGGTCGCGTTGACGCCCTTGTTCTCCTTGATGGGCTTCGCTCGTACCCACGCGGCGCACTGTGCATCGCTCGGCAGTGTCGCGCTCGGCGGCAGCGTGGCGAAGTGCGCCGGCGCGGTGCCGGCCGAGCCGGTACCGGCCGGGGTTGCGCCACCCGACCGCGACGGAGATGGCGCACCGGATGGTGACGCCGCGGCCTGCGTGGCGGTCAATGCAGTGCCGCCGAGCCCGCTGCCGTGCGCGGATCCGACGGCGGCGGCACCCGACGACGGCGTACGCGGCGCGGCACCGCAGGACGTGAGCAGTGCCAGAGCGGTGGCGGCGCTGACTGTGGCGGCCACGGATGGCACGATCAGCGCGCGCATCGTCCGCATAGCTCCCGCACCGTACGCATACCTACTGCCACCGTCAATCGGTGTGGCGCCAGCAAGCGCAGGGTCGCCCGGCTGCAACTCCCGCCATCAGAGCAGCGACTGCGGATCGATCTGCACGCGCACCGCGTCCGGGCTCTTGCGCGCACTGCGTACGCCGACCGCCGCGTGCAACGCCGCCGCGAGATCGCGACCGTCACGTCGCGGTACGCGTACCAGGTAACGCTCTTCGCCTTCCGCCGCGTCCGGGACGGGCCCGAGCAGCTCGGCTGACGCCGGAAGTCGCAGGACGTCGATGAGCTCGGCGAGCGCCGGCGGGCTTCCGGACAGCGACGCGAGCCGCATCGCCGGCGGAAACCCGAGCGCGCGCCGCTCCTCGAGTTCGCGGGCGGCCAGCCAGGCCGGGTCGAAGCGGACCAGCGCCTGCACCGGCGCGAGGCCGCCATCCGCGACGACGATGACACGCCCGTCGCGATCGGCCGGGCGAGCAAGCGAGGCGGCGGCGAACCATCGGCGCAGCGTCTCCTCCCCCGCCCGCAGGTCGGCGCGGGTGAGCAGCGCCCAGGTGTCCAGCAGCAACACCGCGCCATATCCGTCGCCCTCGACGATTGGTTCCGCGCCGGGTGTCGCCACCACAAGCGCGGGTTCGGACGCCACGGTGGCCAACACGCCGTCACGGCCGGACGTGCGCACCGGTACGTCGGCGAACGCGCGACCCAACTCCTCGGCGGTTCGGCGTACGCCGACGACCGTGGCTCGCAGCTGCCGCCCACCACAGTGGACGCACGCCCAGCCGGCGGCGATGCGGCCGCACCATCGGCAGGCGGCCGCGTCGGTCGCGCTGCGCAGCGCGAGCGGGCCGTGGCAGTGCGGGCAGCGCACGGCGGCGCGACATGTCGCACACGTCACGGCCGGGACGTAGCCGCGCCGCGGCACCTGTACGAGCACCGGCGCGCCGGCCGCGAGTGCGGCCCGAGCTGCCTGCCACGCGATCGTCGGCAGGCGTGCCGCGGTCTGCGGGTCGTCGTCCGCGACCGCGGTCACCATCGGCGCCCGCAAACGCACCGTGTGCCGTTCCGCGACGATCTGTCTCGCCCACTCCGTCTCGACCAGTTGCTGCGCCTCGGCCGTGCGGGCGTACCCGCCGATGAGCACGCCGGCGTCGCCCAGTTGGGCACGCGTCAACAGCACTTCGCGCGCGTGCGGGTACGGCGCCCGGGGCTCGGCGTGCAGGTCGTCGCCGTCGTCCCACAGCACCACGAGGCCGAGGTTCGCCACGGGTGCGTACGCCGCCGCCCGCGTACCCGCGACGACGGATACCTCGCCGCTCAGTACGCGCAGAAACCGTGCGTACCGTTCGGACGGCCCGATCGCGGCGGAGAGCGTGATGTGGCCGGCGCGTTCGCGTTCCAACGCCGCGTCTACGCGATCGAGATCCCGAGCGTCCGCGACGACAACGAGTGCGCCGAGACCGCGACGACGCACCGCGGAAACCGCCTCCGCGATGCGCGCCGGCCAATCCTCACCCGGCAGCGCGGACCAGACCGCGCGCGGTGCGCGACCGGCCGCCAGGGCGCGGACGAACGCCGCTCCGGTCGCATACGCCGCCCACCCGTCCGGTCCGGCAGCCGACGACGTCCCGCCCTGACCAGGTAACGCTGCCGGCGCGACGTCCGCCGGGACACGGTCGGCCGTTGGCGGCGCGCTGTCGGCGGGGGTCGCCGCTCGTATGGCGGACTGTTCGGCGCGTGCGTGCCGGGGCGGCACGGCGAGGCGAAGCACGTCGGCCAGCGTTCCGGCGTACCGGTCCGCGACCGCACGACCGAGCGCTGCCACTTCGGGCGTCAGCACCCGTACCGGCGAGACGACCCGTTCCAGGTACGCCAGCCGACCGCCGTGCTCGGACTCCGCGACTCGCTCGATGACGTACCCGTCGAGCAACTGCCCGGCGAACCGGACCCGGACTCGTACGCCGGGCTGCACCGCGCCGTCCGCCTCCGCCGGGACGAGATAGTCGAACAAGCGGTCAAGGTGCGGCAGGTTCACGTCGACGCACACTCGCGCCACCGGCAGCATCGCGGCCGGCGCGCGTTCGCGCTTCGCCGCCCGCCGCCGCGCCTTCGGCCGATCGCCCGCGCCGGTCCGCTCGCCGGCTACCTCGCTGTCGCCGGTGGGCTCCCCGACGTTGCCCGCCTCAGGAACCGTGAACAGCGCGCCCGATCCCGTGGCACTCGATGCTGCTGTGCTCAGTGCCGTGGTGCCAGATGCCGCGGCCTTCGATGCGGGCGTCACGCGCACAGTTCTATCAGCCACCCCGGACGCGCCCGGTCATGTGCTGGTCGCGCACGGCTCGCCTGGTGAAAAGGAACGCGGCGGGCCACCCGTAAACGGGGACCCGCCGCGCCGAGTTTCCGCAGCGCTACGCGCCGGC
>DATFRR010000115.1:0-6618 GCA_035263025.1 Micromonosporaceae bacterium
CGACCCGCAACCGGTGACGGGACTCGACAGCGGCGTCGCGGTCGGCGGCACGCTGTGCGGCCCGCTCGTCGGCCGCCTCGCGTTCCGCGGCGCTCCGGCGGCGTACCGGCTCGGAAAGCTCGGGTTCGACGGTGACGGCACGCGCGAGCGCCGAACTCCCGTCCACCGGAAAGTCCCGCGCCGCCGCAACTGCCGCAACTGCCGCGTCCGAAGCCGCCGAGGCCGAGGCCGCCGCGCTTCGCCGCGACGGATCGCGAACTATCGTGTCCGGGCCGCGACGCGCGACCGGAACCTTGCCGTGTGCCACCGCGGCCGCGCCGCGTGCGTTGGTGGATGCCGCCCGGGCCGCCGGACGGCCGGCCGTCGCCGGACCGTTCCGGGTGCCCGTCGGGCGGACGCGTTGTGCGGTCATCGCCGCTCCCTCGTGTCGGTGGTGCCGGTGGATGTCGGTTGTTTCCCGAGCCGCACCGCGGCGCGCAACCGGACCGACGCGGCACGCGGGTTTGCCGCGACCTCCGCGTCGCTCGGTCGCTCCGCACCGCGGGTGAGCAGCCGGAACGTCGGTGCATCGCCGGGCAGCTCGACAGGCAGGTCAACCGGCCCGGTCGACCTGGTCCGCCGCGTGATCGCGGCCTTGGCGATGCGGTCCTCCAAGGAGTGGTACGACAAGACGACTAGCCGCCCGCCCGGTGCCAACGCATCGAGTGCGGCGGGCAAGGCGCGCTCCAACGCAGCCAGCTCTCCGTTGACCTCGATGCGCAGCGCCTGGAACGTGCGCTTCGATGGATTGCCGCCGGTGCGGCGCGCGGCCGCCGGAATCGCGTCCCGAACCAGGTCGGCCAGGAGTGCCGACGACACGATCCGTGCCTTCGCGCGTTCGCGCACGATCGCCGACACGATCCGCGTCGCGAATCGTTCCTCGCCGTAGTCGCGAATCAGCCGCACTAGGTCGCCCGGTGGGTAGTCGTTGACGACCTGCTCGGCGGTGATGCCCCGGGTCTGGTCCATCCGCATGTCCAGCGGCGCGTCGCGGGCGTACGCGAAGCCACGCTCGACGACGTCCAGCTGCAGCGACGAAACGCCGAGGTCGAAGAGCACGCCGTCGACGGCCGGATAGCCGAGGCGGTCGAGCACGTCGGGCAGCTCGTCGTAGACCGCGTGCACGAGATGGGTACGCGACGCGAAGCGCGCGAGCCGTGTCGTGGCACGCGACAGTGCCTCGGTGTCTCGGTCGAGCCCGACGAGGACAGCGCGCGGATGCGCCGCGAGTACCGCCTCGGCGTGCCCACCCAGTCCGAGCGTCGCGTCGACGTAGACGGCGTCGCGACCGGCCGCTTCCGGCGCGGCGAGGGCCGGCGACAGAAGCTCGAGCACGCGATCGAGTCGTACCGGGACATGCTGGCCGGCGGCGGGCGACGCGTGCTCGCCGTTTCCGGACGCCGCGGCATGCGGCGCCATCGGTAGCGAGATGTGCACGTCGAACACCCCCTTGGAGCACGCCAGCGTCGCGATTCGCTCGAAGGCACGCAGCGGCAAGCGAGCGGCCGCGGCCTGGCGCACACTCGGCCGGTGCGCGTTTCATCACCGCGCGCGGCGGGCGAGCCGATCGGGGTCGGTCTGGTGACCGTGGAAGCGATCGGGCCGTCGCCGGCCACGGGTTCGCGGGCCCGTGGTGGGTGATGCGGGCGGCCACGTGCCACGCAATGCGCGAACGGGTCGCCAGTTGCCGGCCGATTAACGGCCGGTGTGTGCCGCCTCCGCCGGCGGCGCGTTTGTCGTCAACGTCTTGCCCCCCGCGAAACCACCGTTGGCCGAACGGCGGTGTCACTCGTGGCAGGCCTTGTGCCGGTACGAATCGAGTCCGTACCGCCAGATCCCCATCCGCTCCCGCAGGCCTGGCACCGGGGAAGAGGTGTCAGGAACGCCAAGCGGGTGGAGATCTCGCCGTACGCCCTCGTTGGGCACGGCCACCACCGGCCCGTCACAGGCCGACCGGCAACACCCCCTCCTCGATGTCGGAGAACGCGTCCTCGCTGTCGGCGAGATACGTCTCCCACGAACGCCGGTCCCACACCTCGACCCGGCTGCTGGCGCCGATCACGACCAGTTCGCGGTCGAGTCCGGCGTAGTCGCGCAGGTGCGATGGGATCGTCACGCGACCCTGTCGGTCCGGTAGTTCGTCGTGCGCGCTCGCGAAGAACACTCGGCTGTAGGCCCGCGCGGCCTTGTGCGTGACGGGCTGCGCGCGCAACTGGTCGGCGATGCGGTTGAACTCTGCAGACGGGAACACATAGAGACAGCGTTCCTGCCCCTTGGTGATCACGACGCCTCCCGCGAGCTCGTCCCGAAACTTCGCCGGCAAGATCAGTCGGCCCTTGTCATCGAGATGGGGCGTGTGGGTGCCAAGGAACACTGCACCCACCCCCTCGAATCACCGAGGCCGGACTACGGCTACCTCCACCGATAACGGCCGGTGATCCGTCCATCTCCGCCAGTGCGCACCACTGTACTCCACTTCGCTCCACCGTCAATCGCCAATCTTGCTGATCTACGTTCATTCGCTCCACATATCCGCAGCTCAACGGTGCGCTCACGGAGTGGAGGAATAATTCGGACAATCGGCGCGTCGCGTACACGAACTAATCGGCCCGGCTCCGGCCGGCCACCGGTACAACGCGCGTCAGCGCAGGTGGATGCGGGTGCCCGTGGCTCGCGTCCACGGCGGGGAGTGAAGTGGAGTGTCGGTGTCAGCCGGAGTCGCGCTCCACCAGGTGGGTGCCGAGGATGATGTAGGGCGCGTCCGGCTGGATACCACGGATCTTGTCGTACAGCAGACGCACCATCGCGCGGCCCATCTCCTCGATCGGCTGATGCACCGAGGTGAGCGTTGGTTGCGTCTGGCTCGCGATCACCGAGTCGTCGAATCCGACCACGGCGACGTCCTCGGGCACCCGCCGCCCACTGTCCCGAAGCACGCGCAGCGCGCCGAGCGCCATCGGATCGTTGGCGGCGAACACCGCGTCGATGTCCGGACGCGCGGCAAGCAGTTGACGCATCGCGACGATGCCGGAGTCCTCGGTGAAGTCGCCGTATGCGATGAGTCGGGAGTCGACGCTTCGCGACTCGGCCGCCATCGCGTCGCGATAGCCCGCGAGCCGGGCGACACCGGCACCCATGTCCTGTGGTCCGGCAATCGTCGCGATGCGCCGCCGGTCGGCGGCGACCAGGTGCGTCGTTGCCAGCCGGGCGCCACCGACATTGTCGACGTCCACGAAGCTGACCGGCGCCGCCTCGGGCGTACCCAGCATGGATGCGGTCCGACCACCCAGCACGACCGGCAGGTCCCGGTCGGCGAGCAGCGCCGGCAGCGGGTCGTCGTCGTGGAGTGAGAGCAGTAGCACGCCGTCCACGTGCTGACGGGTCAGGTGCAGATTGAGCCGGACCCGTTCGGCGGACGACTGCGCCATCGCGAGCCAGAGCTGCAACGGTGTTTCGGCGAGGCTCGAACTGATGCCGCGGATGATGCCCGCGAAGAACGGCTGGCCGAACACCCGGTCCTCGGATTCGGAGACCACGAGCGCAACCGAGTCGGTCCGTTGCGTGACCAGCGCTCGGGCGGCGCGATTCGGCACGTACCCGAGATCGGCGATGGCACGCTCGACGGCTTCCTTGGCGGCCGGGCTGACCTGCGGCGAGCCGTTGACCACGCGGGACACGGTGCCGCGACCGACGCCGGCGGCAGCTGCCACCTCTTCGAGCGTCGGCCGGCCGGGCGACCGCTGCCGCTGGCTCACCATCTGCCTACCCCCTGGTCACGTGTCCTCGTCGACCGCACCGGGGCTCGCCTGGCCCGCGAGGCCCACGACCCTCTGGTCCGTCGCGCGGCCTGCGAGCGTTCCCCCGACCCGCCAGCGCTGTGTACCTACTGTGTTAACACATATCCACAGTTAAACACTGCGGGAGCGCTCCCATGAAAGCTGCCTTGTCCGGACGCGCCTGTCAATAGGCGAGGCGAGTCGCGATCCGCGCCGGACAGTCAGCCGCTGCGATGCGGGACTAGCGACCGAGTTCGGCGATCGACACCTCGCGCATCTCGACCTTGCGGATCTTGCCGGTCACGGTCATCGGGAAAGAGTCGACGACCTTCACGTACCGAGGAATCTTGTAGTGCGCGAGCTTGCCCGCGCAGAACGCGCGCAACGATTCGGCGTCCAGCGGCGTCGCGCCCTCGCGCATCCGGATCCACACCATCAGCTCTTCGCCGAACTTCTCGTCCGGCACGCCGATGACCTGCGCGTCGACTATGTCCGGGTGGGTGTAGAGGAATTCCTCGATCTCCCGCGGGTAGACGTTCTCGCCACCGCGGATGACCATGTCCTTGATCCGCCCGACGATCGACAGATATCCGTCGGCGTCCATCACCGCGAGGTCGCCGGTGTGCATCCAACGTGCCGCGTCGATCGCCTCGGCGGTGCGCTCCGGCATGTTCCAGTAACCGAGCATCACGCTGTAGCCGCGCGTACAGAACTCGCCGGGCTCGCCGCGCTGCACGGTCCGACCGGTCGCCGGGTCGACGACCTTCACCTCGAGATGCGGGTGCACCGTTCCGACGGTGGACACGCGGCGGTCGAGGTCGTCGTCCGGGCGGGTCTGCGTCGACACCGGTGACGTCTCGGTCATGCCGTAGCAGATCGTCACCTCGGCCATGCCCATCTCGGCGATGACCCGCTTCATGACCTCCACGGGGCAGGGCGACCCGGCCATCACGCCGGTGCGGAGCGAGGACAGGTCGTGGTCGGCGAACGTCGGATCGCCAAGCTCAGCGATGAACATCGTGGGTACGCCGTAGAGCACCGTACAGTGTTCCGCGGCGACGGCGGCCAGCGTGGTCGCCGGATCGAAACCGGGCCCCGGAATCACGATGCACGCACCACGCGTGACCGCGCCGAGATTGCCCATCACCATACCGAAGCAGTGGTAGAACGGCACCGGTACGCACACCCGGTCCTGCTCGGTCCAGTTCTGGGTCCGCGCCACGAAGTAGCCGTTGTTCAGGATGTTGTGGTGCGAGAGCGTGGCGCCCTTCGGGAATCCGGTGGTGCCCGACGTGTACTGGATATTGATCGGATCGTCGAAGTCGAGCGATGCTTCGCGTTCGGTCAACGCGTCCGGGTCGACCGAAGCGCCGGCCGCCACCATCTCGTCCCAGCCCGGCGTCCCGATGTAGACGATGTCCAGCAGGTCCGGGCAGTCGCCGCGCACCTCGTCGATCATGTCGCGGTAGTTCGAGGTCTTGAACGTCTCGGCGGACACGAGGGTACGGATGCCGGACTGCTTGAGGACGTACGCGAGTTCATGGCTTCGGTACGCCGGATTGATGTTGACGAGGATCGCGCCGACCCGGGCGGTGGCGAACTGCACCAGCACCCACTCGGGCAGGTTCGGCGCCCAGATCCCGACCCGGTCGCCGGCCTCGACGCCCAGCGAGAGCAGACCCTTCGCGACGGCTTCGACGTCGGCGGCGAGCGCGCGATAGGTCCAGCGCCGCCCGGAGGGGAAGTCGACCATCGCCTCACGGTCGCCGTGTGCCGCCACGGTTTCGGCGAGATTCTCCCCGATCGTCTGGCCGAGCAACGCCACCGTCGATGGTCCGTTCACGTACGCAAGCACCATGGCCGCCTCCCGAACGCCGCACCCGCCCCGTCAGCGATTGTCGCCCGAACCGCGACGTGCGCGCCATCCCGCGATGTCGCGCCTTGTCGCGCGAACGCGGGCGGCGCGCGGGGCCCGGCCTCGCGTCAAGATCCACGTAAGGAACCGGACACCGGTCGGCATGTCGAATGGCAACGCGAATCGCGCCGCGCGTTCTACCGTGGACGTAGCGGTGGTCGGGGTGTCACTCGCGTCGTTGGCATCCCGGCCGCCGCGTCACGTTCGCGGATTCGCCCGGTGGGCTAGGCCATCCGTCGAAGCAGCGCGGTGGCGCGCGCCACCGAAAACGCGCGAGGGTCGAACGCGCGGCCGTACCACTCGAACATCTCGGCGTGCTCCGGATGATCCGGGTCGGCCATCGCGGCGCAGAACCGCTCGAAGCCGTAGACGCCGCCGACGTCCTCGGGCGGGCACGCACCGGCGCCGTCCACACACGTCGGGTACCGCTCGTCCGGGTCGGCCTCCAACACGTCCTCGACCGCGATGTGGTGCTCCCACCAGTCGCCGAAGTCGTACGTGTAGCCGAAGCGATCGTCCTTCGCCGCCACGTCGTCCAGCCGGCTGTCGATCTCGTCGCGCATGTCGAGCAGACCGTCCGGATCGGGCTGCCCGAACTGTACGGTGCCGATGTCGAACGAGTGCAGGTGGCAGTCCTGCCAACCCATCGCGAGCTGGATGACACGGTGCACGCGATCGAGCGTGTACGCGCCGGGCACCGCGACGCGACGCCACACCGGCGGCGTCACATCGGCCAGTGTGATCTTGAGGGTATAGATCTGCCGTGCCATCGCCGCCCATTCTTGACGCACCCGGCGTGCAAGCGCAGGCTGAATTAGTGATCTGTCGCGCGTGTCGCGCGAAGCGGCACGACAAGTGCCCGGGTCGGGCGTGGTGTGACTGCCAGCA
>DATFRR010000116.1:0-2619 GCA_035263025.1 Micromonosporaceae bacterium
GCTTGATCGTCGTCCGTACCCCTCGGCGGGCGCGCTCGCTCCGACAGCGTTGCCGCGAACCGTTGGGGCGCCGCGCTGAGGCGGTCTCACGTGATGGCCGTTGATCCGAGGCCTGTCATGCGATCGCGGTCGGTCCGAGCAGCGCCTTCAGATCGGCCATCAGCGCGCTGGTCGGAGCCACGCGCATCGGTGACAAACGAAGGGTCGTCGCTCGCGAGCCGCTCAGCAGCCTTACGTGCACCTCCGCCGGACCCGGGTGGCTCGCGAGCACTTCCTTCAGCCGGTCCACCAGCGGAGGCGTACACCTCGACTGCGGCAATGCGACCACGACCGGCTTGACGGTGTCCGGCGCAGAGATGTCCGGGATCGACAGATCCATCGCCATGAGCCGCGGCTGATCGTCGCGACGGTCGACACGGCCTCGGACGACCACGATCGCGTCCTCGGCGACATACTGGCCAACCAACTCGTACGTGTTCGGGAAGAACAACACCTCCACCGCGCCGCCGAGGTCCTCCAGCGTCGCGCTGGCCCAGCTGCGGCCCTGCTTCGTGATGCGGCGCAACACCCCGGAGAGAATGCCGGCGAGCGTGACGATCTGCCCGTCGCCGACCGCCCCCTCCTCGAATAGCGCGGAGATCGGCATCTCGGCGGCGGCGTACAGCACATGTTCTAGCCCGAGCAGCGGGTGGTCGGACACATAAAGGCCGAGCATCTCCCGCTCGAACGCGAGCAGATCAGCCTTGTCCCACTCGGCGGTCGGGATCGGCGGCGTCACCGCGAGTCCCGCGTCGCCCGGCCCCGCCGCGTCCTCGCCGCCACCGAAGCCGTCGCCGAACGCGGAGAACAGGTCATATTGCCCCATCGCCTCGTTGCGCTTCACGTCCACGAACGAGTCGACGGCATCCGCGTGCACCGCGAGCAGTCCGCGCCGGCTGTGCCCGAGCGAGTCGTACGCGCCCGCCTTGATCAGCGATTCGACTGCCTTCTTGTTGCACGCCACCACGTCCACCTTGCGGAGGTAGTCGTAGAAGTCGGTGAACGCGCCCTTCTCCTTGCGCGCACGGCGGATCGACTCGACGACGTTGACCCCGACGTTGCGAATCGCGGCGAGCCCGAACCGGATGTCGGTGCCGACCGCGGCGAAGCGAGCGTTGGACTCGTTGACGTCCGGCGGCAGCACTTTGATGCCCATCCGGCGGCACTCGGCGAGATAGACGGCTGACTTGTCCTTGTCGTCGCCGACGCTGGTGAGCAACGCGGCCATGTATTCGGCCGGATAGTTCGCCTTCAGGTACGCCGTCCAGTAGGACACCAGACCGTAGCCGGCGGTGTGCGACTTGTTGAACGCGTAGTCGGAGAACGGAACGAGAATGTCCCAGAGCGTCTTGATCGCCCCGTCGGAGTATCCGTGCTCGCGCATGCCTTCCGAGAACGGGACGTATTCCTTGTCGAGGATCTCCTTCTTCTTCTTGCCCATCGCGCGGCGCAGCAGGTCGGCCTTGCCAAGCGAGTAGCCGGCCACCTTCTGCGCGATCGCGATGACCTGTTCCTGGTAGACGATCACGCCGTACGTGTCGTCGAGGATGTCCGCCAACGGCTCGGCGAGCTCCGCGTGGATCGGCGTGACCGGCTTGCGGCCGGTCTTGCGGTCGGCGTAGTCATAGTGCGCGTTGGCGCCCATCGGTCCCGGACGGTAGAGCGCGAGCACCGCCGCGATGTCCTCGAAGTTGTCCGGTGCCATCGATCGCAGCAGCGCGCGCATCGGTGCGCCGTCCAGCTGGAAGACGCCCAGCGTGTCGCCCCGGGCCAGCAGCTCATAGGTCGGCTTGTCGTCCAGCGCCAGGTCCTCGAGGACGAGGTCGATGTGGCGATTGTCGGCGATCGACTCCAGCGTGTCGTCGAGCACGGTGAGGTTCCGCAGCCCGAGGAAATCCATTTTCAGCAGGCCGATGTATTCGCACGCGCCCATGTCGAACTGCGTGATGATCGCGCCGTCCTGATCGCGGCGCCAGATCGGGATCACGTCGAGCAACGGTTCGCCGGACAGGATCACGCCGGCGGCGTGTACGCCGACCTGGCGCTTGAGGCCCTCCAGGCCGCGTGCCGTGTCCACCACGGTCGCCACGTCCGCGTCGGACTCGTAGAGCTGGCGGAACTCGCTGGCCTCCGGGAAGCGCGGATGCGTCGGGTCGAAGACGCCGGCGAGCGGGATGTCCTTGCCCATCACGGGAGGCGGCATGACCTTCGTGATCTTGTCGCCGAGCGCGAACGGGTAGCCGAGCACCCGCGCCGCGTCCTTGATGCCGGCCTTCGCCTTGATGGTCGCGTAGGTCACGATCTGCGCGACGCGCTCCTCGCCGTATTTTTCGGTCGCGTAGCGGATCATCTCGCCGCGCCGGCGCTCGTCGAAATCGAGATCGATGTCCGGCATCGAGATGCGCTCGGGGTTCAAGAAGCGCTCGAACAGCAGACCGTGGGTGATCGGATCCAATTCGGTGATGCCCAGCGCGTAGGCGATCACCGCGCCGGTCGCTGAGCCGCGACCGGGGCCGACCCGGATGCCGACCTGTCTCGCATGCCTCACGAGGTCGGCAACGACCAGGAAGTAACCGGGGA
>DATFRR010000117.1:0-12583 GCA_035263025.1 Micromonosporaceae bacterium
ACATATCTTGTGACGCCACGGCGCACATATGTGGTGATCGGAAAATTCGTCGCTGCGATGCTGGCTGCCGCGACGGTCTGGATCGTGACGACCGCGATCGACCTCGCATTCGGCAGCATCTTCTTCGCCAACACCGATTTCGATGCACACCTCGGTGCCTGGACGGTGCAACGCGCGATCCTCCTCAACCTGCTGATGTTCGCGTTGTGGGCGGTGTTCGGCATCGGCATCGGTGCGTTGTTGCGCAGCCAGATCGGCGCCACGGTGACGGCCGCATTGCTCTACACGATCGGCATCTACGCCGCGTTGCTGGTCTTCGCCGTGCTGCACCAGTTCGTGTTCAAGACCGACGCCATCTACCAGGGCATGGTCGTCATGCCGTCGATCGCTGCGCAGATCGCCGTGGGCTCGCAGGACCTGCACTTCCCAGGCGGAAACATGCCGCCATGGTGGGTCGGTGCGCTCGTCATGCTCGGGTACGGCGTCGTGATGGCTGTCGTCGGTACGTTGATCTTGCGGAAGCGCGACATCTCCTGACCGGCACTTTGACCGGGATGTTCCGTCGGATACCCGACATCGAGGTCGCCTGTGACACGAGACACCGGCACGCCCGACGTCCGTGAACAATGCTTGACCGCGTAGCCTGAACTGGCACTCCGGGCGGTGCGTAGCACACCTCGGCTGACTGGCAATTTCGCGTGGAGAGAACGGCTGTGTCGACCCAGCAGACATCGCAGGACAACCCCCTCGCCGACTTTGGTCCCAACGAGTGGATCGTCGACGACATGTACCAGCGTTATCTGGCGGACCCGTCGAGCGTCGACGCGGCCTGGCATGAATTCTTCGCGGATTACAAGCCGGTCGTCGACGTCGCGACGCCGACCTCGGCGCCTGCGTCGACGGCGACGAGCGCCGCGCCGGCCACCGCCGCACCGGCGCCCGCGACGGCCGCCCCGCCCGCCGCGAAGGCTCCCGCGGCAACGACGTCGGCGGGCACGGCTGGCGTCGGCACGCCTGCCACCGCACCGGCACCGGCGGCCGCGCCAAAGGCGCCCGCGGTCAAAGCCGACGCCGCCAGGGTTGACGGCGCGAAGCCCGACGTGACCAAGAGCGCGAAGCCTGACGTGACCAGGAAGGACGCCGCGCCGGTCGACGCCACGACGAGCCCGATCCGCGGTGCGGCCGCGCGGATCGTGGCGAACATGGACGCGTCGCTCGCGGTGCCGACCGCGACCAGCGTGCGCGCCGTGCCTGCGAAGCTTCTCGCGGACAACCGGATTGTGATCAACAACGCGCTCGCGCGCGGCCGAGGCGGCAAGGTCAGCTTCACCCATCTGATCGGGTACGCCCTCGTCCGCGCGCTCGCCGAGCATCCCGAGATGAACCACGCGTACGCCGAAGTCAACGGCAAGCCGGTGCTGGTCGCGCCGGAGCACGTGAACCTCGGCATCGCAATCGACCTGACCAAGCCGGACGGCTCACGGACGCTCGTCGTACCCAGCATCAAAAAGTGCGAGGAGATGGACTTCCGCGCGTTTTGGGCGGCGTACGAAGACGTGGTGCGCCGGGCGCGCCGCAACGAACTGACGCCGGACGACTTCGCCGGCACCACGATCTCGCTGACGAACCCGGGCGGTATCGGCACGGTGCACTCCCAGCCTCGTCTGATGGCCGGTCAGGGCACCATCATCGGGGTCGGCGCGATGGAATATCCGGCGCCATTCGCCGGCATGAGCGAACGCCAACTCGCCGAGATCGCGGTCAGCAAGATTGTCACGCTGACGTCCACGTACGACCACCGCGTGATCCAGGGCGCTCAGTCCGGCGAGTTCCTCAAGGTGATGCACGAGCTGCTCCTCGGCGAGCGCGGGTTCTACGACGAGATCTTCACGTCACTACGGATCCCGTACGAGCCGGTGCGCTGGGTCCGCGACGTGTCGCAGGGTGCCGAGGGGCAGATCGACAAGACGGCACGCGTCATCGAGCTGATCCACGCCTACCGGGTGCGCGGTCACTTGATGGCCGACACCGATCCGCTCGAGTTCCACATCCGTCGCCACCCGGACCTCGATGTGCTCGAGCACGGCCTGACGCTTTGGGATCTGGACCGTACGTTCCCGGTTGGCGGCTTCGCGGGTCAGCAGAAGATGAAGTTGCGCGACGTGCTTGGTGTGCTGCGCGACTCGTATTGCCGTCGGGTCGGCGTGGAATACATGCACATCCAGGACCCGGAGGAGCGGCGCTGGATCGCCGAGCGGGTGGAGCGCAAATACGAGAAGCCAACCGTCGAGGAGCAGCGCCACATCCTCGGCCGGCTCAATGCCGCCGAGGCGTTCGAGACCTTCCTGCAGACCAAGTACGTCGGCCAGCGCCGGTTCTCGCTGGAGGGCGGCGAATCGCTGATCCCGCTGCTCGACGAGGTGCTGAGCAACGCCGCCGAGCGCGGCCTCGACGAGGTGGTTCTCGGCATGGCGCACCGCGGCCGGCTCAACGTGCTCGCGAACATCGTCGGCAAGCCGTACGAGAAGATCTTCAACGAGTTCGAAGGCCATCTCGACCCGAAGATGGCGCAGGGCTCCGGTGACGTGAAATACCACCTCGGCATGGACGGCAAGTTCACCACCGCCGATCAGCAGCACACCATCGCGGTGTCGCTGGTCGCGAACCCGTCGCACCTCGAAGCGGTCGACCCGGTGCTCGAGGGCATCGTACGAGCCAAGCAGGACCGCATCGACCGCGGTCTGGAGGGTTACACGGTCCTCGCGCTGGCCATCCACGGCGACGCCGCGTTCGCCGGTCAGGGCGTGGTCGCCGAGACGTTGAACCTGTCGCAGCTTCGCGGCTACCGCACCGGCGGCACGATTCACGTGGTGGTCAACAACCAGGTCGGCTTTACCACCGCGCCGGAGTATTCGCGGTCGTCGCTCTACAGCACCGACGTCGCGCGCATGATCCAGGCGCCGATCTTCCACGTCAACGGCGACGACCCGGAGGCGGTCGTACGGGTGGCGCGCCTGGCGCTGGAATACCGCGTCGCGTTTAACAAGGACGTCGTCATCGACATGCTCTGCTACCGCCGCCGTGGGCACAACGAGGGCGACGACCCGTCGATGACCAACCCGCAGATGTACGCGATCATCGACACCAAGCGCTCGGTGCGCAAGCTCTACACCGAGGAGCTGATCGGCCGCGGCGACATCTCGCTGGACATGGCCGAGGAGTCGCTTCGGGACTTCCAGCAACAGCTCGAAACGGTGTTCAAGGCGACCCGCGACGCGTCCGCGTCGGTACGCACAACTCGCGAGCGGCTCGTCGAGCCGGAACCGACGGTGGCGACCGCGATCCCGGCCGGCATGGTCAAGGCGATCGGCGACGCACATATCGAGCTGCCGGCCGGTTTCACGCCACACAAGCGCATCGCACAGTTGCTCGAACGGCGCGCGAAGATGGCGGCCGAGGGCAACATCGACTGGGGCTTCGCCGAGATCATCGCGTTCGGCTCCCTGCTGGCGCAGGGCGTCACGGTGCGGCTGTCCGGTCAGGACTCCCGTCGGGGTACGTTCGTCCAGCGGCATGCGGGCATCGTCGACGCCGAGAACGGGCACGACTATCTGCCGCTGTCCGCGGTCGCGGCCGAGGGCGGGCGCTTCTTCGTCTTCGACTCGCTGCTGTCCGAATACGCGGCGATGGGCTTCGAATACGGCTACTCCGTCGAGAATCCCGATGCGCTGGTCATGTGGGAAGCGCAGTTCGGCGACTTCGCGAACGGCGGGCAGACGGTCGTCGACGAGTTCATCTCGTCCGGCGAGGCTAAGTGGGGCCAGCGCACCGCGCTGACGCTGCTGCTACCGCACGGTCATGAGGGGCAAGGCCCGGACCACACATCGGGTCGCCCGGAGCGCTACCTCCAGCTCGCTGCCGAGGACAACATTCGCATCGCGATCCCGTCCACACCGGCGAACTACTTCCACCTGTTGCGGCGCCAGGCACTGTCGGCCAAGCGCAAGCCGCTCGTGGTGTTCACGCCGAAATCGTTGCTGCGCCACCGCCTCGCCGTCTCGTCGATCGCGGACTTCACCACGGGTACGTTCGCCCAGATCATCGGTGACAGCGGCGTGAACGGCGTGCCGCTCGATCCGGCCGGCGTGAGCCGGGTGCTGTTGTGCACCGGCAAGCTCTACTACGACCTGCTGCAGGCGCGCGCGGACCGGGGCATCACGAACGTCGCGATCATTCGGATGGAACAGCTCTACCCGCTGCCGGTCGACGAGGTGAAGGCGGCATTGGCGACCTATCCGAACGCGACCGACGTGGCATGGGTCCAGGAGGAGCCAGCGAACCAGGGCGCGTGGTCGTTCATCGCACTTAACCTGACCGAGCAGCTCGACGGCGTACCGCTTCGTCGCATCTCGCGTCCGGCGGCCGCCGCGCCAGCGGTGGGTTCCGCGAAGCTGCACGAGGTGGAGCAGGCCGCGGTGATCGAGGCGGCGCTGCCGAGCGCCTGACGCGCGTCGTTCACGGTTGCCACGCCGAGCCGTGGCGGCCGACCGGTCGGATCCGGAGGTATCCATGTACTTCACCGATCGCGGCATCGAAGAGCTCGCGGATCGGCGCGGGGAAGAGACCGTGACCCTGGAGTGGCTCGCCGGCTGTCTGCGCGATTTCGTCGATCAGAACCCGGAGTTCGAAGTGCCGATCGAGCGGCTCGCGACGTGGCTCGCGCGGCTCGACGACCCCGACGATCTCGACTGACGGCCTAGCGCAGGATGCCGGTGTGGCCGAGCGAATAGCGACCGGGCTGCGGCCACACGCAGAGGCCGTGCGGTCCGGCGCCTACCGGGATCTTGCGGATCAGATGCCCGTTCGCCGTGGAGATCGCGTACACCACGCCGTTGTACCGGCCGGACAGCCACAACACCTTGCCGTCCGCGGAGATGCCGCCCATGTCGGGACTGCCGCCGCCGGGGATCCGCCAGGTGGCGACGATCTTGTTGTCGGCGAAGCGTACGACGGAGATCGAGCCGGCACCGCGGTTCGTCACGTAGAGGTACTTCGAATCTCGGCTGACGTAGAGTCCGTGCGCACCCGCACCGGTACGTAGCAATCGCGGCGCGGTGAACCGGCCACCATCCAAAATCCACACGCCACCGGACATCATGTCGGCGACGTACCACGTCTTGCCGTCCGGTGCGATCTTCACATCCTGTGGCATCGGCATAGCGGCCGGCAGATGCATCTGGGCCACCACGCGTCGGGTCGTGATGTCCACCTTGAGCAGATCGCCGGAGAACTCGCAGCTGACGACCATGTAACGGCCGTCCGCCGAGAAGTCCGCGTGGTTCACGCCGCCGCAGTTCACGTGGACCACCGACTGCACCTTCATGGAGTGTGGATCGCGGAACACGATCTCGTGGGCCGCCTCGGCCATCACGACGGCGGACGCGCCGTTGGGCGTGAAGTAGAGGTTGTACGGGTCGTCGACCGGCACCGGCTTCCCGAACGCGCCGGTGACCGGGTTGATCGGGGTCAGCGCGTTGCCACGGTCGCTGTTGACCCAGAGCGTCTTCAGGTCCCAGGACGGTACGACATGCTCCGGGCTGACCGGCACCCGTACCGTGGCGAGGACGCGGTACGTCGCCGGATCGATGACCGACACGGTGTTGCTGAGGTTGTTCGGGACGTAGATGCGGGGCAGGTCACCGCGTACCACCGGCGACAGCATGCCAGGCCGATCGGCCGCGTACAGATCGGATGGATCCAGCGGCGGCGGCATGCCGGGCAGCGGGTCGGACAACGCCGAACCGCCGGGCGCTTGTGACGCCGCCGAGCCGCCGGGCGATTGTGACGCCGCCGAGCCGACCGGCGCACCGGCCTCGCGGCCCTGCGCCGACGGCGCGCCAGCCTCGCTTCCGACCGAGCCTTGGGGCGACGATCCAGCCGAGCGGGACGATGACGCGGCCGTCGACGCCGAGTCGCGCCGCGATCCGGAGTCTCGCAAGTCGACGATGAAGGCCGCGACCACGAGTGCCGCGGCCGCGACGATCGCGACGAGGCCCGGCCCGCGACGCGGTCTCGATGGGTTCATGCGGTCGCCACCCGGCCGCTCATTGGCTCATCAATTCGGTCATCGTCATCGGCCGCAGCCCTCGGCGCCGTAGCCCGGCCAATACCGTGGGCACCGCAGCCACGGTCTGCGCATGGCCCGCGTGCATGCTGACGATGGATCCGTTGCGCGCCAGGCGAAGCACCGTCGCGACAATCGCGTCCACGCCAGGATCGGTGTAGTCGAGCGAGTCCACGTCGTAGGACAACGACGTCGGATATCCGGCGCGCGTCGCCGCGGCGAGGATCGTCGGCGTGGCGAATTGGGTCTGCGACGGGCGGAACCATGTGCCGATCGACCCGGTCAACCGGCGAAGCACGTCGGCACACTCGTCAATCTCCGCCGACGCGCCAGCGCGGTTCATCGACGCGATCGCGAGATGGTGCATGGTGTGATTGCCGAGTTCGTGCCCGCCATTGCGGATCCGCCCGGCGAACGCAGGCTCGGTGGCGAGCCACGAGCCCACCGCCAAGAATGTGCCCCGGGCGGCATGGTCCTCGAGCGCGATCAGCAGGTCCCGCACCATCGCCGGCGTGCCCTGCCCGTGAAACGTGAGCGCGATCCCGGGACGGTTGCGCGGACCGTTGCGCACCTCGGGTGGCAACGTCGCGGCGATCGACCGTGGCAGTGCCGCCGTCGCACTCGGCGACGGTCGCGCGGAGGCCGACGCGTCGACCGGCGCCCGACTACGTGCCGTGCGGCGAAGGGCACGCGTTGAAACAGCGTCGCAACCACTTGCCGCAAGACCGGCCGCACAGACGGTGGCAGCCCGGAGCAGCGCGCGCCTGCGGTACGCATGCGGCGCGTCGGCTGGGTCCTCGGCCGGTGGGCTCATCGTCGGCGACGTTATCCAGCCGGCCCGTCACCTGTCCGGTAATCCGGGCAAATCACAGGCCGCCGTCAGCCGGCCGCCGTCGCCGGCCGTCGGTTGCGCGGGTATCAGCCCATGTGCGGGTACCGGTGGTCGGTCGGTGGCACGAACGTCTCCTTGATGGTGCGAGGCGACACCCATCGCGCGAGGTTCAGCCACGAGCCGGCCTTGTCGTTCGTACCCGAAGCGCGCGCCCCACCGAACGGCTGCTGCCCGACCACGGCACCGGTCGGCTTGTCGTTGATGTAGAAGTTGCCGGCGGCGTAGCGCAGCGTCTCCGACGCCCACTCGATCGCGCGCCGGTCGGTGGCGAAGACCGACCCGGTCAGCGCGTACGGCGAGACCGACTCGGCCTGCCGTACGGTGTCCTCGAACGCGCCGTCCTCGAACACGTACACGGAGAGGATCGGCCCGAAGAACTCGGTGGTGAATACCTCGTGTGCCGGGTCGGTGCACTCCACGACCGTTGGGCGCACGAAGTAGCCTTCCGCGTCGTCCGCTGAGCCGCCCGCAATCACCGTGCAAGCGTCGGAGTTGCGCATCAGATCGAACGCCGCGGTGTGCTTCGCGAAAGCGCGAGCGTCGATCACCGCGCCACCGAAGTTCGTGAAATCGCTGACGTCCCCGTAGGTCAGCCCGTCGGCCGTTGCGGCAAGCCGGTCGCGCAACTCGCCGTCCCAAATCGATCGCGGGATGTACGCCCGCGACGCCGCCGAACACTTCTGACCCTGGTAGTCGAAAGCGCCGCGGACCAGCGCGGTCTGCAGCGCGTCCACATCGGCGGACGGATGCGCGATCACGAAGTCCTTGCCGCCGGTCTCGCCGACCAGCCGTGGGTAGCCGCGGTAGCGGTCCAAGTTGCCGGCCACACTGCGCCACAGGTGGTGGAACGTGGCCGTGGAACCGGTGAAGTGGATGCCGGCCAAGTCCGGGTCGGTGAGCAGCACGTCGCTGATCCCGACGCCGTGGCCGGTCAGCATGTTGATCACACCGGGCGGCAGGCCGGCCGCTTCGAACAGCCGCATCAGGAAGTGCGCCGCGAACTGCTGCGTGGTTGACGGCTTCCAGATCACGGTGTTGCCCATCAGCGCCGGTGAGGTCGGCAGGTTGCCGGCGATCGCGGTGAAGTTGAACGGTGTGATCGCGTAGACGAAGCCTTCCAGCGGCCGGTAGTCGAACTGGTTCCACACGCCCGGCGACGACATCGGCTGCTCGCCCAGCAGCTTCGCGCCGAACGCGACGTTGAACCGTAGGAAGTCGATAAGCTCGCAGGCCGCGTCGATCTCCGCCTGGTAGACGGTCTTCGACTGGCCGAGCATGGTCGCCGCGTTCAGGGTGTCGCGCCACGGCCCGGCCAGCAGGTCGGCGGCCCGCAGGAAGATCGCCGCGCGGTCGGCGTAGGGCATCGCGCGCCACCCAGGCGCCGCCTTCCTCGCCGCGGCGACCGCCGCCTCCGCGTCCGCATGCGTCGAGTTGCGGGCCACGCCGAGCACATGCGCGTGCCGGTGCGGCTGCACGACCTGGATCTCCTCGCCGCCGGCCATCCGATGCACGCCGTCGATGGTGTTTGTCAGGTCGAGCCGCGTGCCGGCCAGATCAGCGAGCCGCTTGGCGAGACTCGTCGCCTGCGCGCTGCCGGGCGCATAGTCACGGACTGCCTCGTTGCGCGGCTCGGGCACGGCGATGACTGCATCCATGGCAGGCTCTCCTCGACGATGAGAATGTGCGGCTACGCCTATGCTGCGGCGCAGAATCCCGATTCATCCTCCCACGCCAGGTCGGCCGGTAGCCAAGTCGCGACGACCGGTGTCGCGAGGCCCACACGCACCGACAGGTAGGCTGGGCGGCGCCCGAATCCCGAGGGCATCGATGGGGGCGGTGATGACCAAGCCGAGCGTCGGCACGCGGGACGGCGTACGGGCGCCGGCTCGGGATCGCGCGGACCGCACGCCGCCCGCGCGCGCCTGGGTGCCGTGGACCGTCGCGGGTCTCGGATTGATCTGGCTGATCGTCAAGCTCTGGGCGGCCCATCAGCAGATCCACGACAACGCGGGCGACACCGTCGCAATCGCGACCGCGGCCCTCGCCATCCCGTCGGTGGTCCAGGCGACCGCGCTGGCCGGACTGGGTGGGGGCCTCGCCGCCCGTCTGGGCACGGACCTTTGGCGGGTACGCCGATCCGCCGGCCCGGTTCGGCGATGGCTACGGTATGCGGTCGCGGCGACCGGTGGCCTGATCGTCGGGCTCGGCGTGATGGGTACGGTCCTCGGCGCGTACGGCAATGTGCCGTCGATCGGCGGCGTCGCGGTCACGGTGGTGATCACGGGTACGGTCGCTGGCGCGCTCGTCGGGATCGGGAAGCGTCTCGTGGTGCCGGAGGCTGCGCTTGCGGCGGCACTCGCGTCGTTCGTCGCCGACACGATCCTGAACAGCGGGACGGTGCTCGGTCACATGATGGCCGCGCTCGGCGCCGGGCGGTCCGCAATCACCGACTGCGACCAGGGCGCGGCCGTGTCGGCGTGCGCCAGGGTAGTCAATGCGAATTCGCTTGTGTCACACGTGGACTCGGTGATCGTCGGGTTGGTCGCCGGCCTCGTGGCGTTCTGGTATCTGCGCCGCCGCGGGCGCGGCGTGGCCTTCCCGGCGTACGAACTCGCCGGCGCGGCGACCGGTCTTCTCCTGCTCGCCACCGAGGCGCTGACCCATCTGGGCGGTGCCGGACTAGTGCACGTCGCGCGGTCGATCTCGGCCGACGACCGTACGGTCATCGACTTGCTGGCCGGCAATCGCGTGATCCATGGGCTGCTGGTGCTGTTCGTCGGCGCAATCGTCGCGCTGATCGCGTTCGGCCGCACGCTGCGACCATCGCCCGCCCGGGCCGCCGCTCCTGCTCGGGTCGGCGCGTCGGCCGGGGACGGCACGCAGGCCACGGACGATCAGCGCAGCAGCTGATCGATCTCGGAGACGTCGTACCACTCGAGCTCATGGTCCTCGGCCCCGTCCACGACGAATTGGGCATCCGGGTCGCCGGCGGACGCGTCGAGCACGACATTCGCAGCCGCGGCTACGTCCTCTTCGGCACTGACTCCGTCAACATGAACGGCGGCGATGGCGGCGAACTCGATCTCACCAGACAGCCGTACGGCGCTCGACCCCAACTCGGTCGAGAGATAGCTCAGCGCCTTCGTCGCTACGTCGGCGGACACCACCACGCGTCGCCGTGGAACCGAGCCGTCGAGGTGCAGCAACCGCAGCGCACCCTGCGCGGCGCGGGTGAACGCGACGTATTCGAGTTCTTCGTCGTCTGCCTCGGCATACCACTCGCGCAGGTGCGGTGTGACGGCATGGGCGTCGAGGTCGCTCGACCCCTCCGGCGCGCGGAGCGCGCCGCGATTGCCGAGCGGCGCGAGGCCGGTCAACGTCGCGGGTACGTAGATCCGGGTCACCTCGTCGTTCACGGCGCTCCCGTCGTCGCGGTCGCGGTCGCGGTCGTGTATGCCGTCGCGACGTGGCATCCGTCCGGTCCGCGTGACTGTCTCGCACAGTGTGCGCGCCTCGATCAGCGGGTGCAGCGCGGGGTGACGCGGCGTGCTGGCTCCGCGCGCGGGGGCAGGCATCACGTGCCGGCGCGGCGCGCGCAAGCCGGTCGGGCCGCGCCCGGCTCTAAATCACCTGGGCGACGGCGCACAGCCACTGGTCGTCGCGCCGTTCCAAGCGCATCGCCATCGCGAGGCTCGAACCCGCGAATGCAAGCACCGCGACGACCTCGGCGATTCCGTCGCGCGGTTCAGCAACTCGCAACCGCATAAGCCGGACGGGTTGCGATGCGCCCGGCGCGTTGCGGTGCGCGGTGGTGGGTGCGTGCGGCCGTCGCTGTGGCGCGTTCGGCACTTCGTGTCGAGCGCCGACGTTGACGTGACCCGGAACGTACGCCGGCGTCGGACGACGGTTCGGCGGTGTGCTCGGTGTCGGGGCCCCGGTCACCACCTGCGGGAAGTGCGCGCGCCCATTGCGTCGCCGGTTGAGCTGGTTGACGACCGCGCCGAACTCGACCGGGCCGGCGAGCGTGCGGAGGTGCGCCGCCGGCCGGAATCCGTTGAGCACCTCGAGGCAGATCCGCACATAACGCTGTGCGCTTGCGACGGCCGGTGGAACGTTTCGTGCCAGCGCGCCGGCGCCGACCCGGGTGCTCGCCACGCCAGTCGGCCGACCGACGAAACCATCGGCAGGTCGTGCCGGTTCTGATACGGCCGGCTGGTCGGCGTGGCCTCCAGCAGCCGCAGTCCGCACGCCGACGGGCGGAGACGCGTCGAACGGTGGCTCACTCGCGGGCGGGCGACGAAGTCGAATCGGTGCACCAAGGTCGACGACCGGCCCCGTCGAATGGGGTAGGCACACCGGTCGGGATGTGCTGGCGTCGATCCCACGCGAGTTGGCGATCCCGGCTGACTCAGTGATGTCCGCGGTTGCTTCGATCAGCGTGACCGTCACGACGGCAAGCCTCCGATCGGGGTACGGGCGGCGACATCTCGTCTGCCGCGTGGTCAACCTGAGGCGATCTTGTAGGCATAGCACAATCGATCTTGCGTTTGCTTTCGATTGCCTTCGGCTAGTTCTACAGCCCCCGACTTCCTGCGGTCAAGACCTTAGCTACCCTCGTCGATGTCATCGTCGCGACCAACGAGCGGATTTTGACTCACCCAATCCGCGGTCTCCGTGTATTTCAGCTGGATATAGGCCTCAAGACGGTCCCGCTCGACGCGCCATTGCCCGCGCCCACCGATCTTGATCGCGGGCAATTCACCGCTTCGGACCATGTGGTAGACCTGCGAGACGGTCACCGACAACTCGTCGGCCACCTCGGCCAACTGCAGGAATCGGGCTGCCATTGCTTCAGTTTGCCATTGATTGCCTGCAACCAGCGCGACGGCACTCCCGCCTGTGTACGGACATCGCTTTGCGCGGGGCCACCGATGATCCGCGTGTCACCGACGGTCGGCCGCCATCCCACACCGACCCGCCGCACGCCACCGACGCCGCACGGGCGGCGTCGGACCCATACCTACGCGCCGGCCGGTGCTCCGTGACAGCGCTTGTACTTTTTGCCGGATCCGCACGGGCACGGCGCATTTCGCGACGGGCCACCGCTGCCCACGACCTGGCCGGGCGCCGGCGTCTTCTGGCCAGCGGCACGGGCGGACTGCGGCCCGGTCGGCCGCGCCGGCTGCTCGCCACCGATGCCCAGCGCGGGCGCCTGTTCGAACATCACCGCGCCGGAGCCCGCCGCGCCGTCAATCGTCGGCGACGAGTAGGACAGCGCCTGCGGCTGCGACGGGCGGCCGAGGCCCTTCGCCCGGATCTCCACCGGCTTCGTGGACGGCAATAGTCTCGCGGCTTGCGTTTCGATCACTGGCGGCGGTGGCGGTGCCTCCTCGACCTGCACTTCGAGGTTGAACAGGAAGCCGACAACCTCTTCCTTGATGCCGTCCAGCATCTGGCTGAACATGTCGAAGCCCTCACGCTGGTATTCGACCAGCGGATCCCGTTGCGCGTGCGCCCGAAGGCCGATGCCCTCCTGCAGGTAGTCCATTTCGTAGAGGTGCTCACGC
>DATFRR010000118.1:0-29050 GCA_035263025.1 Micromonosporaceae bacterium
TGAGAACTCACACGCAAGCCCTTCGCCGTCCGGGCGGCGCCAATTCGTGAAAGCGTGGGGGGACGAGATTGGCGACGCGCTGTCGTCCAGGTGTCAAGCGGATGACAACCGGGTCACCGTAGCCAATCTGTTACCCGGAACACAAGTCGGAGCGCCGGCAGAATCCCGATTCCGTGTGTTTGTGCGTCGTCGGTCGCGCATTTCGTTACCTTTTGCGACGGCAGTCGTTAATGCCAAATTCGTACGGTGATCGTGCCGCGACAATGTGCAATGCGCTGGTACGACACGTACGTGGGACGTACGACCAGCCGTACGATCGGGCCTGTTTCGGCAACCCGGCATCGTCGGAACGGACGTTGGGGGTTACCGTTCGTTCAGGACGCGCCAATCCCTTGCGTGGTCCCGGGTTGAAGAAGGGTCGCCTCGATGAGCTCTCGCATCCGGGTCGTGGTCGCCAAGCCGGGCCTCGACGGCCATGACCGCGGCGCAAAGGTCGTCGCGCGCGCGTTGCGGGACGCCGGCATGGAGGTCATCTACACCGGTCTGCACCAGACGCCGGAACAGATCGTGGAGACCGCGATCCAGGAGGACGCCGACGCGGTCGGCCTGTCGGTGTTGTCCGGCGCCCACATGACGTTGTTCCGGCGGGTCGTCGATCTGCTGCACGAGCGTGGCGCGGCCGACATCGTGGTGTTCGGTGGAGGCATCATTCCGGAGGCGGACATTCCGGAACTCGCGAAGATCGGCGTAGCGAAGATCTTCACGCCCGGTGCGACGACACAGTCGATCGTGGACTGGGTGCGCGCCCACGTCGCCACCCCCGTCGCTTAACCCGAACACGTAACCGTTCTCGGTATCACGTGCACGCGGGTAGCTCTTAACCCTTCCCCGGTCGCTCAGCCCGGTCAGGTTTGGCGGACAGCATCCCCACGGAGGGATCAAGCCTGACCGCCCGGAGTGGGGATGCTGTCCGCCAAACCGAAGTAACCGCAACCGCAGTAAGCCGGCGCCGCAACGAAACAAGCACAAGATGAGGGACCGGACGCACCCCTCACACGTCCGGTCCCTCGATGCGCGATGCCCCGCCGCCACCCCTCGACCGACAGGGCATCGGCCGCTTTGGTGCCGGCCCGCGGGCTCGCCGGGGCCGACGCTGTAGACAACGACGTCAGCGGGCATCGGGTTACGCACCGCAGCGACGTGTTTTACCGAGGGTGCTGCCGTCGGTTCGGGCCATGATGACTGGGTCACGCCGCTCGGCGAACTGTCGCGTGTTCGCTGATCGGCTGTGCGGTGTGGCACACGCCGTACCCTTGCGATTTGTCCGCTACGAATGATGGTTAGGCTTCGGCCGTTCGGCTCGCCGCCTTGCCGTGGTGGCGGGTGGCGTAGTCCGGCGGCCGCAGAGCCGGCGGAGCGGAATCACAGAACGGGACGCTCAACGTGGACCTGTACGAATATCAGGGGCGCGACCTGTTTGCCCGGCACGGCCTGCCCGTGTTGGACGGCGGCGTGGCCGAGACACCGCAGGAGGCGCTCGCCATCGCCGAGCGACTCGGCGGCCGGTCGGTTGTCAAGGCGCAGGTGAAGGTCGGCGGCCGAGGCAAAGCGGGCGGTGTCAAGCTGGCGGCGGACGCCGCCGAGGCGCAGGCTCGAGCAGCCGACATCCTCGGCATGGATATCAAGGGCCACACCGTGCACAAGGTGATGGTTACCGAGACCGCGGACATCGTCGAGGAGTACTACTTCTCCTACCTCCTCGACCGGGCGAACCGTACGTTCCTGTGCATCGCGAGCACCGCTGGCGGCATGGAGATCGAGCAGGTCGCACACGAGGCGCCGGAGAAGGTGGCCCGAGTTCCGATCGACGCGACGAAGGGCGTCGACGCCGCGACCGCTCGTGAGATCGTCGCCGAGGCCGGCTTTCCCGCCGATGTCGCCGATCAGATCGCGGCGATCGCCGTCAAGCTGTGGCAGACGTTCGTCGCCGAGGACGCGTTGCTCGTCGAAGTGAACCCGCTCGCGAAGGTTGCTGACGTTCGCGTCGGAGTCGGTCAAGCGCCGGAGGCGCCAGCGACGCCGCGGGCTAGCACAGTGCTGCTCTTGGATGCGAAGGTCACATTCGACGGCAACGCCACGTTCCGCCATCTCGATCACGAGGCGCTCGAGGACGTGGCGGCCACCGATCCGTTGGAGCAGCGCGCCAAGGAACGCGACCTGAATTACGTGAAGCTCGACGGGTCGGTCGGCATCATCGGCAACGGCGCCGGCCTCGTGATGTCCACGTTGGACGTGGTTGCGTACGCCGGCCGGCACTTCGGCGGCGTACGACCGGCCAACTTCCTCGACATCGGCGGCGGCGCGTCGGCGGCGGTGATGGCCAACGGCCTGGAGATCGTGCTGTCCGACCCGTCAGTGCGCAGCGTGTTCGTCAACGTGTTCGGCGGCATCACGTCGTGCGACGCAGTGGCGAACGGAATCGTCCAGGCGCTGGCGATGCTCGCCGAGCGCGGCGAGGCCGTCACGAAGCCACTTGTCGTGCGTCTCGACGGCAACAACGCGGAGGCCGGCCGGGCCATCCTGGACGGTGCGCGCAATCCGCTCGTCGAACGGGTGGACACGATGGACGGTGCGGCTCGGCGCGCCGCTGAGCTCGCGGCCGTGGGGGCATGACATGGCGATCTGGTTGACGAACGACTCTCGGGTCATCGTGCAGGGCATGACCGGCTCGGAGGGCTCGAAGCACACCCGGCGAATGCTTGCCGCCGGAACCGCCGTCGTCGGAGGCGTCACGCCCGGCAAGGGTGGCCAGCGGGTGGACTTCGACGGCACAGAGCTTCCGGTGTTCAACTCGGTCAGCGAGGCGATGGCTGCGACCGGAGCGAATGTCACCGTCATCTTCGTACCGCCGAAGTTCGCCAAGGGCGCCATCATCGAGGCGGTCGACGCCGGCATCGAACTGGCCATCGTGATAACCGAGGGCATCCCGGTGCATGACTCCACCGCGGCCTGGGCGCACAACGTTGCCTCCGGCAACAAGACACGCATCGTCGGTCCGAACTGTCCGGGCGTGGCATCGCCGGGGATTAGCAACGCCGGCATCATCCCGGCGGACATCACGCCGGCCGGTCGCATCGGCCTGGTGTCCAAGTCTGGGACGCTCACCTACCAACTCATGTACGAGCTGCGGGACATCGGGTTCTCGACCTGCGTCGGCATTGGCGGCGATCCGGTCATCGGTACCACGCACATCGACGCGCTGGAGGCGTTCCAGAACGATCCGGATACCGACGCGATCGTGATGATCGGTGAGATCGGCGGCGACGCCGAGGAACGGGCGGCCGCGTTCATCAAGGCGAACGTGACGAAGCCGGTGGTCGGCTATATCGCCGGCTTCACCGCACCAGAGGGCAAGACGATGGGCCACGCGGGCGCGATCATCTCCGGATCGTCGGGCACCGCAGAGGCGAAGAAGGTCGCGCTCGAGGCGGCCGGTGTTCGGGTCGGCACCACGCCGAGTGAGACGGCGCAGTTGATGCGCGAGGTCATGCAGGCGCGATAGCAGCGCAGATTGCGACGCGACGGCCGGCCGGTCTACGTGACCGACCGGCCGTCGTTTGGGAGAGTGGGCGCGATGGCTCCCACTCCGGATCGCCGCGCGCCGCGCGCCTGGCCGCCCGTCGACGTCGCGGGACGCACCGGGCGCGCGCCGCGCGGCTCCTCGCCCGTCGACGTCGCGGGACGCGCCGGCGCGTCCGCGAGGCGGCGGTCGCCCGCGAGCATCGACGAGACGTGGCCGAAGGCATACGGCGATCGGACCCGGCATGAATCCGGCACCGCGATCCGCCTTCCTTCCCAGCGCGGTTCGGACGCCACGGACGTTCCCCAGCACGCGCCGCTGTCGGTCTTGGCCGTGGTCAACGCGCTCTGGGCGGCGTTGTGGTCGCTGGTGCCGATCCTTGCCACCGTGGCCGCGGTGACGCTGGCCGGTCCGCAGCGTCCGTCGATCATCGCGTTGATCCGGTACGCGATGGCGGCCTGGCTGGTGGGGCACGGCGTACCGATCCGGGTGGCCGACGAGCCGCTCGCGCTCATTCCACTCGCGATCGCGCTGCTTGCCGCCTGGCGGTGCGTACGAGCGGGGCGGAACACCGTACGCGCGCTCGGGGCGCGGCGCGCCGATTCGGTACGCCCGGCAATCGTGGTCGCGATCTCGGTGGCGATTCCGTACGGGTTGCTCGGATATGCCGCGGCGGTGCTCGCCCGTGGGCCGGGACTCGACGTGTCGACGAATCGGGCCGGCGCCACGCTCGGCGGGTTCGCCATGGTTGCCGCGTTCCTCGGCGCGTGGCCGGCGAGCGGCTTTGCGCGACGGGTACGCAACCGGCTGCCGTACGTGCTGCGCCACGGCGTACGAACCGCGCTCGTCGGAGTCATGCTGCTGCTCGCCGCCGGTGCGATGGCAGTCGGCGTGGAGATCGCGGTGGCCGGAGCGACCGCCACCACGATGCTGCGCGACATGCATCTCGACTTCGCCGGTGACGCCGGCATCGTGGTGGTGTGCCTCGCCTACGCGCCGAACCTCGCGGTGTGGGCGTCGGCATACCTCACCGGACCCGGGTTCACGCTGACTCAGGTGCTCAATCTCCCGGTGTTCGCCGGCCTGCCGGAGCGCCCGGTGACCGGTGCCGGTCAGGCGCTGCTCGCGACACCGCTGCTCGCCGGCCTGGTCGCCGGTGCGCTGCTGGCCCGGCGTACCCGTTTCGGCGAACCGGTCCGCGACCGCGACGGGCGAGCCAGGCGTGATGCCACGACGCCGGTCGGCCGCGGCAGCCTCGCCATCGCCGCGGTGGTCTCGGCGCCGGTTGCCGGCGTCGTGCTCGGACTCGCCGGGTACCTCGCGGCCGGCGCGCTCGGTTCCGACGCGCTCGCGAGCATCGGGCAAGTCGGCTGGGATTACGCGATCATCGGCGGGCTCGGAATCGGGCTCGGCGCGGCGGCCGGCGCGCAAATCGCGGCGGGTGATCGGCGGTTCTGAGCAGCCGGTAGGGTGGCGAAAGTGACCGCACGGCTCGTGGTGCTCGTGTCCGGCACCGGCACCAACCTGCAGGCGCTGTTGGACGCGTGCCTCGATCCGTCGTACGGCGCCCAGGTCGTCGCCGTCGGCGCGGACCGCACCGGCATCGAGGCGTTGACCCGCGCGGAAAAGGCGGACGTTCCGACATTCGTACGGTCGGTCAAGGCGTACTCGACGCGCGAGGAGTGGGACAGCGCGCTCACCGACGCCGTCACGCCGTTCCGGCCGGATCTCGTTATCTCGGCCGGTTTTCTCAAGCTTGTCGGCGAGCGGTTCTTGACCGAGTTCGGCGACCGCTACATCAACACGCACAACGCGTTGTTGCCGAGCTTTCCCGGCATGCATGGGCCGCGGGACGCGTTCGAGTGCGGCGTCAAAGTCGCCGGCGCGACGTTGTTCTTTGTGGACGCCGGCATCGACAGTGGGCCGATCATCGCGCAGGTCGCCGTGCCGGTTGCCGACGACGACACCGAGGCGACGCTGACCGAGCGCATCAAGGAAGCCGAGCGACGCCAACTCGTCGACGTGGTCGGCCGCATGGTGCGCGACGGCTGGACCATCAACGGACGAAAGGTCACGATCCCATGACTGACGCCCCGACCACCGACACGAGCGCGGGCGGCGGCGGCGCGCCGCACACCGGCCTGCGGCCGATCAAGCGTGCGCTGATCAGCGTCTACGACAAGACCGGCCTCGACGACCTCGTAACCGCGCTGACGGCGGCCGGTGCGCAGATCGTTTCCACCGGTACGACGGCCGCGCACATCGAGTCGCTGGGCGTTGCGGTCACGCGCGTCGAGGACGTGACCGGCTTCCCGGAGTGCCTCGACGGACGCGTCAAGACGTTGCACCCGGCCATTCACGCCGGGCTGCTCGCCGACCTACGCCTCGACAGCCACGCCAAGCAGATCGCGGATCTCGGCATCGCACCGTTCGACCTGTTGGTAAGCAACCTCTATCCGTTCGCCGACACCGTCGCGTCCGATGCCGGCCGGGACGAGATCATCGAGAAGATTGATATCGGCGGTCCGGCGATGGTGCGATCCGCCGCGAAGAATCACGCGAACGTTGCCGTTGTGACGTCGCCAGCGGCGTACCCGGAAGTCATCAAGGCCGTGGAGGGCGGCGGTTTTACGTTCGCGCAGCGTCGTGCGCTTGCCGCGCGCGCCTTCGCGAACATCGCGGTCTATGACATCGCGATCGGCAACTGGTTCTCCGTGCAGGAGGTGCTCGACGCCGAGGTGCGGTGGCCGGCGTGGGGCGGCCTTTCGACGACGCTCGGCACCGTGCTGCGCTACGGCGAGAATCCGCACCAGCTCGCGGCGCTCTACGTCGACGTGACTCGCCCGCCCGGCCTCGCACAGGCGACCCAGTTGCAGGGCAAGGAGATGTCCTACAACAACTACATCGACGCCGACGCGGCTTGGCGCAGTGCCAACGACTTCGCCCCGCCATGCGTCGCGATCATCAAGCACCAGAACCCATGCGGCATCGCCGTCGGCGCCGATGTCGCCGAGGCGCACCGCAAAGCGCATGCGTGCGATCCACAATCCGCGTATGGCGGCATCATCGCTGTCAACCGCACCGTGACAGCGGCGATGGCCGCCCAACTCAAGGGCGTCTTCACCGAGGTCATCGTCGCGCCGAGTTACGACAACGACGCGCTCGAACTGCTGGCGAAGAAGAAGGATCTGCGAGTGCTGGTCGCGCCGACGTGGACGGCGGAGCACATCGAGACACGCCAGATCGGCGGCGGACTGCTCGTCCAGGTGTCCGACCGGGTCGACGCACCGGGCGACGACCCGGCAACGTGGACGCTCGCGACCGGATCGCCGGTCGACGCGGCGACGTTGCAGGACCTGGCTTTCGCGTGGCGCGCCATTCGTTCGGTCAAGTCGAACGCGATCCTGCTCGCTCGCGACAGCGCGACCGTCGGCATCGGCATGGGACAGGTCAATCGCGTCGACGCGGCTCGGCTCGCGGTATCACGCGCCGGTGCGGAGCGTGTGACGGGTGCGGTCGGTGCCTCGGACGCGTACTTCCCGTTTCCGGACGCCCTAGAGGTCCTGATCCAGGCAGGCGTCCGAGCCGTGGTCGAGCCGGGTGGCTCGATCCACGACCCTGAGGTGATCGCGGCTGCTGAGGCCGCGGGCATCACGCTTTATCTAACGGGTACGCGCCACTTCTTCCACTGACGCACACCGGCGGTGGCCGCGCCTACTGGCCGGGGTAGGGCGGCTGACCCTGTTGTTGCGGGTACGCCTGCTGAGGCGGGTACGCCTGTTGTTGCGGGTACGCCTGCTGAGGCGGGTACGGCTGCTGAGGCGGGTACGGCGATGCCTGCGGCGGGTACGGCGATGCCTGCGGCGGGTACGCCGGCGGCGCCTGCTGGTAGCCCGGCGGCGGATACGTGCCCGGCATCTGCGCGTACTGGTTCTGTTGCCAGGCGAGTGCGTTGGGGTCCTTCGGATCCGGTCCGTACTGGTTCGGTCCGACGGTGCCCGGCAGGCATGTCAGCACGAGCAGCCAGATGCCGCCGACGAACGGCACGAACGCGATCAGCAGCCACAGTCCGCTCTTGTCCTGGTCGTGCAGGCGGCGCACGCCAACCGCGAGGCCGGGGATGACCGTTGCGATCCCGTACAGGAAGGAGAGCACAAGGAAGAGGAGACCTATCTTCGGCGCGAACCATAGGGCGAACAGCACCACGAAGATGACGAATTGAAACAGTGAATACATCCAGTACTCGGTCCGGCGGGCCCGACCGTCGAAGTCCGCATAGTTCTTAAGACAAGCTAGCCACCACTGCATCTGCTGTGCCTCCGAAGATCGTGAGTCGCGCTTCGAGCGGATTGACCGTAGGCGGTGCGGCAGGGGCCGTCAATTCCCGGCCACCGTCTGGTCCGGGGCAGCCGATCGGATCGTGCCGCGGCCGTGTGGAAGGATCTGGACACGTGACCGCGACGATTCTCGACGGCAAGGCGACGCTCGCCGCGATCAAGGACGAGCTGCGCCTACGCATCAAGGCTCTAGCCGACCGCGGCGTGGTTCCCGGCCTCGGCACGATCCTGGTCGGCGACGACCCCGGCTCGCACGCGTACGTGGCCGGTAAGCATCGCGACTGCGCCGAGCTCGGCGTCGCATCCGTACGGCGGGATCTGCCCGCCGCCGCGACCCAAGCGCAAGTGCTCGACGCGGTCGCCGAGCTGAACGCCGACCCGACGTGCACCGGTTACATCGTGCAGCTGCCGCTGCCGACGGGTCTTGACGAATTCGCCGTGCTCGAAGCCGTTGATCCGGCGAAGGACGCCGACGGGCTGCACCCGGTCAATTTGGGCCGCCTGGTGCTCGGCAAGCCGGCGCCGCTGCCGTGTACGCCCCGCGGGATCGTCGAGTTGCTGCGACGCTACGACGTGCCGATCGCTGGCGCCGACGTGACCGTGATCGGTCGTGGTACGACCGTCGGCCGGCCGTTGGGGCTGCTGCTTACTCGACGCAGCGAGAATGCGACAGTCACGTTGTGCCACACCGGCACTCGTGACCTGGCGGCACACGTACGCGCCGCGGACATCGTGGTGGCCGCCGCCGGCGTACCCGGTCTCGTCACGACGGAGATAGTGAAGCCGGGCGCCGCGGTTCTCGACGTCGGCATCTCGCGGGTGACACTGCCGGACGGCAAGGCGAAACTGGTGGGCGACGTCGAGCCGCACGTACGGGAGGTGGCCGGCTACCTCGCTCCGATGCCGGGCGGTGTCGGTCTGATGACGCGAGCGATGCTGCTCACCAACGTCGTCGAGCTTGCCGAGTCCGCCGCCGCGTGATGCGGTCGACCCGGGATCTAGGTGCGAAAGTGCCGTCCTGGCAACCGAAACGCACCTAGATTCGAGCATGACCGTGGCGGGCGATAGCGTGTGGACATTGAACGACAATCGATGACCTTGGGAGATGCGAGTCCGATGGGCAAGAAGGTAACCGTCGTCGGCGCCGGTTTCTACGGCACCACGACCGCGCAGCGCTTGGCCGAGTACGACGTGTTCGAGACCGTCGTGCTGACCGACATCATCGACGGCAAGCCGGCCGGTGTGGCGCTGGACCTCAACCAGTCGCGTCCGATCGAGGGATTCGAGACGAGGGTCGTCGGCGTGACGACCGGACCGAACGGCGAGGGGTACGAAGCGATCGAGGGTTCCGACGTCGTGGTGATCACCGCCGGGCTGCCACGCAAGCCGGGCATGAGCCGGATGGACCTGCTCGACACGAACGCCAAGATCGTCCGTCAGGTCGCCGAGAACATCGCGAAATACGCTCCCAACGCCGTGGTCATCGTGGTGTCCAATCCGCTCGACGAGATGACCGCGCTGACGCAGATCGCCACCGGGTTCCCGCGTAACCGCGTCCTTGGCCAGGCCGGGGTGCTGGATACCGCGCGCTTCACGAACTTCGTCGCCGATGAACTTGGCGTACCGGTCCGCAGCGTCAAGACGCTTACGCTCGGCTCGCACGGCGACACGATGGTGCCCGTACCGTCGCACTGCAGCGTCGACGGAAAGCCGCTCACCGACGTGATGGCTCCGGAGAAGATCGAGGAGCTCGTCGTCCGGACCCGCAACGGCGGCGCCGAGGTCGTCGCGCTGCTGAAGACGGGTTCCGCGTATTACGCGCCGTCAGCGGCCGCGGCCCGTATGGCACGCGCCGTTGCCCTGGACTCCGGCGAGGTCATCCCGGCGTGCGCGTGGGTCGACGGCGAGTTCGGCATCTCGGGCGTGTACCTCGGCGTGCTCGCGGAGCTTGGTGCCACCGGCGTGCGCCGCGTCGTCGAGACCGAGCTGACCGACAGCGAGCTAGCCGCGCTCAAGGAGGCCGCCGAGGCGGTGCGAGCCAAGCAGGGCGACGTCGCCACGATGTAATCGGGCGAGCGTCGTGGTCGCCGCCTCCGCGAGTGCGAGCGGGGATCGATCGCGCCGCGGTCGATGTCCGGCTGTGTGCTGCCGTCCACCCGTTCGCCGCGGTCCAACTGTGTGCTGCGCCACCGACCCTGGGTGTGACGCGCCGCTGGCAATACCGTACGCTCGTACTGCTTGACGTGGATCGGGAAGGAGCGCCAGCGACCATGGCGAAGATCAAGGTTACGAACCCCGTTGTCGAACTCGACGGCGACGAGATGACGCGGATCATCTGGAAGCAGATCCGCGAGCAGTTGGTGCTGCCCTACGTCGACGTGGACCTCGAGTATTACGACCTCGGCATCGAGCATCGCGACGCCACCGACGACCAGGTGACGGTCGACGCCGCGCACGCGATCAAGCGCCACGGCGTCGGCGTCAAATGCGCCACCATCACTCCGGACGAGGCGCGCCTCGCCGAGTTCGGCCTCAAGCGCATGTACCGGTCGCCCAACGGCACGATCCGCAACATCCTCGGCGGCGTCATCTTCCGTGAGCCGATCGTCATGTCGAACGTGCCGCGTCTCGTACCGGCGTGGACCAAACCGATCGTCATCGGTCGTCACGCGCATGGCGACCAGTACAAGGCGACCGACTTCGTGGTGCCCGGTCCCGGTACGGTCACCATCACGTACCAGCCGACCGACGGTGGCGAGCCGATGCAGTTCACCGTCGCCGACTTCACGGGCGGCGGCATCGCGATGGCGATGTACAACTACGACGACTCGATTCGTGACTTCGCCCGAGCCTCGTTCCGCTATGGCCTCGACCGCCACTACCCGGTCTACCTGTCCACGAAGAACACCATCCTCAAGGCGTACGACGGTCGGTTCAAGGATCTGTTCGCCGAGGTGTTCGAGGCGGAGTTCGCGGCCGAGTTCGCCGCCGCCGGTCTGACCTACGAGCACCGGCTCATCGACGACATGGTGGCCGCGGCGCTCAAGTGGGAGGGCGGCTTCGTGTGGGCCGCCAAGAACTACGACGGCGACGTGCAGTCCGACACGGTGGCGCAGGGCTTCGGCTCGCTCGGCTTGATGACCTCGGTGCTGATGACTCCCGACGGGCGCACGTGCGAGGCGGAGGCCGCGCACGGCACCGTCACGCGGCATTACCGCCAGTGGCAGCGCGGCGAGAAGACGTCGACGAACCCGATCGCGTCGATCTTCGCGTGGACGCGCGGTCTCGCGCACCGCGGCAAGCTCGACGGGACGCCGGACGTGACGGCGTTCGCCGACACTCTCGAACAGGTCTGCGTGGAAACGGTCGAGGGCGGTCAGATGACCAAGGACCTGGCGCTGCTCATCTCGGCTGATACGCCCTGGCTGTCCACCGACGAGTTCATGAATGCGTTGTCGGACCGGCTGGCGGCCAAGGTCGCTGCCTGACTTCCGTCGAGGTCCGGTGGGGTGTCCCGTACCAGTTCTCGCGGTGGCCACCGTGAATCATCACAAGATGATGGCCTGATATCAGGATTTGTCCGTCACGTACCGCGGCACTGCGTCGTTGATACCAACGTGATCGCGGCAACGTGGTCACGGCACCGGCCCGGGTCTCCCGACAACCTGGTGGGTCACCGCCAGCGCCTTGCTCCGGCCGGCTGAACACCGCCATGGGGTCATCCCCAGCGTCCCTCCCGCGGGGGTCCGGCGAGCCCGGGCCCCCGCCCCCCGTTTGCTCGTCCGTCACGCGCAAGGCTGCCGCGGGCGGCGCGCAGCCCGCGCGTCAGGACGCCTCGCGCAGATGCCAGGTCGCACCGTCCGGAGTGTCGCGGATCTCGACGCCGGCATCGGCGAGCCGATCGCGAATCGTGTCGGCGGTCGCGAAGTCCCGCGCTTCGCGCGCCGATTGGCGTACGGCGCAAAGCGTGTCCATCACCGCCGGCAACGCGACGGCGCGCGGGTCGACGGCGGCGGCGAGGTCACCGAGGCGTACGACCATCTGGCGGAACAGTGCTCGCGCATAGCCGACGTCGTCGGACAGGTCGGATGCCCACTCCGTCAGCAGATCCTCGAGCTCCAACACTGCCGACGTGCAGCCATCCATATCACCGGCGTCGGCTGCGGCGCCGAATGCCGCGAAGAGCCGGTCGGCCTCGGCACCGAGCGTGGCCGCGGCGGTGCTTTCGGCGGTCTCCCCGAGCGTCGGCGCAGCGCTGTCCGCGGCCGAACCGACCGCCACCTCGCCCTCGGTGCCGACCTGGTCGAACGTGAGCACGGTGCCGCTCGGATAGACCGTGCTGCGCCCGTGGCGACGGATCGTCATGGTGCCGTTGCCGGACACCGTGACCGATCTCGCGTCCAGGTCGAAGGTCACCGCGGTGTGTTCGTCAACGCCGATGATGAACGACTCGGCCGGCAGCATCTCCTCCATCAAGGACAGTCGTCGCTCGCCCAGGTAGCAGAACCGGGTGTCGTGGTGGCCGCCCTCGGCGTTGTCGTAGTGCGGCACGACCACCACCGGCAGGCCGGTGACCTGAGCGACGACGTCGAGGCCGTCGGCCCATTCGGGTGGTTCGCCCGCCTTGTAGATCTCGTAGACCGGCACGGTGTGCGAGCCCAGCGTCAACGCGGCTGCGCTTGCGAAGATAACCACGCCGCCGCGCTTGAGACGCTCGGTGATCAGTTGTGGGATCTCGGTGCCGTGCCACTGCCGCAGCGCATATGTCGGGCTGCCCGGGCCGGCGAATATCCAGCCGGCCTCGCCGATGTCGGCCAGCGCCCTTGCTCGTACGGCCGGCGGAAGGTCGCGATGGCGCCAGGACACCACGCTCACCTTGCGTCCGACGCTCGCGTCGAAATACGCCACCGCACGGTCGGAGATGTCGTCGGCGTTCTCCTGGAAGCCGTACGGCGTGTCGAGCACCACCGCCGGTGCGTCGCCCAGTCGAGTGAACAACTCGCGGTGTTGCTTGATCATCGTGGGCGCCGTTTCGCCGGAGCCCATGACCACGAGCAAGCGTGCCATCAGTTCTGCCGCTCCTCGCTGAGCTCACGACCGGCCGCACTGTTGCGCCCACGCGCCGTCCCGTCTAGACGGCCGGCCATCGCGAGCAGATCTTCGGCGACGCGTTCGGGTTGTTGTGCGTGCAGGTCGTGGTCGCCGCCGACATACTCGCGGATCGTCGCGTCGCTAAAGGCAGCGGCGGCGCGTGCCACGCGCGCTCGACGTGTGTCTGCCGCGCCCGGATCGGCCGGCAACGCGGGCAGGAGCAACACCGGAACGTGCACGCGCGGGTAGTCCGCCGCGGGCGGGTCTTCCCACATGCTCCGCACGATCTGCATGTGATGCGGGATCGACAACCGACGCCGGATCGTGCCGTCCGGCAGCTCGACGAGGTTGGCCGCGGTGGCGTCGATGGCCGCGTCGCTCCACGCCGGATGCGCGCTGCGCAGCACACCGCGCATGGCCGCCGCTGACCGTCCGTCCACGTCGGGTGGCCGCAGCGCTCGCTCGGCGGACTCCCATGAGGTGAACTCCGTCGACGGGCTGAACCAACCGCCGTCCACCAGCACCACGGCCGAGGCCACCCCCGGATGCTCGGCGACGAGCCGCAACACCACGTTGCCGCCCCACGACTGACCGACCACGATCGCACCCGTGATTCCGAGTGCTGCGGCGACGTCCGCCACGTCGCTCGCCGCGGTCCCGGTGTCGTACCCCTGGTCTGGCGCATCGCTCTCGCCGTGTGACCGAAGGTCGACGGCGACCGCGCGGTAGCCAGCGCTCGCAAGGCGTATCGCGACCTGATCCCACAGCCGGGCATTCGACGACAGGCCGTGTACGAGGACGAAGTCCGGCCCGGCCACCGTGTCTACTTCCGGCGCCCAGCGACGGACGTGGAGTCCTACGCCGTCGCCGACCGCGACCCATTCGTCGAGCGGTTGTGCAGCGGCTTCGGCCGGCCGGATCGGCATCGTGGTTGCCGGACTGTCGATGATCTCGTTGAGTGGCGCGTCGCCCGCGGGCATGCGCCCAACGATAGCCAAGAGGTCCGACACGCACCGGACGCGTACGTCGCCGCAAGGGAGCTAGCCGCTGCGCCGGCGGTTGTCCCAGGCCGGTGCGTGCGGCGCGCGGCGGTCCAGGGCACCGAGGACGCGATCGACGGGTACCACGCCAGAGGTGGCCGCGATCGCGATCGCAGCGCGTGGCTCCCGCCAGTTGTTGCGCAGTGCCTGCCGGCTGAAGTACCACGCGTCGCGCCGATTCCCGGACGCGGCCGACCAGCACGCCAGCTGCCCGTACGCACGTGCCGCGCCGGGACGGCAGCCACGGATCTCCGGGTGGCGCGCCATCATCCAGCGCAGCGAGGAGATCCGCAGTGCATAGTCGTACGCGGTCGCTTGCGGGCGTCGCGGATGCACCCGGACCAGCGGCTCGTCAACGTGCAGCACGGTGGACCGTTTCGCCGCCCGCAGAAGCAGATCCCAATCCTCGTGGACGCTGCCGGGCGCATCCTCGGCGACCAGCCCGAGACCACCAAGCAGTGCGTCGCGTCGCATCAGGAATGTCGATGAGTGGATCATGGCGAGCGCGCGGACCAGATCGTCCACGCCGACCGTGGCATGACCGAACAGTCGGGGCCGTACGCCGCCGCGCTGCTCGACCTCGACGGCACATGTCACGAACTCCGCCTCCGGACGCGCGGTCAACGCGGCGACCTGGGCGCTGATCTTCCCCGGGCTCCACCGGTCGTCGTCGCCACAGAACGCCACCAGGTCGGTGTCGAGGCCGAGCACTCCGGTGTTGCGCGTGCCGGCGAGGCCCGGCGCCCGCCAGTTCGACAGCACCATGACCGGCCGTGGCAGCGCGCGGGACAGCAGGTAGTCCGGCGGTGCGCCGTCGTAGACCACGATGACGCGCAGCTCGCCGGCGTAGTCCTGGGCCAGCACCGCCTGTAGCGCGCGGGCGATCGCCTCCGGCCGGTCACGCGTCGCGATGACGACGCCGACACTGGGCAGGTCGTGTGCGATCGCGTCCGGCTGCGTCGCGGTCGAGGTCGTCGATTGCGCGGTACGCACCGGAGCCAGCACCCGGTAGGGGCGTACGTTGCGCAGCGGGACAGCCGTGTCGATCATCCGTACCGTCCGATCAATCGCCGAATCCGGATCAATCGCTTCATCCGGATAAACGAGTGATGCGGTGGATGGGACCCCGGGGAGACGTGAATCCGATGATGAATGACACGGTCGGCTGACCGTCGTGAATGCACAGTCCCTGCGTACGGCCCACGGGCGCGTACCACGCTAGGCCGACCGATGCCGCCAAGTGCGCCTATCCCTAATACAGTACGAATCAGGCTATACGGCTGATTTCCCGCGCTGACTTGCCACGGCACTGAGAGTCGCCACGTCGACGTGTTCCCGTGCGGCGGCTGGCTCCACTGGTGCGCCCGTCGCGGATACCCGCTCGGTCCGCGCGAGTGCGGGTAGGCCGTTACGCGTGCGTACCCACGCCCAGGCGATCGGACCAAGTACGGCGGCGGCCGCGGTGCCCGCGATCAGCTCGACATTCGACGCGTGGAGCAGCTTGAGCGCGCTGGCCAGCAGCACCACCGCGAGCGCGCGGCGAACGAAGCCACCGGTCGTGCGGGCCGACACCTGTGCGCCCACGAACACCCCGGGGATCGCACCGACGAGCAACGCCGCCGTCACGCCGAACTGGAAGTCGCCGAAGATCAGGTGACCGAGCGCGGCCGACGCGACCAGGGGAACGGCCTGTACGAGATCGGTGCCGACCACGTCGCGGGCGCGCAGCGCCGGGTAGAGCCCCAGCAACACGACGATGATGAGCGAGCCGGATCCGACGCTCGTCATGCCGACGATCAGGCCGCCGGCGGCACCGAGCAACGCGGTCGCTAGCGGGCGGACCCGGATGACCGACTCGCCGGTGGCCCCGTCGTCGGGCCTCGCGGGCGCGTTGACTCGCCGCGCGTGATCGCGCATGCGCAGGTACGTCCGCGTGATCAGGCCGGTGACCGCGAGCACGAGTGCGATGCCGAGCGCGAGTTGGACAGCGCTCTGCAACCGAGCGCCGTCGCCCAGCGAGCGGATCAGCAGCACGCCGGCGAACCCGGCGGGCACGCTGCCGACGCATAGCCACCGTACGAGCCGCCAGTTGACGCTGCCGTTGCGGATGTGCACAAGCGATCCGACCGGCTTCATGACCGCGCTCGCGACGAGGTCGCTGGACACGGCGGCGAGCGGAGGGATGCCGAAGAAGATGACGAGGACCGGCGTCATCAAGGCTCCGCCACCCATGCCGGTCAGACCGACGATGATGCCGACGCCCAGGCCGGCCGCGGTGAGTGCCCAATCCATTTGTCTAGTATCCCTACAAGACAAGTCAACAATCTAGCCCTTGAGGTTTCACGGATGAGTGACGGCTGTCTCACGCGCGCGTCGGCTTCACGCGCGCGTCGGCTTCACGCGCCCGCCGGCGGTCTCACGCGCGCGCCGGCGGTCTCACGCGCGCGTCGGCGGCGCGATCCATCCTTCGTCGGCGAGCGCGTTGAGCACGGTGTCGATCGCCTCGTCGATGGTCATCTCGCTGGTGTCCACCACGAGGTCGGCGTCCGTCGGTGGCTCGTAGGGATCGTCGACCCCGGTCATGCCGGTGATCAGGCCGGCACGGGCGCGGGCGTACAACCCCTTGCGGTCGCGTTGCTCGCACACCTCGATCGGCGTCGCGACGTGTACGAGGACGAAGCCGGCGCCAGCCGCCGCGGCCTGTGCGCGGGCGGTGGCTCGGGCGGCGGCGTACGGCGCGATCGGGCAGCAGATCGCGAGCCCGCCGTGGCGCGCGACCTCGGCGGCCACCCAGCCGATCCGGCGGATGTTCAGGTCGCGGTCGGCCCTGGAGAACGTGAGACCCGCGGAGAGCTCGCTACGAACGACGTCGCCGTCGAGCAACGTGACGGTGCGTTCGCCGGTCTCCTGCAACGCATCGGCGACGCCTCGAGCGATGGTCGATTTACCGGAGCCGGACAGGCCCGTCAGGAACAGCACGAAGCCACGGATGTGGCGCGGCGGGCGTTGTCGCGACAACTCCCGCGCCACCGCGGGCGGCGTGTGCCACTCGGGCAGCTGGCTGCCGTCGTCGAGCAGATCGTCGATCTCCGCCTGGCTCATCGCCACTCGGCGGGACCGACGCGGTACGTCATCGGCCGAGCGCCACTGACCGTCGCGGATGTCGTACGCGAACTCCCGTGGTACGAGCACCCGCAGCCCGCCACCGGCGACCGAGCCGCGGCTCGTCGACAGTGCGTGTGTGACGCCGTAGTTCTGCGCGATCCGGCCACGCAGTAGCGCATCGAGTACCTCGTCCTGGTGCGACGCGAGCGGGATCGCGACGATGTGCACGTCGGGCACCCGTTCCGCGGCGCCAAGCACGGCGCGCACTAACGACTCCGGTGGCAGCCCGTCCGGACCGGGACCGGCGACCGGGATCATCAGCAGCACCTTCGCGCCGATGGTGCGCGCGGCGTGCACGATCTGGGCCAGTTGCGGTCGGTGCAACGGCCGATCCACGATCACGCCAAGCACGCGGCCGTCACCGAGCCTGTCCCGCACCTCCGCAGGCGTGAACCGCAGGCGGCGGAACACGCCGTGGGCTCCGTCGCCGTACGCCATCACCGGACCGCCGACGAGCACCGTGCCGCGCCCCGGTTGCACATCCGTCGGGGAATCGGTGGCGGCTTCGTGGGCGGGCTGGTCCGCAAGGGCGCCGGGATCAGGCGTCGCATCGTCGTCGACCGGAGTCGCCTCGGTGACGTCCATCGCCGCGATCGGCGCACCTTCCGGGTCGGTGAGGACGAGGGCACGTCGCACCGGATCCGACGGGTCGAGCATCGCGGCCACCGCGACGGGAATCTCCAACGTGACCGGCACCGGCCACGGTGTGCCGTCGGTTAGCCGTCCGCTGCGTCGAAGCGACGCGATGTCGGCCGCGCCGAGGAAGCCGCGCAACGGGGCGTACGAACCGGTCAGCAACAACTCGAGATCGGCGAGCTCGGCCGGGTTCGGTGCCCAGGTCGGAGCGTCGCGCAGCAGCTCGCCAGGCGTCGCCCAGCCGTCCATCGGTCCCCTTTGAGGTGGCTTCGACACTCCCACGTGAGCCTCACAGTTTCGCAGTCGGCGCTATGCCGGTCCAGCCCGGTGCCAGCCACCCCTAAGGGTGGCCGAATCCGGGACTTCTCCGGCCGTTGGGGTCTGCTTTTCGGTGTCACGTGGCCGTAGGGTCACCGTGTGCCAATGATCGAGGCTCAATCGTTGACGATGCGCTATGGCGGTCGTGTCACCGCGCTGGACAACTTGACGGTTGCCGTCGAGCCCGGCGTGATCGGTCTGGTCGGTGCGAACGGCGCCGGCAAGTCCACGCTCATCAAGCTCATGCTCGGGCTCCTGACGCCGACAAGCGGCACGGTGCGGGTGTTCGAGCTCGACGCGACGACGGAGGGTGAGGCGGTTCGGGCGCGCGTCGGCTACATGCCGGAGTCGGACGCATTGCCGCCGGATCTGTCCGCCGCGGAGTTCGTCACCCACATGGCGCGGATGAGCGGTCTGCCACGCACCGTCGCGCGCGAGCGCGCGTCCGAGACGCTTCGGCACGTCGGGCTCTACGAGGAGCGCTACCGCCAGATCGGTGGCTACTCGACCGGTATGAAGCAACGCGTCAAGCTCGCCCAGTCGCTGGTCCACGATCCGGACCTGCTACTGCTCGACGAGCCGACGAACGGGCTCGACCCGGCCGGCCGCGACGCGATGCTGACCCTCATCGCGCGCATCGGCGAGGAGTTCGGCATCGCGGTAGTGGTCTGCTCCCACTTGCTCGGTGAGGTCGAGCGGATCTGCGACACGCTCGTCGCGATCGACGCCGGTCGGCTCCTGCGGGCGGACCGCATCGACGCGATGACTACGCAACAAGGTGTGCTGGCCGTCGAGGTGGACGAGGGCACCGACATTCTCGCCGCCCGCCTCGCCGACATCGGGCTGCGCGTGGCACGCGAGGATCGGCTGCTGCTCGTGCCGCTGGAGTCGGATCGTACGTACGACACGATCATGCAGGTCGTCGCCGACCTTGAGCTGCCACTGCACCGGCTCGACGAGCGGCGGCACCGCGTCGCGGAGCTCTTCGCACAACGTACGGGTGAGGTGGCGCATGCCGACAAGTGATCGTGGCCGTGGCGCGGCCGGTGTCATCCACGACATCGGTTATCAGCGCTATACAGGTGTCCGGCTGGGCCGCGACTACGCCGTCCGATCGCTCTACGTGCACGGTGTGCGTACCGTATTCGGGCTCGGGCGTGGGCCGAAGGCGAAGATCTTCCCGTGGTTTTCGGCCAGTGTGCTGATGCTGTTCGCGGTCATCGATGTCGCGGTTCGCGCGAAGACGGGTACCTTGCCGATCAGCTACCTGAACATATCGAGGGATGGCGTGCTGCTGGTCTTGCTGTTCCTGGCCACCGCGGCGCCCGAACTGGTCAGCCGCGACCTGCGCAACAAGACGCTGCCGCTGTATTTCTCCCGTCCGCTCGAGCGAACCGACTACATCCTCGCGAAATACGCCGCCCTGGTGACCGGCGTGTTCCTGGTGTTGGCCGCGCCGATGTTCGTCGTCTTCCTTGGCGGAGCGTTTTCGCTGAACGGTGCGCACGCAGTGTGGCGCGAATTTACCGACTTCCTGGGCGGTCTCGTCTGGGCAGCGGTCGTCGCCGTGGTCGAGTCGGCCGTGGCGCTACTGATCGCGTCGCTGCTTCGGCGGGCCGCCGTGGCGACCGCGGTGATCGCCGGCTACTTCCTACTTACTACCGGCGTCGGGCAGGCGATCGGGGCCATCATCGGCAGCGACACCGGCAAGAACATCGGAAACATGCTGAGTCCGCCCGACGTCCTCGAGGGACTCAAGAAGTGGGCATATCGCATTCCGTTCACGGATATTGGCGGCTTCGGCCCGGCCTACCTGACGGTCACGGTGCTGATGACCGCCGTCGCGGTGGCTCTGTTGTTGGTGCGGTATCGGCGGGTGAGCGTATGAGCGCCGTCGACGCGGTGGCCTCCGCAGCGCTTGGACAGGGAGTCGGAGCATGAGCACCATCGACCTCGCGGCGGCCTCGCGGTGGTATGGCAACGTCGTCGCCGTCAACGACGTCACGATGTCGCTCGGCCCCGGCATCACCGGTCTGCTCGGACCGAACGGCGCCGGCAAGACCACCGTGCTGCACATGATGTCCGGCTTCCTTCCGCCATCGCGTGGCACGGTCACGCTCGATGGCGAACCGACATGGCGCCATCCGGACATCTACCGCAAGATCGGGCTGGTCGTCGAGCGCGAGGCGGTGCACGGCTTCCTGACCGGGTACGAGTTCGTGCTCGCGAGCGCGCGGATGCACAAGTTGCCGGCACCTCGTACGGCTGCTCGCCATGCCATCGAACTCGTCGAGATGACCGAGGCGGCCGACCGCCGGATCGAGACCTACTCGAAGGGCATGCGCCAACGCGTACGGGTGGCCGCAGCCCTCGTACACGAGCCGCCGGTGCTGCTGCTCGACGAGCCGTTCAACGGCATGGATCCGCGCCAGCGGCTGCACATGATGGACCTGCTGCACACCATGGGCGCGGCCGGCAACACGGTGTTGTTCTCGTCGCACATCCTCGAGGAAGTGGAGCAGATCTCCGGCACCGTGCAGGTGATCGTGTCCGGTCGCCTGGCCGCCTCCGGCGACTTCCGCACCATCCGGCGGCTGATGACGCATCGGCCGCACGTGTTCGCGATCCGGTCGTCCGACGACCGTCGGCTCGCCGTCGCACTGCTGCGCGAGGACTCGGTCGCGGGTATCGACGTCGCCAGCGGTGGACTGGCGGTACGCGCCAGCGATTACGGCTCGTTCACCCGGGCGCTGCCGCGCATTGCGATTCGCGAAGGCGTACGAGTCTCGCAGCTACGACCGTCCGACGAGTCGCTGGAAAGCGTGTTCGCCTATCTGGTGGCGTCATGAGCGCCGATCGGCGGGACAACCGCGCGCGGATTCACGCGGTCGGCCTTGGGGGAGTGGTGTCACGGTGAACATGACGATTGCCGGGCTCACCTTGCGGAGCCTGCTCGGCCGCAAACGTGTCTGGCTGTTGTTGCCGCTGCCGGCGATCCTGCTCGGCCTGACGCTGCTGGGCCACCTGCACGATCCGAACGCGACCGAGTGGATCGGACCGATCGAGCAAGGGCTCGGCTTCGGCGCCGTCGTGCCGGTGATGGCACTCGTTATTGGTGCGAGCGTGATCGGCTCGGAGATCGACGACGGCACGATCGTGCACATCCTCACCAAACCGTTGCCACGCCAGGAGATCCTGTTCGCGAAGCTCGTCGTTGCGGCGGCCGTGACCGCGGTGACCACCGGCGTGACGATGTTCGTGGTGGGCACCATCGCGAGCGGTACGCAGTTTGGCGTCGGGCTGGCGGTCGGCGCGGTGGTCGCGTCGATCTGCTACTGCACGCTGTTCGTTGCGCTCAGCCTCGTGTCGCGACGACCCGTCCTGATCGGTCTCCTCTACATCCTGATCTGGGAGGGCTTGCTCACGCACTTGCTGACCAGCGGTGGCGTGTTGTCGATCGAGGCGTACGCGGTGACGTTCGCGGACCGGATCGGCGGCGGTGGTTTGCTGGACCCGACCGTGTCCGTACGCAGTGCGGTGATCATGGCGATCGTGTTCGCCGTCGGCGGTGCGTGGCTCGGCATCAATCGCCTGAAGTCGTTCACGCTCACCGGCGAGACGAACTGACGCTGCCTTAGTCGCGCGCACGTTGCATCACAGCCGCTGCCGTCGCGACCACGGCCGCCTACGCCTCGACGCAGATGCCGCGAACGCGATCTTGTAACACAGGTGCTGGAATTCGTGCGCGATTACAGCTCATAGGTTACAAGATCGCGGATCATGCGCCGATCGCATCCCGTCGCAGCCGAAGCAATGCGGTAATTTGTTCGACTAGGCGGGGCATGTCGTGCATGTCCTCACGAGTGACGTGGAAAACGAACCACCCCGCGGCGGACAGCTCTCTATCTCGCACACGATCGCGGTGCAGCTGGGCGCGGTCGGCGTGCCACTGTCCGTCGTACTCGACGGCAAAAGCGCCATGCCGGCCACGCGAGATCGACTCGAGCGATGAAGTAGCCGGCGATTATGACGCTGAACTGCGGCACGGGAGTCGGCAAACCGGCCGTCCCGAAGGCCACGCGCAGTCGGGACTCGGGTGGTGATTCGGCACGTGGGTCGGCGTGCGCCAGGGTCAACGTGGCTCGACGGCTGCCCGTCTCGCCACGATGAAGCTCGGCGTGGGCTCCTAGATCACGGTTGCTCAGATGCCTTCGCCGCGCCAACGCATCAATCCAGCCGATTGCCTCCGGCTGCGGGAGGGCACGGCCGATTTCCCATGCGGTGTGCACGGGCGTGGTAACCACGACGCCGCGTCGAAAGGCGATCTCATCCGGTCGTACGCGACCGATCCGGATCGCAATACCCAGCGGGACTCGAACTCGGGTGGCGCAAAGTGCGTCGACCGGAGTGCCATCGTCGCCGAGGTGGACGCCCCATATCTGTGCGGCGGATCGACCCGTGATCACCGAATCCTGCGGCAGCCACAGCGCCGCCGCTTGGATGCGCATTAGTGGCGTGAGCACCAATCTGACGCTCATATAGACGTTGGGGTAGAGGCGGCGCCACGATCGCCCGCGCAACTGGCTCTTGGACACCTGGCCTGATGCGATCGCTTCGGCGCCGCGGAACGGACCACGAAGCAGCCGAGGCGGTTGGTGCGGTGGTCTCGACACGCAGTGAGTGTGCCCGCTCGCCGTGCTGAGATCACTTTCCACCAGATGAAACCTGGGGACGGCAAGGGCGGCTGTGGACGGCTCCGTCGCACCGGCGCCGTCGCGTCGACCGGCTCAGCCGGTGTTGCGCATCCCGGCGGCGATGCCGTTGACCGTGGTGAGGAGCGCGCGCTCGAGGGCCGGATCGGTCGTGGACGCGCGACCGGAGCCTGGCTCGGCGAGCGACGCCCGGTATTTCGCCAGCAACGCGACCTGCAGGTGGTGCAGCGGCTCCAGGTACGTGTCGCGGACCTGAAGGGTACGGGCGAGCGACGGCTGCCGTCCCAACGTCGTCGACTCGTTGCTGATGGCCAGGATCTCGGCGCACGTGAGGTCGTATTCGGCCGTGATCACGTCGAAGATCGGCTGGAGATCAGGCGGTACCAACGTCGCGACGTACCGCCCGGCGATGGTGAGGTCGGTCTTGGCGAGCATCATCTCGACGTTGGACACGAATGTCTGGAAGAACTGCCAACGGCCGAACATCTCGGCGAGTACGTCGCCGAGTCCGGCACGGCGCGCGGCGGCGAGGCCGGTGCCGACACCGAACCAGCCCGGCACGATCTGACGGGACTGCGTCCAGCCGAACACCCACGGGATCGCGCGCAGGCCGCTAAGACCAGTGCCGGACTCCGGTCGCCGGGACGGCCGCGAGCCGATGTTCAGCTGCCCGAGCAACTCCGATGGGGTGGCCGCCCAGAAGTAGGCGGGCAGGTCCGGGTTCTCGACGAGGTGCCGATATTCCGCGAACGCCGCCTCCGACACCACGTCCATCGCCGTGTCCCAGGTGGACAGCGCGCGTGCCGGCTGACGTGGCTCGGTGTGCAGCAGCGTGGCGGTAAGCACCGCGGCGACAGTAAGTTCCAGGTTCTCGCGGGCCAGCGCGGGGATCGTGTACTTGTCGCTGATCACCTCGCCCTGCTCGGTCACCTTGATCGGGCCGTCGAGGGTGCCGTACGGCTGCGCCAGGATCGCCTCGTGGGTCGGTCCGCCGCCGCGGCCGACCGTACCGCCGCGGCCATGGAAGAGGCGCAGCCGTACGCCGTGCTTGGCCGCCGCGTCCCGTAGCGCTCGTTGCGCACGGTGGATCGTCCACTGTGATGTCGTGATGCCGGCCTCCTTGTTCGAGTCGGAATAGCCGAGCATCACCTCCTGGATATCGCCGCGGGCGTGCACAATCCGCCGGTACGCGGGGATCGACAACAACTCGTCGAGCACTTCGCCGCCGTGGCGCAGCTCGCCGATCGTCTCCAGCAGTGGTACGAAGCCGATCCGCGCACTCTCACCAGTCACGTCCACAAGGCCGGACTCGCGAGCGAGCACCACCGCGGCGAGTACGTCGTCGACGCCCCGCGTCATAGAGACGACGTAGGACTCGATCGCTTCCATGCCGAACTGTTCCTGGACATCGCGGATGGTGGCGAACACGTCGAACGTCTTACGTGCACTCTCGGACAGCCCGTTGTCCACGCCGGAAAGCGGCCGGCGGCCGGCGAGTTCCTCGGCCAGCAGGTCGATGCGTTGCGATCGCGTCAGACGGGCGTAGTCCGCCGAGACTCCGGCGCGCGCAAACAGTTGCGCCAGCACCGTGTGGTGCGCGTCGGCGTGCTCTCGGACGTCCAGGGTGGCGAGCTGAAGCCCGAACGCGGCGACGGTGCGGATGACCGCGGCGAGCGTACCGGTGGCGGCCAGTTGCCCAGCGTTGCGCGCCAACGACGCCCGCATCAGCTCGAGGTCGGCGATCAGTTCGCTGGTGCCGCGGTAGTCGCGGCCGGCCACCCGTGGTGCGCCCGACGCGAGACGGGTCCGCGTGTTCGCGAGCTTCGCCTTGATGCATCGCAGCTTCAGCCGGTATGGCTCCTCCGCGTTGACCCGGCGGAAGCGGGGCGCGACCTCCGGCAGCGCGTCGAGATCGGCGGCGAGCGACGCGGACAGGTCCAGCGAGACCGGCCGGAGCCGTCGCGACACCGAGATCTCCTGGATCAGCTTGTCCATCGCCGCCTCGGCGGCCTGGATGCCGTGCTCGTACTGGATGCGCAACACGTCCCGGGTCACCCGCGCGGTGACGTACGGGTTGCCGTCGCGGTCGCCACCGATCCACGTACCGAACGTCAACGGCCGGCTGGTCGGCGCGGTCTGTACGCCGAGCCGGAGCAACGTGTCCGCGAGGTCGGAGAGCACCTGTGGTGCCGCGTCAGCGTACAGGTCGCGCAGGTAGTAGACGGCGTTGCGCGCCTCGTCGGCCGGATCCGGCCGGTCCACACGGAGTTCGTCGGTCTGCCACAGCAAGTCGATCAGTTCGGCCAGCCGGGCGTCCGCTGGCGTACCGCTGCCGGCGGCCGCACCGTAGAGCGCGGCGCGCGCGGCCTCGGCGTCGAGTTCGTCGGCGATGGCGCGCAGCTTCGACAGGATGGATCGGCGCGCCGCCTCGGTCGGATGCGCGGTGAACACCGGCCGGATCGCGAGTCGCCGGGCCGCGGCGGCGATGTCGTCGGCCGCGACGCCCTTGGCCGCGATGTCGCGGGCCGCGGCATCCAGCCACCCGCCGTGGCGGGCGCGCCGCCGGGACAGGTCACGGGCCCGGTGCGCTTGCTCCGTGATGTTCGCCAGATGGAAGTACGTCGAAAAGGCGCGGGCCAACTGGGTACCCGTCGTCACATCGACCGCGGCGAGCGCGCGGGCCGCGGCGGCCGGATCGGTGCGGACCTGTGCCCGAACATGCTCGACCAGATCGAGTAGCGCCTGGCCCTCCTGGCGGACCAGAGTCTGTCCAAGCAATGCGCCGAGGCGCCGGATGTCGGCACGGAGGGCGGTGGCCGCGTCCGCTCCGAGCTCGCCGCTGGGCGATGCCGGCGGGTCGCCGACGGCGGATGGCTTCTCTGATATCACCGGGCGCTCCTGCTCGAGTCTGCAGCGTCGTCGAGGACTGCGCTGTCCGGCTCAGGCCATGCTAGCCCCGTCGCCGGCCGGCAGGTGCCGGGGCCCGCGGAGCCGTGATCCGGGCCGCCTCGAGAGCGCGCGTAATGCATCGCGCAGTTCGCGTCGGCGTGACATACGCTTGTGCGGTACCCCCGTCCTTTGGGCGCCGGGGTAAATCGTGCGTGCCCGAAATGAGGTTCGGGCACGCGTGTGACCGGACGACGGGCAGATCCCCGGAACGGAGCACCGAACAACGATGAGGCTGACCGGTCTGTTGACGGCCGCGCTCGATGACGTCGCGTTGTCGAGCGTTGCGGACTTGGCGCACCACGGCGGACCGGCCGGCGATCAGGTCGACGTCACCGCACCACCGGCGATGCGGCCGTTCATCGTGGCCGCGATCGCCCGGGACGCCGCGATCGCCCGGGACGCCGCCGGGACAGGCGAGGCGGACGGTGCCGGCGGTGGTCGCCCGGTGCTCACCGTGACGGCAACGAGCCGCGAGGCCGAGGACCTCGCTTTAGCGCTGCGCGACCTGCTTCCGGCCGACGAAGTCGCGGTCTATCCGTCCTGGGAGACACTCCCGCACGAGCGCTTGTCACCGCGGTCCGACACGGTTGGCCGCCGCCTCGGCGTGCTGCGCAGGCTCGCCCATCCCGACCCCGACGACCCGGCGCGCGGACCGATCCGGGTCGTCGTCGCCCCGGTGCGGTCGGTGCTGCAGCCGCAGCTGCGCGGCCTCGGCGATCTCGAGCCGATCGAACTCAGCACCGGCACCACCGCTGACCTCGACGGCGTGGTACGCCGCCTCGCCGAACTCGCCTATGCCCGCGTCGACCTCGTCACGAAGCGAGGCGAGTTCGCGGTTCGCGGTGGCCTGCTCGACGTGTTCGCGCCCACCGACGAGCACCCGGTGCGCGTCGAGTTCTGGGGCGACGAGGTCGAGGAGATCCGTACCTTCGCGGTGGCCGACCAACGAACCATCGAGAAGGTCGAGCGGCTATGGGCGCCAGCGTGTCGCGAGCTGCTGCTGACGCCCGAGGTACGCCAGCGTGCCGCCGAGCTGGCCGCACAACATCCGGAGCTGTCCGAGATCCTGGACCGTCTTGCCGAGGGCATCCCGGTGGAAGGCATGGAGTCGCTCGCTCCGGCGCTGCTGAACGGCAGCGATAGCGTCGAGTTGCTGCTCAACTGCATGCCGATCGGGACGCACGTGCTGCTGTGTGACCCGGAACGGATCCGTACGCGGGCGCATGACCTAGTCCGTACCAGTGCGGAGTTCTTGGCGGCGAGCTGGGCGGCGGCCGCGGGCGGGGGCCAAGCACCCGTAGACACTGGCGCCGTGGCGTTCGCGAGCCTCGCCGACGTACGCGCGACCGCCGCGGATCTCGGCATGCCGTGGTGGACGACCGCGCCGTTCGGTGTCGCGGTCGAGGAGCCCGGCCCGACGGCGCTGGAGGAGGCGCCGTGGCTCGAGGGCGAGTTGGACACGCTGTCCGACATCGCACCGGACGTTGGTCGGGTGTATGCGCTCGCCGCCCAACCCGTGCCGCTCTACCACGGCGACGGCGGCCGCGTGGTGGACGACGTGAAGCGATGGAGCGGCGACGGCTGGCGCGTCGTGCTCGTGTTCGAGGGACACGGCCCGGCGAACCGCGCGGTTGAGGTGTTGCGCGATGCCGGCATTGGTGCCGTCCTCACCGACGACGTGACGAGCGCGCCGTCGATCGGTGTGCCGTTGGTGACGTGCGGCGAGCTGCTGAACGGATTCGTCGACGAGGTCGCGCGGCTGGCCATCGTCACCGGTACGGACATCTCCGGCGGCCGCGGCGCAACCACGCGGGACATGCGCAAGCTGCCGAGCCGGCGGCGCAACCAGATCGACCCGTTGGAGCTGCGCGCCGGCGACTTCGTCGTCCACGAACAGCACGGCATCGGCCGGTACGTGGAACTCGTACAACGCACCGTCAACGGCGCCGAGCGGGAATACCTCGTCATCGAGTACGCGGCGTCCAAGCGCGGCCAGCCGGCCGACCGCCTGTTCGTACCAACCGATCAACTCGACCAACTGTCGCGGTACGTCGGCGGCGAGACGCCGACGCTGCACAAGCTCGGCGGCTCCGACTGGGCGAAGTCGAAGCAGCGCGCTCGCAAGGCGGTACGCGAGATCGCAGCGCAACTCATCCAGCTCTACGCCGCCCGACAAAGCTCGCCGGGGTATGCGTTCGGCCCGGATTCGCCGTGGCAGCGCGAGCTGGAGGACGCGTTCCCGTATCAGGAGACACCCGACCAGCTCTCCGCGATCGAGGACGTGAAGGCCGACATGCGCCGCGCGATCCCGATGGACCGGCTGATCTGCGGCGACGTCGGCTATGGGAAGACCGAGATCGCCGTACGCGCCGCGTTCAAGGCGGTGCAGGACGGCCGGCAGGTCGCCATCCTGGTCCCCACGACGCTGCTCGCGCAGCAGCACTTCAACACGTTCTCCGAGCGGATGGCGCAGTTCCCGGTCGAGATCCGCCAGCTGTCGCGGTTCCAGACCGCGAAGGAAGCCGAGATCACGCTGGACCGGGCGGCCGACGGAACGGCGGACATCATCATCGGTACGCATCGGCTGCTGCAACGCGCGACACGTTTCAAGCAGCTCGGGCTGATCGTGGTCGACGAGGAGCAGCGGTTCGGCGTCGAGCACAAGGAGGCGCTCAAGCAGCTGCGTACCGCGGTCGACGTGCTGACCATGTCGGCGACGCCGATCCCGCGCACGCTCGAGATGGCGATCACCGGCATCCGCGAGATGTCCACCATTGCGACGCCGCCTGAGGAACGGCACCCAGTGCTGACGTACGTCGGACGGCAGGACGACAAGCAGGTAGCGGCCGCGATCCATCGCGAGCTACTTCGCGACGGTCAGGTGTTCTACCTCCACAACCGCGTCGAGTCGATCGAGAAGGCGGCCCGGCGTCTGCGGGAGCTCGTACCCGAAGCACGCGTCGGCGTGGCACACGGGCAGATGGGCGAGGACGCGCTCGAGAAGGTGATGGTCTCCTTCTGGGAGAAGGAATACGACGTGTTGGTCTGCACCACGATCGTGGAGTCCGGCATCGACATCCCGAACGCGAACACGCTGATCGTGGAACGGGCGGATCTGCTCGGACTTGCGCAGCTGCACCAGATCCGCGGTCGGGTCGGACGCGGTCGCGAGCGGGCGTACGCCTATTTCCTCTACCCGCCGGACAAGCCGCTGACCGAGCA
>DATFRR010000119.1:0-10855 GCA_035263025.1 Micromonosporaceae bacterium
AACCGATGACGCGCTCGCGGACACCATGCGTGAGTCGATCGCGCGAGCGGCCGACTCGGTCGACTCCGGGCGTGCGGCGCAACTGCTCGACCGATGGACGGCGCTCGCCGCAGAGCTGAAGGCGACGCCGGGGAGCTGAAGGCGCAGCCCGCCGGGTAGTCGCGTCGTCACCGGCCGTACGCCCGCGTTTGCGCCGCGTTTCGGGGTGGCGCGTCACACAATCCGCCGGGCTAGGGTGTGGGCGTGAAACCAACGCAGATCGCCTCCGCTCGTTACATCGGCGCGCCGACCGTGCACCCGAACGGGTCGGCCGCAGTGGTCGCCGTCCGCCGCATCGACCCCGACGCCGACGACTACACGAGCCAGTTGTGGCTCGTACCGACGGACGGCTCGCCGAGCCGCCAACTCACGCATGCGTGGCGCGACGGGTCGCCGACCTACTCGCCCGACGGCAACTGGATCGCCTTCCTTCGCGCCGAGCGCGACGCGGCCGGCAAGGTTGGCAAGCCGCAGATCTGGGTGATGCCGACGGCCGGTGGCGAGGCGCGCAAGCTCACCGACCAGAAGCTTGGCGCCGACGCGCCGGTCTGGAGCCACGATTCGACACGCCTCGCCTACGTCTCCCGCGAGCCCGAGGAGGGTCGCTACGGGACGGTAGAAAAGACGTCGCCGGAGAAGGAACCGCCGCGCCGGCTGACGAAGATGCGCTACCGCGTGGACGGCGTCGGCTACCTCTTCGACCGTCCGCGCCAGATCTGGGTCGTGGCGCTCGACGGCGAACCACAACAGATCACGAGCGGCGACATCGATCACGGCGACGTTGCGTGGAGTCCGTCCGACGACCAGCTCGTGTTCGCCGCGGCCGGGCACGACAACCGCGGCAACGACCTGCGCAATGACCTGTGGGTGTGCAAGCCGGACGGCACCGACCGTCGGGCGGTCACGAACGGTGGCCTGTCGGTCGGCTCGCCGAAGTTCACGCCGGACGGCGTGTCGATCGTGTTCCTCGGCTCGGCCATCGGCCCGACGGCGATGACCGGCGTGGCACTCAACACGTCGCTGTGGCGGATCCCCGCGGCCGGCGGCGAGGCGACGCGCATCACCGACGAGGAGACGTACAACTTCGCACACGGTGACAGCGGCCTCGTGCTGACGCCGAGCGGCGTGTTGTTCCTCAACGAACATCGCGGCGCGGTCGACGTGCTCGTGGTGCCGTTCCACGGTGGCGAACCGACCGTGCTGATGGAGGGCCGTCGGCAGGTGCAGGCCGTGGACGCGGCCACCACGTCCGCCGGGCTCGTCCTCGTCGCGACCGTCGCGGATGCCCAGACATGGGGCGATGTGGTGGTACGCCGTGCCGACGGTACGGAGCGCGTATTGACCGACTGGAGCGCCGACTTCCGGGCGGACGCGACCATCTTCCCGCTGACCGAGGTCAACGCGCCCGCGCCGGACGGCTACCCGGTGCACGGTTGGCTCGTCAAGCCCGCTGGCGATGGACCGCACCCGTTGCTGCTGATGATCCACGGCGGGCCGTTTACGCAGTACGGCTGGCAGCTGTTCGACGAAGCGCAGGTCTACGCGGGTGCCGGCTACGCGGTGCTCTACACGAACCCGCGCGGCTCGTCCGGATATGGCCAGGCGCACGGCCGCGCGGTCATCGGCAACGTCGGTGAGGTGTCCACCATCGACCTGATGGCGATCCTGGACGCGACGCTCGCCGCGCATCCGGATCTCGACGGTTCGCGGATGGGCGTGCTCGGCGGCTCACACGGTGGCTTCATGACGACGTGGCTCGCCGGGCACGAGGGGCACCGATTCCGTACCGCGATCTCGGAACGCGCGGTGAACGCGATCGACAGCTTCACCGGTTCGTCGGACATCGGCTGGTTCTTCGGCAACGACCTCTACGGCACGGATGTCGAGCAGCAGCGCCGGCAGTCGCCGTTGACGTACGTGGACAACATCAAGATCCCGATGCTGATCATCCACTCGGAACAGGACTGGCGCTGCCCGATCGAGCAGGGTCAGCGGCTATATGTGGCACTGCGCCATCGGGGCGTACCGGCGGAGATGCTGGTGTTCCCCGGCGAGGGTCACGAGCTGTCCCGCGGCGGTCTGCCGTCGCACCGGATGGCCAGGTTCGACGCGATCATCGAGTGGTTCGGGCGGCACGTTTAGGGGCCGATGTCGTGACCTTGCGGGGAAATCGTTGGAACGCGTTCGGTGGTCCCAACGACTTCCCCGCAAGGTCACGACTGGTGCGGGTGGCCGCCGTTTTGGCGTCGTCGGTCCGCCTCTACTCGGCGGCGAAGCCGATCGAGAAGGCCTCTTCGAGATCGTGCTGCGAGTAGGCGCGGAACGCGATGTGCGTATCGGTGCTCATCACGCCGGGCACCTTCGAGATGCCGTTCGCGATGACCTCGGCGATCTGGTCGAACTCGCGGACCCGGACGATCGCGATCAGGTCAACGCTGCCGGCGACCGAGTAGACCTCGCTCACGCCGGGCAGACCGGCGAGCGTTTCGGCAAGTTCGGGGATCGCGTCGTTGGCGCAGTCAATGAGGACGATCGCGGTGATCACCGGGGCGCTCCTGTGCGTGCGACGAAGGTTGCGCCCATGCTAGTCGCCCCACGTGTGGCCCGCGCGGCCGGCTCGCGCGCGGTCAGCTTGGCGGCCCGCGCAGTCAGCGTGCCGCCCGCTCATCGACGGTGTGGCTAGCGCGCGGGTCAGCGTGCCGCCCGCGCATCGACGGTGCCGTTCGCGCCGTAGCGGATGACATCGCTCAACCGTTCGTCCGGCCCGACCACCGACCCCGGCCAGATCACCGTGCGTTCGATCGAGCCGGCGACCGTTGCGCCCGCGCCGACAACCGAGTTCTTCGCCTGGCCGGTCACGCGCGCGTCGGGATCGACGATGCTGCCGCCGGGCGCATGGCTTGCCGCATCTAGGTTCGCGGCGAGGTAGTCGCGGGGCGTACCGGAGTCGAGGTAGGTGCCGCCATAGTCCACGACGGTCAGCGCGCCAGCCGCCTCGGCCGGTCGCCACACGGCACGCACGAGGTCAGCCGGCTCGGCGGCGAGCGCCTCGACGAAGTGCCCCGGCAGCAGGCTCACGCCAGCGAACCGGTACGCGCCAAACTCGGGCGTACGGTCTCCGGCGGGTACGCCCAGCAGCCGTACGTGCCGGCCGTCCCACCCGTCCAACAGCGCCGCGAGGTCGCCGCCGTAGAGGTACGCATCCGCGTTCGCGACCAGCACATGGCGTCCCGCGATCCACGGGCGAAGCGCGCCGAGACCGCCGGCGCTGCCGAGTGGACGGGGACCGTGCTCCACCGACACGTGCGCGCGACCGCCTACATGCGCGACGATTTGGCTCGCGTGGCTCCATGCGTTCACGGCCACCATTTGGTGGCCGGTGTACCCGAGCGCCGCGACGGTGGCGAGCGCCCGATCGAGGAGCGGCACGTTGCCGACCGGGCACAGCGCCTTCGGAGTGTCCGCGGTCAGCGGTCGCAACCGAACGCCGTCGCCGGCCGCGAGCACCACCGCACACAGTGACGACGAGGATCCGACCGGCTCCGACGCGCCGGTCACTAGAACTGCGCCTCCGGATAGCCGACGTACGGCCCGATGCCGTAGTGCCCGAGCAGCCGCGCGGTCGGAACAGTGAGCGGTGGCAGCGCGTCGATCCGGTGCCACGCCGCCTCGACGACCTCGCCGCCGGCTATGCGTACCGGCGTGTCGGGCGCTATGTGCGCCTCGAACACGCAGTCGACCCACCGGCCGTGCGTGTGGACGATCGCGCTCGGTTGCAGCGCGACCAATTCGTCGGCGTCGACCCTGATGCCGACCTCTTCGTGGAGTTCGCGGGCCGCCGCGAAGGCCGGCACCTCGCCGCGGTCCAGCAGTCCGCCGGGAACCGACCAGCCGTAGCCCGGCGGTTGGCGGATCAGCAGGATGCGGCCCGGTGGCGGAGCGGTCGAGTCCCGGACGAGCACTACCGCGCCGATGATGTATTTCGGCATCGCGATCCGGACGATGCGCCGCCGCGTCTTGACCGGCAGCCGATACGCAACCCGGTAGGCGGTGGCTCGCAGCCGGGCTCGTACGGTCATGTGCCAAGACCCTAGCCGCCGCTACCCGGCCGTGCGCACGGGATGCGCCAGCAACACGCTCAGGCCGGCCGGTCCACGAATGCCACGAGCCGGTCGGCGACCTCCGCGGCCGCGAGGCGGTGGTCGGCGACCGCGACGAGCAGCGCGCCGATGTCCGGGTATCCAAGCTCGACGGCGAGGTCGCGGAGCGGACGTTCGTTCGTGAGGCGACGCCCCTGGGATCGCAGCGCCAACGCGATGGCGCCGCGCCCGAGCTTCATCCGCTGTTCCACGGTCGCCACCGTCTCGGACTGCGCGGAGAACCACTTCGTGATCTCGAGTCGGGCCTGCGGAGACCGTACGAAGTCGAGCCATTCACGCGCCGGGCCGGCCCCTTCGGTGGCGGCAGCGGAGGACTCGTCGACGTGGGTCCGTGCCAGTCGTGCGCGCTCGGCCGGCCCGCGCGTGATGATGTCCACGACGTCGCCGTCGTCCAGAGCAGACGAGAGGGGTGCGAGTCGGCCATTGATGGACGCGCCGATGCACGCGTTGCCGAGGTTCGCATCGACGGTGTACGCGAAGTCGACGGGTGTCGCACCGTCCGGCAACGACACCGCGTCGCCGGTCGTCGTGAACACGCGGATCTGCGTGTATCCGATCTCGCATCGCAGCGCGTCGAGGAACTTCGCGGCGTCGTCGACGGTCTGCTGCCAGTCGGCGACGCGGCGCAGCCACGCGAGTTGCTCCGGCGCGGCGGGCCGACCCGGCCGGCCGGTCTGCGGGTCGCGGAAGTTGGCCGCGACCCCGAACTCCGCCACGTGGTGCATCGCTTCGGTGCGAAGCAGGATCTCGACCGACTGTTGTCCCGGCCCGACCACGGTGGTGTGCAGCGACTGGTAGCGGTTGTCCTTCGGCGTGGCGATGAAGTCCTTGAAGCGGCCGGGCACCGGACGCCAGCGCGCGTGCAGCGCACCGAGCGCCGGATAGCACTCGTTGGCCGGCCCGTCGATCACCACGACGATGCGTGGCAGGTCGTGGTCGACCGGTACGCCGTCGGCGAGTGTGTCGCGCCAGATCGAGTAGTAGTGCCGCGGTCGCGGCCCGACTAGGGCATCGATCCGAGCCGCGGCGAGCGCCTTTCGCGCGCCGGCGATCGCGCGGTCGACGGTTCGCACGAACCCCGGCCGGTTCAGCACGTGCTTGTCGATCTCGGCGAACGCGTCGGGCTCGAGCGCATAGAGCACGGTGTCCTCGAGCGCACGCTTGAGCACCTGGATGCCGAGCCGGTCGGCCAGCGGGACGAGCACGTCGAGAGTCGCCTGTGCGATGCGGACCCGGGACGCCGGCGACCGGGCGTCGATGGTACGCATGTTGTGCAGCCGGTCGGCGAGCTTGATGATCAGTACGCGGACGTCCTGCCCGGCCATCACGACCATCTTCCGGACGGTCTCGACCTCGGCGGTCTCGCCGAAGAACGCGCTGTCGAACTTCGTCACGCCGTCCACGAGCAACGCGACCGCCGAGCCGAAGTCGGTGGCCAGCGCCGGAAGCGTGTAGCTGGTGTCCTCGACCGTATCGTGCAGCAGCGCGGCCACCAACGTTGTGGTGTCCATGCCGAGATCGGCGAGGATCTCGGCGACCGCGAGCGGATGTGTGATGAACGCGTCGCCGGTCTTGCGCAGCTGGCCGCGATGCATCTCGGCAGCCTTCTCGTACGCGGTGCGGATGGCTCGCGCGTCGCCGCGCGGATGCATGCGTCGGTGGCTGCGGATGAGTTCGGCGACCGGATCGTCGGTCTCGCCGAACGGCAGATGCAGCTGCCAGCGGCGCGGGTGCCATCGATCGAGCACGCGGCCGGGCAACTCGGTGTCGAGGCCGGCGTGTCGCGGCACGGGCGCGAGCATGGGCGGGGCCGGCGACGGCGCGGCGTTGAGATCCGTCGGGCACCTCCCGGGGCTCGGTCGGCGGCGAGTCGGCCTCCGGTCGGCGGTGGACGCACAACATCGCCGACACGGATCGACCGCTGTCGTTGGTACGCGTGGTGTGTTCTTAGCCTAATGACGTGAGTGCCCCACTTGGGGATGGTTATCTCGGTCCGAATGGACGAGTTACATAACGTGCCCGATGGGGCTTTCCGCCTGACGCAATAACGGTGTGTAACGAGCCGCACCGCCGGCCGGCAGGGCCCAGCCCTCGGACGCGGACACGAGTCGCGCGTCCGGCCGCTCGAGCCACGCGAGGATGCGCTCGGTCTCCTCGGCGGACGCCGCCGGTGTCGGGCCGGGTGCCCGGCGTACCGTTTCGGCGGCCGCCACCACGGCGGCGATGGTCGGTCCGGGATGGACCCGTGGCGGCGACGTTGCCGCGCCGGCCAGCCGGCCGTAGCGGATCACGGCGAACTCCCACCCACCGCCGTCGGCCGGCCGCGCCGCGACGAGTTCGGCGATCCGGGTGAGCGAGTGCAGCCGTTGCATACGGATCGTCGCGCGGAGCAACACGGCGAGCCGGTTGCGCAGCGCGCCGGCCTCCTCGTAGCGGCGTGCGCCGGACAGTTTGTCGATGCGGGCCATCAGCCGCTCGATCAACGGCGAGATGTCGGCGATCGCGGCGGTGCGCAGCGGGTCCACGGCGGCCATTGTGTAGTCGCCCACCGAGACGCGGTGCTCGCACGGCGCGGTGCATCGCCGCAACTCGGCCAATGCGCATGCGGCGACCGTCGTGCGCAGCGACAGCCGCAGAGCGCACGGTCGCAGCGGCAGTGCGACGTGAATCGCGTCGGCGGCCAGGCCCGCCGAACGCGGCGTGGGGAACGGCCCGAGATAAGTTGCGCGGTCGTCGACCACGCGGCGAACCACGGACAGTCGAGGGTACGGCTCGTCGGTGAGCTTGAGCCAGTGCGTGCGTTCCGGGAACTTCGACCGCCGGTTGTACGGCGGTTTGTGCGCCGCGATCAGCCGCAGCTCGCGTACCTCGGCTTCCAGCGAGTGCGCGCACTCGATGGCGTCGACGCGCACGGCGGCGCCGAGCATCTCCGAGATGCGGGCACGCTTCTCGGCGGCGGTGAAGTAGGACTTGACGCGCGTCGCAATCGTCTTCGAGACACCGACATAGAGCGGCCGGTCGTCGGCGGCGCGGAACACGTAGACCCCGGTCGTGTTCGGCAGGCCACCGGCCAGATGCCGCTTGCGCCGTTGGGTCTCGGTGACCGCCTTCTGGAATTCGATCGCGTCACCGAGCGTGAACACGCCGAAACTGCCGAGCCGGCCGAACAGCGCATGCAGCACGTCGATGGTGGCGCGCGCGTCGTCGAGAGCGCGGTGGCTCGGCGTACGCGTGCCGAAAAACGCCGCGAGCGTGGCAAGCCGTCGGTTGGGCACCTCGTCGGCGGTCAGCGCCCGCCGTGCGATCGCGACGGTGTCGAGCACCTTCGGCCGTGGCCAGGGGTAGCCGAACTTCGTGCACGCCGCCTTCAGAAATCCGACGTCGTAGGACGCGTTGTGCGCGACCCACACGGCGCCATGCGCGAACTCGAGAAACGCGGGCAGCGCCTCCTCGAGTCGCGGCGCGGGCGCCAGCATTGCTTCCGTGATGCCGGTGAGCACCGTGACGAACGGCGGCACGGGCTGGCCGGGATTTACCAGCGTGCCGAATTCGCCCAGTTCTTCACCGCCGCACGAGCGGACCGCGCCGATCTCGGTGATGCCGCAGTCCGCCGGAAGTCCACCGGTCGTTTCGAGGTCGACTACCACGAACGTCGTCTGGCGCAGTGAGACGGCGAGCGGATCGTCGAGCAGCGCGTCGAAGGTCTGCTGGACGAAGTGCGCGGCCGGCCGGACCTCGGTGCGGGGGAGCAGCGTGGGATTTCGTGCCAAACCCGGAATTTGCTCCGCCAGCGCCACGCCGGCACCGTACGCATCACCTCCGACACTTCCCGGACGTGACACGCCGTAATTTCCGGCGGTGCGGCCGCCGTGACCCGTCGTTTCGGCCGGTAGCCGGGACACGTTGATCATGGTCAGCGAGATACCCCACGTCAAAATGGGTCGTCCGGTGCGACACTTGGCGCATGGCTGATCAGGTTGGCGACGCCCGCAACCCGGCTGGGGACCGGGTGCAGCCTGATGCCGTCGCGGAGTCGGCGGCGGCGTCGTCGTCACGCGGTCCGTCCGCGGGTGGTCCCGTGGCGGCCGGTCCGTCGGCGCGCGACACCGACAGCGACCGCGGCGGAGTTGCGGCCAGCGACCCGGCGGCCGAGCCGACGCTGCCCGAGGCGGTGCGGACGCGGGTCATCGCGCTCGTGGCAGCCGCGATGGCTGCGCTGCCGGCCGCCGAGGTGCCGGTGCCATTGCGCCGCGTGGCGCGGTTCGCGCCGAATCGGCGTGCGCGACTCGGCGGCGTCGCGATCTCCGCGCAGATCGCCACCGACCCGCTGTTCCGCCAACGCGTCGCGGCCAAGGCGCTCGAGGACGCCGGCGAGCTGGGCAGCGCGATCGAGGCAAACGAGTTGCCGGCGGCTGCCGATCCGGTCGACGTGGCCGCGCTCGCCTACCTGTCGCGACCGGCCGGCTGGCTCGACCTCGTCGCGTCGGCCGCCGAGTCGCTGCGTGCCGATGCCGACCTGGCGTCCGCGGCGTCGCGGGTCCGGGAGATCGAGGCGCGGGCCGCACGGGCCGAGCACGAGCGCGCGGTCGCCAGGGTCGAGGCGGACAAGTTGCGCGCCGAGGCTGGGCGGCTGCGCGAGGAACTGACCGCGATGCGCGACGAATATCGGGCGGCCGTCCGCGAGCTGCGCGAAGCGACCTCGCGCGAGCGACGTGCCGCCGAGCTGCTGTCCATCGAGCGCGGGCGGATCACTCGTACCGCCGCGGATCACGAAGCCGAGGTACGGCGGCTGCGCAGCCGGCTGTCCGACGCCGAAGACGCGGCTGGTGCGACGCGCGCCGCGGCGAACCGTGCCCGACAGGTCGACGACGCTCGGCTCTGGCTCTTGCTGGAGACGATTGGGCAGGCGGCGAGTGGACTGCGTCGCGAGCTCGCGCTCGAGCCGGCGCAGGTGCTGCCGGCCGACGCGATCGCCGACGAATTCGCCGACCGTCCGGGGGCTAAGGATCCGGCGAGCCGCGCGCTGGACGCGAATGATCCGGCGCGGCTGGATCAGCTGCTGTCGTTGCCGCGCGCGCACCTCATCATCGACGGCTACAACGTGACGAAGACCGGATTCGGCGACATCTCGCTCGAACAACAGCGCAACCGTCTGGTCGCCGCGATGGGCGGCATCGCGGCGCAGACCGGCGCGGAGGTGACCGTCGTGTTCGACGGCGCCGAGCGGATGGTCGGCCTGCCGTCGGCGCCACGGGGCGTACGAGTGCTGTTCTCCCGCAAGGGCGAACTCGCCGACGAACTAATCAGGCGGCTGGTGCGCGCCGAACCGGCCGGTCGACCGGTGATCGTGATATCCACCGATCGCGAGGTTGCGGACGGCGTTCGGCGGCACGGCGCCTACCCGCTGCCGTCGGAGACGCTGCTGCGGCGCATGAACCGGGGCTAGTCGCTACGCTGGCCGGCGTGAGCTCCCGCGACTGGGCCGGCATCGTGCTCGGCGTGCTGGTGGCCGCGTTCGGCGCACTGATCGCCGGCACGGTGCCACGGCGAGTGGGTCCACCGACGCGCGCCGACCAGCTCGCCGCACTCGACGAACTTCCGGCCGACCAGGTGGCGCGTGGCCGAGCATTCGCGGCGGCGCGACGTCCACCGAGCTATGCGTCGATCGTGGTGTCGGTCGGCCTGCTGCTTGCGCTCGGGCTGACGACCGCCGGCTCACACGTCGTGACGGCGGCCGGATCGATCGCGGGCGGCGGCTGGTACGCCGACGGCATCCTTGGTGGACTCGCGCTCATCCTCGCGTCGTCGGTCGCGACGCTGCCGTTCGCGGCGTGGCGCCATCGCGTGTCCCGTTCCTACGGTCTGGCCACCCAAGGCTGGCGGGGCTGGGCGATGGATGTGCTGAAGGGCTACGCGGTGTCGCTGGTGCTCGGGGGTCTCGCGCTCGCCGGGTTCTTCGCCGTGGTACGAGCGGCGCCGAGTACGTGGTGGGCGTGGGCCGCGATCGGTGCGGCATCGCTCGTCGTCCTGCTGTCCTTCGTGGTACCCGTCGTCATCGAGCCGATCTTCAACAAGTTCACGCCGATGGCCGACTCGGCGTTGCGTACGGAGTTGCTGGCGCTCGCCGCACGGGATGCCGTACCGGTGCGGGACGTACTCGTCGCCGACGCATCCCGGCGTACGAAGGCGGTCAACGCGTACGTCTCCGGATTCGGCGCCACCCGTCGCATCGTGGTGTATGACACGCTGCTCGATCGTGCTACCGAGGCGGAGGTCACCAGCGTCGTCGCGCACGAACTCGGGCACGCAAAGGACCGGGACGTCGTCACGGGTACGGCGATCGGCGCACTCGGTACGGCAGCCGGCGTCGTCGCGGTCTACGTCATCGGCGGATGGACGGCGCTGGTACGTGGCGCCGGCGCGCCGGACATCGGTGATCCGCGTGCGCTCGCATTGCTGATGGCGATCGCGGCCGTCGCGGGAATAGTCAGCATGCCGTTGCAGAATCTGCTGTCCCGCCGCGTCGAGGCGCGCGCCGACGCCCACGCGCTCGCGCTGACCCGGGACGCCGAGACATTCGGGCAAATGCAAGCGCGTCTAGCGGAAGCGAACCTCGCCAACGTCGACCCGAGCCGGTTCGAGTACGTCATGTTCGC
>DATFRR010000120.1:0-5776 GCA_035263025.1 Micromonosporaceae bacterium
CGGCCTCACGTGGTCGACGGTCTTCAACATGGTTGGCATCGCGCTCGCCACGGTGATCGCGGCGGCGCTCGGCACGCGCCGGGCTCAGCAAGCCGAGCGCGTCGTGGAGCTGTCGCGTCTGGCGAGCGTTGCCCAAGAAGCCGTACTGACACCACTCGGGCCGCGAATCGGCACGATGGCGGTGGCCGGCCGATACATCTCCGCGAGCGCGGCCGCCGACATAGGCGGCGACCTGTACGAAGCCGTGGACACGCCGTACGGGGTACGGATGATCATCGGCGACGTACGAGGCAAGGGCCTCGACGCGGTACGGATGGCAAGCATTGTGCTCGGCTCCTACCGACACGTCGCGTTCGAGCGGTCCGACCTACGCACGATCGTCTCGGATCTGGACCGCGCGGTGGCGCGATCGGTCGGCGACGAGGACTTCGTGACCGCGGTGCTCGCCGAGGAACGCGGCGGAACACTGACGATCGTCAACTGCGGCCACCCACCGCCACTGCTGCTGCGGCGCGGCGAAGTGATCCCTCTCGACCCGCCAACGAACGCGCCGCCGCTCGGATTCATGCCGGTGGTACGCACCCGCGTCGATCGACTGGAACCCGGCGACCGAATCCTGCTCTACACCGACGGTCTCGCCGAGGCGCGCCGGTCCGGCGACTTCTTCCCGATCAGCGACCGCGCGTGGGGCCTGCTCGGCCACGGTACGGTCGCCGACGGGCTCGCCTCGCTGGAGAGCGCGCTCGTCGAGTGGGTGGAGGGTCAACTCGACGACGACATCGCGCTCGTGCTGATGGAGTACGCCGGCGTCGGAGCACCGATCAGTGCCGCGCCGACGTGGGAGGTCGGCACCGAAGTCCACCAATGATCGGCGCCGAGATCCACCAGTAAAACCGACCCGCAAGATGTCGCCGAGCAAGTGCCGCCTATCCCGCCGCGGTCTGCTCGGTCGGTGTCGATGTGGGCGGCATCGCGGGTACGGCTCGCGAGCGCGCCTGTCCGTCATTCGCGCGGTGCCGGCCGGTGTAGCCGCGCGGGTATTTGGGCGTGAACATGGCGCCGAACAGCCTTGAAATCATTGGATTCTCCCCGGACCTTTGTGCGCGCCGCGATGCCTCGGTCGCGTGCGCGATGCCCTCTCAACGACGACGGATCGATCCGGTTACGCCGATGCGCGAGCGAATTTTCCAGCGCTGGCAACGGATGCCGCGTCGGGGCGGAAGGGCGTCGTGTTAGGGCTTGGCGCCGTACATGATGTCGATGGTCTCCGTCGGCCCCAACCAGTGCAGCGTCATGCGCCAACACCCAGGTTTCGGCACGTCCACGATCGACGGCCCGAACGAGATGTCGCCGACATCCGCGTTCTGCGACGTGCCGACAAGGCGAGCGTCGACGGTCAACTCGCCCGCAGAGGGATCTTTCGGCACCCAGAGGATCTTGTTCTGCGACTCGGCTGCGGACGGTTCCGGTGCGACGAACGGGTAGCCGAACAGCACCGCGACGATGTCGCCGCCGCTGCTCACCGCGTACGGCCACGCATTCCACGGCGGCCCACGGAACCCGCTCCGCGCCCACGTCGGCAAATCGTCGGTGCGCAGCTTGAACTGACACGGCGCATCGGCCGCCGCACCAGCGTTCGTGGTCGGCGGGGCCGCCGTTGTCGGAGCGATCGGCGACGGATGTGCGGTGGCGTCGCGGCGCGGCGTCGCAGGCGATCCCGTACAGCCCGCGACGATCAGGAGAAGTCCGCTCAACATCGCTGTCGCGCGCCAGCGGTGGACCCCCGTGTGACCCATGCCACATTCTCAGACTCGGTTCGCGAGATCGGCAAGCGTCGAATTGGTCACGGCGATGGCGTGCGCATCCTGTGACCGCAGCCACAACTGGTGTGGCCTAAGTGGCAAAGCGTTGTCGTAAGTTACTGGCGAGTAATACCGTGGAACAACCAGCCGGGATCGCCATGCGATCTCGAACCTCTCGGGGGACGTGCATGAGTCACTACAAGGCCAACCTGCGTGACATCGAGTTCAACCTGTTCGAGGTGTTCGGTGTGGACAAGCTGATGGGCAGCGAGGCGTACCCGGATATGGACGTGGACACGGCCCGCAGCGTGCTCGCGGAGGCCGCCCGAATGGCGCGCGAGGATCTGGCCGCGAGCTACCTGGCCGCCGATCGGGAGCCGCCGGAGTTCGACCCCGCAACGCATTCGGTCGTGATGCCCGACGGGTTCCGCAAGTCATACGAGTCGTTCATGGACGCCGAGTTCTGGCGCATGGATCTGCCCGGTGACCTCGATGGCACGCCAGCGCCGCGCGCGTTGTGGTGGTCGTTCGCCGAGCTGGTGCTGGGATCCAATGCGCCGATCTGGATGTATGCCTCGGGTCCGTCGTTCGCGACTACGTTGTGGCGCGAGGGCACGCCGGAGCAGAAGCGTTGGGCGAAGCTCTTCGCGGCCAAGCGCTGGGGCTCGACGATGGTGCTCACCGAACCGGACGCCGGCTCCGACGTGGGCGCCGCACGCACGAAGGCGATCCCGCAACCAGACGGCTCGTGGCACCTCGAGGGCGTCAAGCGCTTCATCACCAGTGCCGAGCACGACCTGACCGACAACATCGTTCACTACGTGCTCGCGCGGCCGGTCGCGGCAGGCGGCGACCAGGATGGCGGGTCCGTCGGCGTCCCTGGTACGAAAGGCCTGTCGCTCTTCGTGGTGCCGAAGTTCCACTTCGATCCGGACACCGGCGAGTTGGGCGATCGCAACGGCGTGTTCGTCACGAACGTCGAGCACAAGATGGGCCTGAAGGCTTCCACGACGTGCGAGGTCACGTTTGGCGGGCACGGCACACCCGCAAAGGGCTGGCTGCTCGGCGACCAACACGACGGCATCCGCCAGATGTTCCTCGTCATCGAGTACGCCCGCATGATGGTTGGCACCAAAGCGATTGCGACGTTGTCCACCGGATACTTGAATGCACTCGACTATGCGAAGAGCCGTGTGCAGGGCGCCGATCTCACGAGACAGTCGGACAAGAGCGCGCCGCGCGTGACAATCACTCATCATCCCGATGTCCGCCGATCGTTGATGCTGCAGAAGGCGTACGCCGAGGGATTGCGCGCGTTGGTCTGCTACACGGCATCGTGGCAGGACGCCGCGCGGGTTGCCGAGGTTGCTGGCGACGAGACCGCGGCGACGACCGCGGAACGCGTCAACGACTTCCTGCTCCCGATCGTGAAGGGCTGCGGTTCCGAGCGGGCGTACGAGCTGCTTGGTCACGAGGCGCTGCAAACCTTCGGTGGCTCCGGATTCCTGCAGGACTACCCGCTCGAGCAATACGTACGCGATGCGAAGATCGACACGCTCTACGAGGGCACAACCGCCATACAGAGTCTCGATCTGGTGTTCCGGAAAATCGCAAAGGACGGTGGCGTTGCACTCGGCACGGTCGCGGGACAGATTCAGGCGTTCATCGACGACATTGCGTCGGCCGACGCGCTGACCGAGGAACGCCAGGCGCTGTCCCGTGCCCTCGGTGACGTGTCACAGATGATCGGCACGCTCACGAGCTGGATGGCGGCGGCCCAGCAAGACCCGCGTGAGCTCTACAAGGTCGGGCTCACCTCGCGACGTGTCCTACTCGCGCTCGGCGACCTGCTGGTCGCCTGGCTGCTACAGCGCCAAGCGGCCGTCGCGCTCGCTGCGCTCACGCGCGACGGCCTCTCCGACGCGGATCGTGCGTTCTACCAAGGCAAGGTGGCCGCGGCCCAGTTCTTCGCTCGCGAGGTGTTGCCGCGTCTCGGCGCCGACCGACGCATCGTGGCGTCGACGACGCTCGACGTGATGGATCTGGACGAGGCGGCGTTCTAAACCTTGGCTGCCGCTGGCCGCGGTCGATCGTGTGGCGCCGATGCGGCCGACACCGTCAGCTGCAGGTGAGCGGTTCGAGCAGGTCGACGCCGGGCGCGAAGGCCGGCACGGTCACGCGAACCGATGCGGTGTTGTCGCCGGCGTTGCCGTCGGATCCCTGTGGCGTCAACGTCATCGTGACGGTGACCGTGGTGCCCGGCCACTTACTCTGCTCGAACAGTATTGTGCCGCCGAGCTTCACGGTGATTGTCGTTGGGAACGTCGACGCGGTATTGCTCGCGCTGTAGCTGTCCTTGTCATTGCCAGCCGACCACGCGACCGGCGACGGCCCGAGGAAACCGGAATACGAGATGGTGAAGTCGACCCAAAGCTGGAGGTGGTCGGCGCCGTCGAGAATCCAGTGGCACGAACCCGTCCCGGCGACCGAATAGTTGCTGCCCGCGAAGGTGAACACCGGGATGGAACCCTTGCCGCCGCTGGCCGGCGAGGATGATGACGAGGTGCCGCCGCCGGGGTTGCCGCCACCATGCGAGTTGCCCTGCGTGGCGCCCGCGCTCGGCGTCGGCGCGGGCGCGGGGCTGCCGAACCCGGCATCGGTCGGCGCGCCGCCCGCCTGTCCGACACTTCCGGTGCCGTTTGACGCATGCGAGCACGCGGCGACCAGCGCGCACATCATTGCCGTGGCCACGGCCGCTGCCGCGAGGCGAAATCGGACGTTCATGGGCGGGACCGTATCGGCCGCTGTCGTTGGCGTCGACCGTCTGACGCCTAACCGACAATCCATGTGAGCTGGCTGTGAGTGCCCACCGCGGCGCTCCGGTCACCCTCGGGCGGTGTGCTCCATCGTCATCGGTGCGGCGAAGCAGTCCGCCCAGTCGCCGTCCACGTTGTGGACCGCGAGTCCGGAGGTACGTAGCCCAGCGGCGGATCGTGCCGCGTGCTCGTCGAGGCGAAGTGACACGGCGGAAACCGTCGGATTGTGACCGATCACGAGTGCCACGGTCGCGTCGCTCGGGAGCCCGCGGATGAGTTCGAGCGTGGCGTTCACGCCGGCCACGTAGAGGTCGTCGTCGTACTGGACGGTCGGCGAGACACGCGTGTCGGACTCCGCGAGCCCGATCGCCACCTCGTGCCAGGTGCCGCGGGTGCGCATCGATGGCGAGCACAGCACGACGTCCGGCGCCAGTTGCTGCGCACCCAGCCAGGCGCCGGCCGCGCGCGCGTCGTCGCGACCGCGTGAGGTCAGTTGGCGCTTGACGTCGGGCAGCGACTCCGACTGTTCCGCCTTCGCGTGCCGCATGATCACGAGGGTGCGGGACGTCATGTGCACAGCCTAGATCCCCGCCTCGCGCCGCGTTCCGAACCGATCGGGGATACCGGCCCCGATCCTGCACGCCGGCCTAGCGGAGCAACACGAAGTAGAGCGCAATCTGATGGCACAGCGCGGCGAGCAACGTACACGCATGGAAGAACTCGTGGTGGCCGAACGTCTTCGGCCACGGGTTCGGACGGCGCAGCGCGTAGAACACCGCGCCGACGGTGTAGAGCATCCCGCCGGCGAGCAACAGTACGAGCGCCGCCATACCGCCGCCGCGCGCGATCTCGGGCAGCACGAGGATGGCCACCCAGCCGAGCGCGACGTAGACCGGCGCGGACAGCCACCGAGGCGCATTCGGCGTGATGAGCTTCATGCCGACGCCGAGGATCGCGCCGCCCCAGACGATCGACAGGATGACGATCGCCGTCGTGTGCGAGAGCAACAGCACGGAGAACGGCGTGTACGTTCCGGCGATGAATACGAAGATCATGGAATGGTCGAGGCGCCGCATCACCTGATAGCCGCGCGGCGACCACACCCGGCGGTGGTAGAGCGCGCTCGTCCCGAAGAGCCCGCACACGGTGAGGCTGTAG
>DATFRR010000121.1:0-3692 GCA_035263025.1 Micromonosporaceae bacterium
GGTCGGCGCCCGTCTCGACCGCGTCCTCGATCGTGCGCGGTCATACCTCGATGCGGACGCCGACGACCGGGACGTCGTGCTGATCGGACACGGCCATTCGTCACGAGTGGCCACCGCGCGTTGGCTCGGCCAACCGGTCGCCGCCGGTGCGCTCTACCTACTGGATACCGCAACGATTTCCGCGTTCGGGTTCGAGCACGGTCGACCGGTGCTGCACCGCTGGAACGAACGACCAGTCGCGCGCCGCGCGCTTGGTGACGATCCGAGCTGACGCCTAGCTGACGCCTACCCGGACATTCGCGGCGGGCGTCCTTCGAAGGGTGTGGAGAGCACGACGGTCGTCCGCGTCGTCACGTTCGCCGCCGTACGGATGTCCTGCAGCAGGCGTTCCAGCGCGGCCGGGTTGGCGACGCGTACCAGCAGGAGGTAGAAATCCTCACCGGCAACCGAATAGCACGACTCGATCTCGGCGAGGTTCGAGAGCCGCTCCGGCGCGTCGTCCGGCGCCGCGGCGTCGATCGGCCGGATCGCGATGAACGCGGTCAGCGGCGCGTCCAGCGCGTCATGGTCGACGCGCGCGCCGTAGCCTTTGATGACGCCCCGGTTCTCGAGCCGACGCACCCGCTGGTGCGCCGCGGACACCGACAGCCCGACCTGCTCCGCCAGGTCCGTATAAGACATCCGCCCGTCGTTCGCGAGCGCTGCCACGATCTGCCGGTCGATGTCTTCCACACTGGACAAGCTACCGTCAGCGCTGTCGATTCCGCGCTAATCCGTTCGTCGTACGTGACAACGGATGCGGCAACGACCTACGGGCGACCCCGACGAGATGGGAACGGCGAGATGCGATACGCGATGTTGATCAACGGTGTCGAGGCGGACTGGCATGACGCGTCGCCCGAGCAGCGCGCCAGCGCGATGGCCCAGATCGAGAGATGGTTCGAGCGTTGGTCGGCGGCCGGCAAGATCGGTCCTGGCAATGCGCAGCTGGACCTGGCCTCGACCGCGAAGACCATCCGACCCGGGCCGGACGGCGAGCTCGTCGTCACGGACGGTCCGTACATCGAGTTGAAGGAGGTCATCGGCGGGGTCATCATGCTCAACGCCGATTCGATCGACGAAGCCGTCGAGATCGCCAAGGGATGGCCGACGCTGCTCGGCATGAGCAGCGTCGAGGTGCGGCCAACCGTCGAGATGTGACGCCCGCGCCGCTCGGCCATCACCCGGCTCCACGCCTCGCGTGCGCGCGGCGTTCACCCGGCTCGACAGCTCGCGTGCACGGCGTTCACTCGGCCGCTACCTCCGGTTCTCCCACGGTGCCTAGGCTGTGGCGCACTGGCGGGAGGCGGCCATGTCAGACCGGGAAGCGGCGACGTCACGCAGGTCGATGCCGGGTACGCGGGTGCCGGCGGCCCGATCCGGCAACGGCACGTCATTTGCCGTGTCAATGTCCGACGAGCTGCTCGACGGCTATCAGGTGTGCGATGACGACGATGACGACCCCGTGCTGCTCAAGCGCGACGGCTCCCCGGTCGACACGTGGCGGGAGGATTATCCGTACGACGAGCGAATGCCCCGCGCCGACTACGACCACGCGAAGCGGCTGCTGCAGATCGAGCTGCTGAAGCTGCAGAACTGGGTACGCGACACCGGCGAACGACTGGTCATCCTGTTCGAGGGGCGCGACGCGGCCGGCAAGGGCGGCACCATCAAGCGGTTCATGGAGCACTTGAATCCGCGCGGTGCCCGCGTCGTCGCGCTGGAGAAGCCAACCGAACGCGAAGCCACGCAGTGGTACTTCCAACGTTTCATCCACCACCTGCCGTCGGCCGGCGAGATCACGCTGTTCGACCGTTCGTGGTACAACCGCGCCGGCGTCGAGCGCGTGATGGGATTCTGCGAACGGGCCGAGTATCTCGAGTTCATGCGGCAGGCGCCGGAACTCGAACGGATGCTGGTCCGCTCCGGAATCAACCTCGTGAAGTTCTGGTTCTCGGTGTCGCAGGACGAGCAACGCACCCGGTTCATCATCCGCCAGGTCGATCCGGTCCGGCAGTGGAAGCTGTCCCCGATGGACCTCGCCTCGCTGGAGAAGTGGGACGAGTACACCGAGGCGAAGGAAGCAATGTTCTTCTACACGGACACCGCCGACGCGCCGTGGACCGTGGTGAAGAGCAACGACAAGAAGCGGGCTCGTATCGAAGCGATGCGCTACGTGTTGAGCCGCCTGCCCTACGACGGCCGGGACAGCGGCGTGGTCGGCCAGCCGGATCCGCTGATCGTCGGGCCCGCGTCGCTCGTCATCGAGTCGCCGCGCATGACGCGGACGTTCCCGCGACTGTGACGGCGCTGGCGCGCAGCGGTTCCCGAGCGCCCGTGTGCGACCGCCGGTAGCATCGGTGCACATGATCAATGCGTTGCACGTGCTGCTCTACAGCCACGATCCGGCCGCCGATCGCGCGTTCTTCCGGGACGTCCTCGGCTGGCCGTACGTCGAGGACGCGGGTCCCGACCCCGGCTGGCTGATCTTCAAGACGCCACCGACCGAGGTTGGCGTACATCCGACCGACGGACCTGAGTTCACCGAGATGCACCTCATGTGCGACGACATCCGTGCCACCGTGGCGGATTTAGCCGCGCGCGGCGTGCCGACGACCGAGGTGAGCGATCGCGGCTACGGCCTCGTGACAACTGTGACGCTGCCCGGCGGCGGCCAGATCGGGCTCTACGAACCGCGCCACGCCACCGCGTTCCACATGTAGCCGCGACGTCCGCCAGGCCAGTCGTGGATGGTTCGGCCCAGTGCGGCGGTGCGCCGCTCAGGCCTTCGTCAGGGACCGCGCGATGACGACGCGCTGGATCTGGTTCGTACCCTCGACGATCTGCAGCACCTTCGCCTCACGCATGTAGCGCTCCAGCGGGTGGTCGGCGACGTACCCGTACCCGCCAAGCACCTGAACCGCGTCGGTCGTGACGCGCATCGCCATGTCCGTCGCGAACAGCTTGGCCTTCGCCGCCTCCGCCGAGAACGGGCGACCGGCGTCGCGTAGCCGCGCGGCGGACAGCAGTAGGGCACGGGCCGCCGACACCTGTGTGGCCATGTCGGCCAGCATGAATCCGATGCCCTGGAACGACGCGATCGGCTTGCCGAACTGCTCTCGGCCGCCCGCGTATTCGACCGCGTAGTCGAGCGCGGCCTGCGCGAGGCCGACCGCACACGCCGCGATGCCGAGACGGCCGGAGTCCAGCGCGCTCATCGCGATGCGGAAGCCGATGCCCGCCTCGCCGATGAGCCGATCGGTCGGCACCCGTGCGCCGTCGAACGCGATCTGCGCGACCGGCGACGAGCGCAGACCCATCGTGCGCTCGCGGGCCAGCGGATTGACGCCTGCCGTCGACGAATCCACGAGCAGGCACGAGATCCCGGCGGCGCCCGGCCCGCCGGTGCGGCAGAACACGTTGTAGTAGTCGGCGACGCCGGCATGGGTGATCCACGCCTTCGTGCCCGACACGACGTATTCGTCGCCGTCCGCCACGGCCTTTGTCGCGAGATTCGCGGCGTCCGAACCGCCCTGCGGCTCCGAGAGGCAGTACGCGCCGAGCAGCTCGCCGCCGAGCATGTCCGGCAGGAACCGGTTGCGCTGTGCGTCGGTGCCGTACGTGGCGACCGGATAGCACGTCAGCGTGTGCAC
>DATFRR010000122.1:0-4676 GCA_035263025.1 Micromonosporaceae bacterium
GTTGGCGGTGCACCGGACCGTCGTGGTAGTTGAACGCGGCATCGAACCCAAGCTTGTCGACGAGATGGTTGACCTTCGCCGCTGAGCCGGCGCTGCCGATCACGCGGGAGGCGCCACGCAGCTTCGCAATCTGGCCGGCGACGCTGCCGACCGCGCCGGCCGCGCCGGAAACAAACACGACATCGCCCTCGCGCAGGCCGGCGATGTCGAGCAAGCCGACGTACGCGGTGAATCCGGTGGTACCAAGCGCACCCAGGTAGGTCGCCGGGGTCGGCGCGGCAAGTGGATCGACGATTCGGGCGTGCTTCGCGTCGAGTAGCGCGAGATCGCGCCAGCCGAGCGAGTGCAGCACCGTTGCACCGACCGGGATCGTGTCGCTTCCGGACGCGATCACCTCGCCGATCGCGCCGCCGTCCAGCGCCTTGCCGACCTGGAACGGTGGCACATAGCTGCGCACATCGTTCATCCGGCCGCGCATGTACGGGTCGACGGACATGTACGTATTCCGCACAAGCACCTGGCCCGGGCCCGGATCGGGCACCTCGACGTCGACGAACGCGAAGTTCTCCGGCGTCGGCCAGCCGACCGGGCGACTCGCGAGATGGAACTCGTGTCCGGTTAAGTTCGCCATGTACGCCGCCTCTCGTCCGCTGTCGGGTGACAGCTAACCACGTCCGCTACGGGAGCGGCGGTCAGCCGTCTGCGATCCGCGGCGCTCGGCCCGTGGTCCCGCCCCGACGCAGCGGCGTCAGCTTTGCCACCTCGGCTCACGTGGCGGCGTCAGCTGCTGACGTGGTGCAGCGTGGCCCAAATGCCGTAGACGGCGAACGCGGTGGCGAGCACGCTGAGCGCCCACGCCGGTGCCTGTCGGCCGCCGCGCCGGCGTACGAAGATGGGGTAGACCAGGAACACCATCGCCTGACTCAGCCACAGCGCGACAAGCGACGGCTTGAGCAGGTTCTCGTAGAACTCATCCGGGTTGATCAGGCTGATCGGCGCGGTGACCACGAGCGCGATCGCCAACCCGCCGATGACGCGTCGGATCCGCCACGACGTCACGGCATGGATCAGCCGGCTGAGCGCGAGGTATTCGACCAGCATCACGCCGGCGATGCTGGCCGCGACCCCGACGCCGATCGTGATCGCGAGCGCGTGGCCGGAAAACACGCGCGCCACCGCGACGCCCGGAAGCTCGTCACGCGTAAACGCCGGGTCGGCGGCGAGCGGCGCGACCGCGGCGACGACACCGACCGCGGTCAACACGTACGCCGTGATCAGTCCGCGTCGCATCGTCACCGATGCCGGACGCGCCACCTCGCCGCCGAGGAACAGCGGCAGGCTCGCGCAGATGTAGAGCAATGAGGTCTGCGCGGTCGCGACGGCAAGGGAACCGGCCGGCGCATCGGCGGTGAACGCCGATCCACCCGGCGAGTTGTGCGCGATGGTGACGCCGGCAAGCACGCCGACGAGAACGAGCTGCCCGATCGCGAGGAGACCGGTGACCGCCAACGTCGCGGCGCGTCCGGCGAGCATCACGGCGGCCAGCGCGACCGGGATGCCGATCTCGAGCCACGGCTGCGCCGGCTTGATCGAGGGCGACACCGCGGGCAGCGTGTCGTAGACGATCGTCGCCGTGGTGTAGAGCAGGTAGAGCACGTAGCTGAAAATCCAGAGCCCGGCTTGCACGAGCGCGATGCGACGGCCGACGGCCGCCTCGACAAACGCGTACAGCCCGCCCTCGCTGTTGACGTGCTTGACGTAGCCGAGCCAGATCGCGAGCGGTACGAGGAACACCACGGCCGCGGCCACCATGGCCAGTCCCGCTGAGGCGCTCGCATCGGCGACGATCGTCGGGGCATACAGCGCGGCCAGCGCGAGTGGCCCGCCCGTCGCCGTGACCGCGACACCAAGCAGCGGCCAAAAGCCGATCGGCCGCCGCTCGCCTTGTTCGACAAGGGGCGGCCGATCGGCCAACGATTGCTCGGTGTCGCCCGAGCGGGATAGGAACGCGGTCACCTATCTCCTGTCATCCCATCAGCTCCAAGCGCCACCCGCGCCGGGGCCAGAGGAACTCGCGCCGGCACCGCTCTGGATCGCATTGCCGCTGGCGTCGACCATCCACCATTCGGCACCGAACTGGTTGCTGCCCTCGCCGTTGGTCTGCCCAGCCGACGAGTCGCCCGCGTAATAGTAGAGCGGGTGACCGTTGTAGGTAACCTGCGTCTTGCCGTCGGAACGCTTGGTCGTGCCGAGGTCGCTGGCGGTCGCGCCGCTGCCCGCGGTCGCTTGGCCGCTGACCGTGAACGGTGGCCACAGTTGTGCGCACCCACCGGTGCACATGGACGACGTACCCGTGTCCGCCGCGAAGAGGTAAAGCGTCTTGCCGTTGCCATCGGTCAGATACGTGCCGGACGGTCCACTGTGCGTCATGACCGTCGAGCTGCCAGACCCGCCGGAACCGGCCGAGTTCGAGCTACCCCCGGACGAAGCACACGCCACCGCCAGCACGAGGACCGCCGCGAGTGGGACGCCCACCCGGACGGCCGACGAAACTTTCCGCCAGGACAGGTTGCGCATCGTGATCATCTCTCCTCAGCCGCCGACCTTCCGACCGGCGCTCGTTGTGATCTTGGTTCGCCTGCGCACGTGGGCTCTCCACCTAGGGACACGACGCGCGGGCGCGGTGGGTTCAAACGTTGCGTGGCGGCCGTCACACGCGGCGTACGGTGCCGGCCGGGGTGCCGGGCATATCCGCGCGCCGACCGTTGTTCCGGTGGCAGATAGTTTCCGCGTCAAATAATTTTGACCACCGGAGCCGGACCGCGCAGGACCGCTACGGTGGATATGGGAGGACGTCATGCCTGCGGTTACCGTTCCCGACATCACCGTGTTGCCACGGTTGGCCACGCCTGACCCGGTTGTCGCGCGGCAGCGCCCGGTTCGGCTGGTGACCACCGCACCGAGCGGGTACGAGGGCGAGGGTTTCCCGGTCCGGCGCGCATTCGCCGGCGTGGACCTGGCCGAGCTCGATCCCTTCGTGCACATGGACCAGATGGGCGAGGTCGACTACGCGCCCGGCGAGGCGAAGGGCACGTCGTGGCACCCGCACCGCGGTTTCGAGACGGTCACGTACATCATGGACGGCACGTTCGTGCACCACGACTCGAACGGTGGCGGCGGCATCATCACCAACGGCGACACGCAATGGATGACGGCCGGCGGCGGGATTCTCCATATCGAGGCGCCGCCGGAGGACCTCGTGGTCAGTGGCGGTCTGTTCCACGGCGTCCAGCTATGGGTCAACCTGCCGCGTGCGCAGAAGTTCGTGGCACCGCGCTATCAGGATCTGCGCGCGATGGAGTCGGCGTTGATCGCCTCGCCGGACGGCGGCGCGCTGCTGCGCGTCATCGCCGGTGACCTCGCTGGACACCAAGGACCAGGTTCGACGTACACACCGATCACGCTCATCCACGCCACGCTGAGCCCCGGCGCCGAGCTTTCGCTGCCGTGGCGCGCGGACTTCAACGCGCTCGCCTACGGTCTTGCCGGTCGCGGTTCGGTCGGCCCGAACGGCCGTCCGTTCCAGATGGGACAGCTCGCCGTGTTCGGTGCCGGCGACACGCTGACCATTAAGGCAGACGAGCGCCAGGAGAGCCGCTCGCCGAACCTCGACGTCCTGCTGCTCGGCGGCCGGCCGATCCGGGAACCGGTGGCGTTCATGGGACCGTTCGTGATGAACACGCGCGCCGAGCTCATCACCGCGTTCGAGGACTACCAGGCGGGCCGGCTGGGCAGCGTACCGGCCGTGCACCACACGCCGACGCACATCGTCGAAACAGGACAGACGGAGTAAGCGACAAACACCGCGCTCGGGCCGGTCCGCCACCACGGCGGGCCGGTCCGCCACCACGGCGGGCCGGCCTGCTACGACGGCGGGCCGGCCCGCGGTGTGTCGTTAGCCGCGCGCCGACGGCTTCACGAGCGGGAACGCGATCGCTTCGCGGATGGTACGGCCGGATAGCGCCATCACCACGCGGTCGACACCGAGCCCGAGTCCACCGGTGGGCGGCATCGCGTATTCCAGCGCGGTCAGGAAGTCGTTGTCGAGATCCATCGCCTCGGCATCACCACGAGCGGCGAGCAGCGACTGCGCAGTGAGCCGTCGCCGCTGCTCCAGCGGATCGGTCAGCTCCGAATAGGCGGTGCCGATCTCCATGCCGTACGCGACCAGATCCCAGCGCTCGGCCAGGCGCGGATCGTCGCGATGGGTACGAGCGAGTGGCGACACCTCGACCGGGAAGTCCACATAGAACGTCGGCGCGACGGTGTGCGCCTCCACGAGTCGTTCGTAGCACTCGAGCAGCACCTGCCCGCGGTTCCACGATGAGTCCAACGGCACACCGGCGGCGCGTGCCCATCCGGCGAGCGTTTCCGCGGGCGTACCCGGATCCACCGGCTTGTCCAACGCGGCCGCGACCGCGTCGTGCACGGTGACCACCGACCACTCGCCGCCGATGTCCGTCTCGGTGCCATCGGCCCGCCGCGCGACCGGTCGGCCGTACGCCGCCGTGGCCGCCGCGAGCACCAGCGCTCGGGCCAGCTCGCGCATGTCGGTGTAGTCGGCGTACGCCTGATATGCCTCGAGCATCGTGAACTCCGGGTTGTGCGTGGTGTCC